>JAAUYS010000136.1 GCA_014804995.1 Clostridia bacterium
AAGATAAGTACGGCGACTAAAATGGCCATCAGTAGTATTACGTTTACGGTTATTGCGGCCGCGAGGCGAAATCTCTTTTGTTCGTCCACCGTGTTTCTCCTTATCTTTGGTGATTATATTATAAACTTTCTTTACGAAAAATGCAACAATTAAGTGAAAACTTTTTATATATATGAGCGCGCCCAAAACGCAACCCAACAGCATATACAGCCGAAGCGCCTCAAAATCAAACATAACGGACACGAAAACGAAGCCTGCCGAGAACGCAAGGCAGTATATAATATCCGCCGAAATTATGAAAATTTTGTCCTTTACGGTGTAGTTTTGTTTATCAATACCGCACAGAACGCACCGCGCGATATACAGCGTATCGTAAACAAGCCCGCTTAAAATACCGCAAAACATACAAGCCATAAACACGAAAAATTGCATTGTGTTACACCGAAAATTATTTGAAAAGTTTTTGTTTTAAGGAAGAGCCTTTTTGCAGGTATTTAACGCCCGAAATATCGCCCGTGGCAGAAAAAGCACCGCTGGTTTTTGAGAAGTTTACAATCTTCATACCGCTACCGGTTACTACTATTCTTCCGCCCGAATAGGACATTAAAATCTGTTTATCGGAAAAGCTGTCAACGCTTACTATTGCCGTTGCTGATATTCTTTTGCACTGCTCTATTGATAAATTGTGTCCTTCTTCCATTCCACACTCCTTTTCAACCGCATAGAAGCAAGCAAGACAAGGAAAGCAAGCGACGACCGCAAGGAGTGTACTTTTTGTACACAACTAAGGCGGAGCGATGCTTGACAAAGTATTGCGTAGCTTATTTGCGGTTGAACTAAAAAAACCACTCTGTTACGAGTGGTTAATTATATGATTTTAAATTGAAAATTATGAATTTGTGAAGTATGCGGTTAAGAATATGGGATTCTTCACTGCGTTCAGAATGACAACGGGTCGTTCAGAATGACAAGAAGCCCAAAAATGCAGATATACGAGCAAGACAAGGAGCGTGAGCATTTATGAGGGGAGTTTACTTGAAGTAAATGACCCGATATAAAGCGGAACGCAACACCGTATTGCGATGTATAGATGCGTTTTTAAACAAGTCCTTTTTTTATCTTGGCGTTAGCCTTTGCACGCAACTCACTGTCCAAAATACGCTTTCTTATGCGGATGCTTTTGGGGGTTACCTCCAAAAGCTCGTCGTCGCCGATAAATTCAAGGCATTCTTCAAGGCTCATCTTCTTTGGAGTGATAAGCCTTAAAGCGTCGTCGCTGGCGCTCGAACGGGTGTTCGTAAGATGTTTGGTCTTGCAGACGTTGACGTTGATGTCTTCGCTCTTGGGGCTTTCACCGATGACCATTCCCTCGTACACGGGCGTGCCTGCGCCGATAAAGAGCGTACCCCTGCCCTGTGCGTTGAATAATCCGTAGGTTACGGCTTCGCCCGTTTCAAACGCGATTAACGAACCCGTACTGCGCCTTAAAAGCTCTCCTTTATACGGCTGGTACTCGAAGAATACGCTGTTCATTACGCCCTCACCCTTGGTTGAAGTTAAAAACTCCGACTTGTAACCGAAAAGCCCGCGGGCGGGAATAATAAATTCAAGCCTTGTTCTCGTACCGACGGCGGACATATGAAGAAGCTCTCCCTTCCTGTTTCCCATACTCTGGAACACTGCGCCCGTAGCGTCGTCGGGAACGTCTACTATTAACCTTTCCATAGGCTCGTGGCGGACGCCGTCGATGTCCTTATACATTACGCGGGGGGTAGATACCTGAAATTCATAGCCCTCCCTTCTCATATTTTCGATTAAAATCGAAAGGTGCATTTCACCCCTTCCGCAGACGCGGTAAGAGTCGGCAGAACCCGTTTCTTCCACGCGGAGAGATACGTCCTTTAAAAGCTCCCTGAAAAGCCTGTCGCGAAGGTGCCTTGTGGTAACCATTTTGCCCTCTTTGCCGGCAAAAGGCGAATCGTTGACGGAGAAGGTCATTTCTACCGTGGGTTCGGTAATTTTTACGAACTTATGCGGTTCTACGCAGTCGTTGGAGCAGACGGTGTCGCCGATGTTGATTTTTTCAAGACCGGAGAAGCAGACGATGTCGCCCGCGCTTGCGCTTTCACAGGCAACCCTGTTTAAACCGTCGATTTGGTATAAGTTGACGATTTTGCCGGGAGCTTTGAGCTGTACGTTGTTGTAGTTGCAGACGGTTACGGCTTGTCCCGCCTTAATTGTGCCGCGCTCTATTCTGCCGATGCCGATACGCCCGACATAGTCGTTGTAGTCTATTGAAGATACGAGAACCTGTGCAGGACCCTCGGTATCAGTGTCCATAGGCTGAATGTGATTTAAAATAGTCTCAAAAAGGGGCGTTAAATCCTTGCCGAGGGTGTTTAAGTCAAGCGTTGCCGTGCCGTCCCTGCCCGAACACCATACTACGGGGGACATTAACTGGTCGTCAGACGCGTCGAGTTCGAGAAGAAGCTCTAAAATTTCGTCCTGAACTTCGTTAAGCCTTGCGTCGGGACGGTCGATTTTGTTTACGACTATAATGAGCCTATGACCCATTTCAAGCGCTTTTTGCATTACGAAGCGGGTCTGGGGCATAGGTCCTTCCGCCGCGTCTACTAAAACGAGTACGCCGTTTACCATCATCATTACGCGCTCTACTTCGCCTGAGAAGTCGGCGTGTCCCGGGGTGTCAACGACGTTTATTTTTACGCCTTTATAGTTTATTGAAGTGTTTTTTGCAAGAATAGTTATACCCCTCTCACGCTCTAACGCGTTGGAGTCCATAACCCTTTCTTCTACCGCCTGATTGTCGCGGAAGGTATGCCCTTGCTTTAACATTGCGTCCACGAGGGTAGTTTTGCCGTGGTCTACGTGGGCGATAATCGCTACGTTTCTTAAATCGTTTCTTAACATTTTTTAGTCCTCTATTTAACGGTGTATGATTTTGGATATTACGATTAAGAGAATAATTTCAAGAAAAAATCCTCCTCCGCCGATACCCATTAATATGAAACCGATTGTTGCAATATTTGTTGTAGTTCCGTTTTCAAGGGTGCCTGCGTTGGCAAAGGCAACCCCGATAGCCATTGTAAGAAGCAACAGCCCCAGCGAGCCGAATAAAGCTATAACTTTAAGCTTATCGCCGACGGAAGATTTTTTAAACCTTTCTTTGGCGTCTTTGGTAAAACCGAAGCTTGCCTGTATGAGTTCGCCTACGTTTTCAGGGTCGCCCTCTTCTGCGGTCATTTTAAGCTCGTGATTAATCTCTTTCAACGTCTTTATCTTAATAATTATGCCGAGAGCCGAAAGACCTATGGCACAGAAGACGACGCCACCCACAATCAGGTATTCCAGATTGTAGCGCACGCCTAAAATTATGCAGATTACCATAACCGCCAGGCAGACGGCTATCCAGATTATTTTTGTGCGGTTTCTCATTTAGAACTCGCTTTTGGTTTCCCTGTCAAAAAGCTTTAAAATTATATCCATACAGGTCTTTGCGCCGTCCCCGCCCTCAAATGCGTGGGAGTTGAAGCAAGCCTCGTAAACGGCTTCTGTTATGGGCATTTCAAGCCCGTATTTGTCGGCAAGCTCCTTCATAGCCTTTGCCGTCATAACGCCCTCTGCAAGCTTGTCAAACTTAGCGCCGTGCGCCATCATCTCGCCGTAACGGCGGTTGTGGGAATACTCTGAAAAGAGCGTTGTTTCATAATCGCCGAGGTGCGCAAGCCCGTACGCGGACTTGAACCTGCCACCCATTGCTTTTATGAGTTTACCTACCTCGTACGCGCCCCTTGCCATTAAGGGACCCTTTAAACTTACGTAACCGCTACCGTCCAAAAGCCCTGCGGCGATACCCAAGACGTTCTTTGCCGCGGCGCCTATTTCAGACCCGATTATATCGTTGCCGTAGTAAAAACGGATAAGATTTGATTTAAAATTGTCGGCAAGGTGTTTTTTTAGTTCGGGGGAGTAGCTGTCTATTACCATACAGTTGGGAATACCCTGCGTGAACGCCTGAATATGTCCCGGGCCTACCCAAACGGCAATTTTATCCCTATGTATACCGCTTTCAAGCAAAACTTCAGAAAGGCGTTTGCCCGTGCTTTCTTCTATGCCTTTCATACAGAGGACAAAGATTTTGTCCTTTACGGGGTAAGCGGTAATCTTTTTCATAAACCCGCGCAAGCCCTGCGACGAAATGGAGATTATAATTACGTCGGCGTGGTTTACGGCAAACTGTAAGTCGCAGGTCAGTTTTATAGATTTGTCCAGCGAAACATATTCGTTTTTGCCCGTGGTTTTCAAAACCTCGTAAGAATAGTCGCCCTCCGGACCCCAGCTTACGACGTCGTTTTTAAGAACGGTCGCCTGATACCAAGCAATAAACGAACCCCAGCGTCCGCAACCTAAAACTGAAATTTTCATAGATAGACCCTCATATATATTGAAGTTTCGGTGGTTTAACAAATTTTATTTAAATACTCTTTCTTTCGGATAACGCGCGGGAGAGAGTAACTTCGTCGGTGTATTCCAGTTCACCGCCGACGGGTATTCCGTGGGCTATGCGCGTAACGTTTACGCCCAACGGCTTTAAAAGCTTGGCAATGTACATTGCGGTGGCCTCACCCTCCACGTCGGGGTTGGTAGCCATTATTACTTCCTGCACAGAACCGTCAATACGGGCTAAAAGCTCTTTAATGCGTATGTCGTTAGGACCTATTCCGTCCATAGGGCTGATAACGCCGTGAAGAACGTGGTAAACGCCCTTGAACTCGTGCAGTTTTTCCATTGCAATTACGTCCTTGGGTTCTTTAACGACACAGATAACGCTGCTTTGTCTGCGTTTGCAGATTTCACACGTTTCTTCCTCGGTAAAGTTACCGCACACCTTACAATAGCGCACCTTTTTCTTGCAGTTTACTATGCTTTCGGCAAACTCCTTAGCTTCCGCCTCGGTCATACCTATAATTTTATAGGCGTAACGCTGGGCGGTTTTTTTGCCCACGCCGGGCAATTTTGAAAACTGGTTTATAAGCCTGCCGATAGGCTCAATGAATACGTCCATTCAAATCTCCTCAGGGATTAGATAAGCCCCTTACTGGCTTTGGCGAAAGGTCCCATTTTTTCCTCGTAAACGGCGTCGGCTTTTTTATAACCGTCGTTGATGGCGGCCATAATAAGGTCTTCAAGCATTTCAACGTCGTCTTCGTCGGAAATATCTACGAGAGACGAAAGCTTACTGCCGAACTCTATACCGTTTATTATTTTTTTGCCGTTCATATAGACGACAACCGTCTCGTCGCCCTCTTCACCGCCACCGGAAAGTCCTACCACTTCAAGCTCTTCAAGCTCGGCGTCAGCCTGTTGCATCTGCTCTTGCATCTTCTGGGCCTCTCTAAGCATATTCTGCATACCGCCCATTCCACCCATTCCACCTTTAAATCCTGCCATATTTAAATCTCCTTAAATTTACGGTTTTTTGCGATTAACCCCCATATATATTGAAGTTTCGGGGTTATTTTATTTCAATATCGGTTCCTTCGAAGTTGCTTTTAAGCTCTTTTAAAGCTTTTTCGTAGCCGTCCTCTCCGCGGGCTTTCAAACGCACCTCGTAATCCGTTACGCCGAGTTCCAAAAGAACTTCCGAAATGAATTTTGCGTTATCTACGCGACCTAAAGATTTTAAAACCGCCTCGCTCTCGGTAAAAAGAATTAGTTTCTCACCCTCAAACGCGTGGTCTAAATCCATACAGAGGGTAAAAAGAACGGCGTTTTTGCGCGTCGTACGCAAACTTTTTATGAATTGCGCGAAAATTTTGTTCTTGTCTATGCCGATACCGCCTATAAACGCAGGCTTTACGGGCATATTGTCAAAAATCTGCGGTTGGGTTGCGGTTTCTTCGGGTTTTACCGCAGGTTTTTCAAACTTTTGAACTTCTTCAACCTTTTCCGAAGTATCTTCCTCCAGAACTATCTTTTTTGCGGGTTTTTCGCTTTGCACAGGCTTAGGAGCAGGTACATTTAGCGGTAGACCCCCTGATATGCGCTGTTCAAGCGCATTTATCTTGCCGATTAACGCATCAATATCGTAGTCGATTTGGGGCATTGAAGCCTTTAAAACAGCCGTTTCAAGCGTTATTCTGCCGTTTACGGAATAGCGCATATCCGTTTCCGCCCTGGAAAATATCTCGGTTACGCGCAGTAGCTTGTGTCCTTCGCAGACGGAAGCTATTTCTTCTATTAATTTATACGTTGCGTCTGGTAAATTTACTATTTCACGCGCGGTTTTGCATACTTTTACTATAGTACACTCGTTCAAAAAGGATAAAATGTCCTTTATAAGCACGCCTACGCCTTTGCCTGTAGAGAGAATATCCTCTACTGCGGTGAGCGCGCCGTTTACGTCCTCTTTTAAGATAGACCCGCATATATGTGCCACTTTCGCCCATTCCGCACTACCTAAAACGGCGTTCACGTCGTCGTAAGTGAGCTTACCGCGGGAGTACGATGCACACATATCTGCGATTGAAAGGCTGTCGCGGGCGCTACCTGCACCTGCGCGCGCTATTGCGGAAATTGCGGCGTCCTCATACTCTTTGCCCGTTCTTTCAAAGACGGACTTAATCAAACCTTCCAAATCGCTTTGGGGGATAAGCTTGAAGTCGAAACGCATACAGCGCGAAAGAATGGTTGCGGGTATTTTTTGAGGTTCCGTAGTTGCAAGAATGAACACTGCGTGGCGGGGAGGTTCTTCAAGAGTTTTTAAAACCGCGTTGAATGCCGACTGCGTAAGCATATGGACTTCGTCTATGATATAGACTTTATACTTGCCGGCAACGGGCGGGTACTGCACCTTCTCCCTTAAATCACGCATTTCGTCAACGCCGTTGTTGGAGGCGGCGTCTATTTCCGAAATATCCAAATTGGAGCCGTTTGCAAGCGCACGGCAAGCGGGACACTTACCGCAGGGCGAGGCGTTAACGGGGTTTTCGCAGTTTATCGCCTTGGCGAAAATTTTGGCGAGGGTTGTTTTACCGGTACCGCGAGGCCCGCAGAAAAGGTAAGCGTGTCCTACCTTGTCGCTCTCTATCTGATTTTTTAAGATACGGACAATATGTTCCTGACGGACTACTTCGTCAAAGGTCGTCGGCCTGAAAGTCCTGTAAAAAGCAAGATATGCCAAGAAACTGCTCCTTTCCGCTTAAAAAGCGGGTTTTATAAGTAAAGTTTTTCAAGTTTGGTTTTAGCTCGGCTTAAAGCGTTTGATACGCTTTTTTGCGTTTTGGAAAGCGCGGAAGCTATTTCCCCAACCCCCATACCGTCAAGGCGCATTACTATCGCTTTAAATTCGGTAGAGGAAAGGATTTTTGAAATCTTTTGCAAAAATTCACGCCTGTTTTCTCTGCGGATAACCTCTTCTTCCGGACTGAAAGGGGAAATTTCTCCGCTTATTTCAACTATGGGGACAAAATCGTTTAGGGCAAGGTTCTTTGCGCCAAGGGACTTTTTCATTGCGTCCACTACGGAATTCCTTATACAGGCGTACGCGTAGGTTGAAAAGGACGCAGTTCCTGCCTCGTAATTGTTTATAGCCGAGTAAAGCCCGACCATACCTTCCTGCACCAAATCCTCGTTTTCTCCTCCGTGGAGGAAAAATCGGGCGGAAATGGCTTGCACAAGCCCAGAATATTTATTTAAAATTTCTTCCTGCGCGGACTTTACGCCGTCGCGGGCAAGAAGCACTAATTCTTCGTCAGTCATCTTCTTCTAATTACTTCGTAGACGGCTATGCCGAGCGCAACCGAGGCGTTTAAAGAGTTTACTTTGCCGTACAGCGGAAGTGAAACGCAGAAGTCGCAGTTTTCCCTTGTAAGTCTTCTGACACCGCTGTCCTCTCCGCCTATAACCAGCGCAACTTTGCCCGAAAGGTCGGCTTTGTAGATGCTTTCGCCGTCGGCTTCCAGCGCGTACAGCCAAAAACCCGCCTTTTTAAGCTCCTCCTGGGCGTAGCTCAATGAATTGACCTTGGCAACGCGCATATGCTCCGCAGAGCCTGCAGAAACGCGGATAACGGCTTCTGTTACGCTTGCCGACTTGTTGGCGGGGATAATAACGCCGTCGGCGCCGGCACACTCCGCAACCCTTATAATAGAACCGAGGTTATGCACGTCTTCTATACCGTCGCAGAGAATTATAAGACCGTTTTCCTTAGCGTTGTCCAAAATATCGCTTAAAGAAGAATATTCGTAGTCGGTGGTAAAGGCGATTACGCCCTGATGGCGTTTTTCAACGCTCTCTTTATCCATAACCCGTTTGTCTACGAACTGAACGCGGACGTTCTTTTTCCTAGCTTCCGCAAATATTTTGTTTAAGCTTCCCTGCGGGTTCTTCTCTATGAGAAGTTTATCTATATTTTTATCCGTTTTAAGCAGTTCCAATACTGCGTTTCTGCCTTCTGTCTTCATTTAATTACCGCTTAAAAGACCTTCAAGTCTTTCGTATTTACCAGTTAAGTACAAATAGCCCAAAAGCGCTTCAAACCCCGTTGAGTTGTTGTACTCCGCAACGGTAGCGCTCTTTGAACGCGTGGGTTTTTTGGCGTTTCTTCCACGTTTAAAAATTGCAAGCTCGTCTTCCGTCAAAAGTGGCAAAATCTTCTCCAAAAGCTCGTTCTGCCCGTGCGCGGATACCGTAGACGAAGAAAGCTTTTGTAGCGTACCCGTGGAAAAGTCGTGTTCTGCAACCAACTTCTCACGGACGTACAGCGTGTAAACTGCATCGCCTACGAATGCAAGGGTTACGGGGCTTATGTTTTTTACCTGCGTTTCCGGCAGGGTCGTAAACAATTGAAACATCATATTCTCCCACTGTTAATTGTACCATACAATCATAAAAAATGCAATAATTCCATAAGTATATAGCGTGAAATTTATCTTTTTTAGAAAAAGCGCGCTTATAGCCGTCGCGCTTATAATATGCGCGGGCGCAACGTTTGGAATTTTATGCGGTACTGTAAGTACCGAAGCCACCGCCGTCAGCGAAAAGGTTATAGTTATAGACGCAGGACACGGCGGGATTGACGCGGGCGTGCGCGGAACAGAGACTTCCACTAAAGAGAGCGACATAAATTTAGCCATTGCAAAGAAGCTTAAAGGCTATTTTTCGGGCGCAGGCTTTAAAACAGTTATGACAAGAAGCAATAACGGCGGACTTTACGGGCTTTCAACAAGCGGATTTAAAATGCGCGATATGAAAAAACGCAAAGAAATTATAGAAGAAAGCCACGCGGATATGGTGATATCCGTACACCAAAACTTCTGCCCGATACCCTCGCGCAGGGGCGGAACGGTATTCTTCGATAAGGATAGCGAATGCGGAAAGGCGCTTGCAGACAGCATTCAAAGCTCCCTAAACGCTATGGAAGAATGCGTAAAAAAGAGTTCCGCGCTTGTTGGGGATTACTATATGCTTAAATGTACCGCTAATCCCTCCGTAATTGTAGAGTGCGGATTTTTATCCAACACGGAGGACGAAAGGCTTTTGATTTCCGCCGAGTACCAAGACAAGATTGCGTACGCCATTTTTAAGGGCGCAGTGGCGTATTATTCGTAGTAAAAATTGCAATTGCCCCCTATATATGCCTTAAATAACGATATTTTAAGCCCGTGCCGAAGGTCTTCGGCACGGGCTTATTTGTTACATAAATTTATCTTGTTTAAGAGGTAAAAATACAGAGAAGCAAGCAAGACGAGGAAAGCTAAGCGACGACCGCAATGAGTGTACTTTTGCGTACACGATTAAGGCGGAGCGACGCTTGACAAAGTATTGCGTAGCTTATATGCGTTTTTTAAAAGTGTTCGTGAATGGTGCGGGATATTACATCATTTTGTTGCTCCCTCGTGAGCTTGTTGAAGTTTACTGCATAGCCCGATACCCTTATGGTGAGGTTGGGATATTTTTCGGGATGTGCCTGCGCGTCAAGTAAAGTTTCGCGGTTGAACACGTTGACGTTGAGGTGATAGCCTTGGTCGCCGATATAACCGTCGATTACGTTTACAAGGTTTTCTACCTGTACGCTCTTCTCTTTACCGAGCGACTGGGGCGCCATTGAGAACGTATTGGAAATTCCGTCCTTGGAATACTCGTAAGGGAGTTTGGATACGGACATAAGCGAGGGAAGCGCACCGCTTCTATCCCTGCCGTGCATAGGGTTTGCACCGGGGGCAAAGGGTTCGCCTTTAAGTCTTCCGTCGGGAGTACTGCCCGTATTCTTACCGTATACGACGTTACTCGTTATCGTAAGTATGGACGTCGTGGGAACGCTTTCACGGTAGGTGTACTGGTTCTTTATGCGGTTCATAAACGACTTCAAAAGCCAAACCGCAAGCTCGTCCGCCCTGTCGTCGTCGTTGCCGTACTGGGGATATTCCCCCTCTATTTTAAAGTCTACGACTATACCTTCTTCGTTTCTTACGGGGTAAACTTTTGCGTATTTGATTGCGGAAAGAGAGTCAACCGCGCAGGAAAGCCCCGCAATGCCGGTTGCGAAGAAACGGCGGACCTTAGTGTCGTGAAGAGCCATTTCAAGCGCTTCGTAGCTGTATTTGTCGTGCATATAATGGATAAGGTTTAAGGTGTTGACGTAAAGCCCTGCAAGCCAGTCCATCATCTGCTCGTACTTCTCTTTTACTTCCACGAAGTTGAGCGCGTCGTTTGAATAGACGGGTTCAAACACGGGCGATACCTGTAACGCCTTGCCGTCCTTATCCTTGACTATTTCATCCTTACCGCCGTTGATTGCGTACAAAAGGCACTTTGCAAGGTTTGCGCGCGCACCGAAGAACTGCATATCTTTACCCACGCGCATACCGCTGACGCAACAAGCGATACAGTAGTCGTCGCCGAGTTCGGGTCTCATTAAATCGTCGTTTTCGTACTGGATAGCAGAAGTTTCAATGGAAAGCCCAGCACAGAACTTTTTAAAGCCATTAGGGAGAGCCTTGCTCCAAAGAACGGTGAGGTTAGGCTCGGGTGCAGGTCCTAAGTTTGTAAGGGTGTGTAAAATTCTGAATGAAGTCTTCGTTACGAGCGTTCTTCCGTCCACACCCATTCCGCCTATGCTTTCCGTTACCCAGGTAGGGTCGCCGGAGAAAAGCTCGTTATATTCCTTGGTACGCATAAACTTGACTATTCTGAGCTTCATTACGAAGTGGTCGATAAGCTCCTGTGCGGAAATTTCGTCAAGCGTTCCGTTTTCCAAATCGCGGGAGATATATATGTCGAGGAAGGTTGAGTTTCTGCCTATCGACATAGCCGCGCCGTTCTGGTCCTTGACTGCGCCGAGGTAGCCGAAGTAAAGCGCCTGCACTGCCTGTTGTGCGGTTTCCGCAGGCTTGGAAATATCTATCCCGTACAAAGAAGCCATCGCCTTTAAATTTTTAAGCGCTTTAATCTGCTCGGAAAGCTCCTCTCTGTCGCGTACCTTTTCGGGCGTCATAACGCCGTCCATATTGAGCTTGTCCTGTTCTTTTTGCGCAATTAAAAAGTCTACGCCGTATAAGGCAACGCGACGGTAGTCGCCGACAATTCTGCCCCTGCCGTAGGTATCGGGAAGTCCCGTCAAAATGTGCGCTTTGCGGGCGCGACGCATTTCGGGAGTGTACGCGTCGTAAACGCCGTCGTTGTGGGTCTTGCGGTACTTTGAAAACGCGTTCTTGACGTCGGGGTCAAGCTCGTAACCGTACATATTCAAAGCCTGTTCGGCCATTTTAATTCCGCCGAAGGGTTGCAGGGAACGCTTAAAAGGTTCGTCGGTTTGAAGTCCGACGATTTTTTCAAGCTTTTTGTCGATATAACCCGCACCGTGGGAAGTGAGAGTTGAAACTACGCTGGTATCGGCGCAAAGCACACCGCCCGCCTTTCTTTCCTTGGCGGAAAGGTCGCAGATTTCGTCCCAGAGCTTTAAAGTGGCTTTCGTTGCGGGCGCAAGGAAGTCGCCTTCACCCTCGTAAGGAGCGTAGTTGTGCTGAATGAAGTCCCTGACGTTGACTTCTTCACACCACTTACCGCTTTTAAAATTTTCCCAAGCTTTGAATTTCATAATTAAAACCTCTTTCTTTATCCGTTAGTATTTGCGTTTGCTTCCAATATTTTGCGTGCTTTTTCAACAGTTTGCGCCGTTGGCGGGGTTAAACCCTTTAAAGGGTAATCAATACCAAGCTTTTCGTACTTTGTTTCACCCATTGAGTGATAGGGTAAAACCTCTACCTTTTTCACCGTTTTTAAAGAAGAAATAAAAGCTTTAAGCCTTAAAAGACTTTCCTCACCGTCGGTTATGCCCGTTACTAAAACGTGCCTTATCCACATATCCTTGCCGTTGTCCGAAAGGAATTTTGCAAACTTTAACGTATGCTCATTTGTAAAACCTGTCAGCTCTTTATGGCAACCTTCGTCTATGTGTTTAATATCAAGTAAAATTAAGTCGGTGTATTTTAAAAGTTCTTCGTGCTTTTTTAAATTTGTTTCGCTGTCGGGGTTAAAGGTTACGCCGGAGGTGTCAACCGCGGTGTGAATACCTTCTTCCTTTAAAATTTTAAAAAGCTCGGTTACGAATTCAATCTGTGCAAGCGGTTCACCGCCGGAAACGGTTACACCGCCGTTTTTTAAATAGCTTTTTTGGCGGAGAATTTTTTTTGCAACCTCTTCCGCCGTGTACTCCGTACCGCAATTAAATTGCCAGGTGTCGGGGTTGTGGCAATACTTACAGCGCATAGGGCAACCCTGCATAAACAGGACGAAGCGCACCCCGGGTCCGTCTACAGTGCCGAAAGATTCGAATGAATGAATTTGACCTTTCATACCGCCCCTCAAATTTTGCCGTTAAATTACCGTCTAAAAATTGTCGTCAAAAACGCAGATAAGCAAGCAGAACGAGGAGCGCGAGGATAACCCGAAGGAGTTTACTTGCCGTAAATGACTGAGGGTTGCCACAGCGCGACAATGTTATGCGTAGCTTCTATGCGTTTTTAAATAAAAAACTGAGCTATTAAAATATTGAAATAGCCCAGACGAACGACTTAATTATTCCACACGGCTTCCTTGCGTTAATTCGCATTCAGCTCGTCAGTTGCCGTGCGGTTTCCAGTTGGAATTTAATTATATCAATACCGCTTTGTTTTGTCAACCGAATAACTAAATATTGATTAAAATTTTTTTAACAAATACAAGATATAGTAAAAGG
>JAAUYS010000137.1 GCA_014804995.1 Clostridia bacterium
AATGTATGTAGGTGCCATACTTAATTTATTCCTATCTTTGCGATAGGGTTATTTGATATATAAATGACAAATTATAATATTTTTCTTTGCTGAGGAAAGCGGGATCCTTTTTTTTGTTATGCCGCCGGCACAGGTACATATGGAAGAGGTTATGAGGGCGATTTCAAGAGGCGATAAAATGGCTTTTGAGGAATTGTTTCGGGAATGGTATGTACGTTTATGTCTTTATGCGGAAAGTATAATCAAGGATCGGGATATGGCAGAAGATTTGGTGCAGAATATATTTTGTTCGTTGTGGGAGAAGCGTCAGGGACTTCATATCCGTGAATCTGTCAAATCTTATTTGTATCGATCGGTTTATAATGCCACTTTGAATGCATTGAAGCATGAAAAAGTAAAACTGGCTTTTCTTAAATTTTTACAGAAACATTCCAAAAATGAAGAGAGTAGTGAGTATTGGGAAGATGAAAAAAGACAGAGTACGATTGTACAGGAAATAGACCAGGCTGTCGAAAATCTTCCCGGCCAGTGCAGGGAAATATTTATTCTGAGCCGATTTGCTGGTAAAAAAAGTTATGAAATAGCTGAAAGTCTCCATATTTCTGTACGCACAGTTGAGACTCAGCTATATCGTGCAATGAAACGTTTGAGGGATGATTTGGCTCATTTGAAAAAGAGCGAAATCTTTTTTATTGTATTTTTAAAAAATGTTGTAAGTATTTTTTGAGATTGAGTTGTCCTAAATACAAATTCAAAATTCGATGGACAACTTTGGCTTTTCTGAAAACAACATACAGCATCTGATTATTCGTTATTTAGACGGGACGGCTTCTGATAAAGAGATTCTTCAATTGCAAGATTGGTTAATCGCCTCTCCTGATAATATGTCTTTGTTTCAGCAAATACGTAATTGTTGGCTGAAAGCAGGAAACGGTTATTATAATGTAGAGCAAGCCTGGCAAGAGCTAAATTGCCGGATTGAAAAACAACATTTCGGGAAACAGACTTATCCTTGGATAAAAGTTTTGGGATATGCGGCTGCGATTGCCTTATTGTTTTTTGTGGGCTATTATTCCATTCAACACGAAAAGTCGCAGGAATTACTATCGCTTGAACATAGAGAAAAGATTGAACCCGGAAGTCCTAAAGCCGTGCTATTGTTGTTGGGCTCCAATGAGGAAATTGAATTGAACACTTATTCGGACGATACTACGTTTCGGGGTAACTCTTGTTTTAAAAAGGAAGGTAATACCTTGATCTACCATAGAAATAGAGATAGTATAAGACAGGACGAGCAGAATCGTTTGATAACTCCTCGGGGTGGTGAATATTCAATTGTATTGTCGGATGGAACAAAAGTGTGGCTGAATTCAGAGTCGGAGTTGACTTATCCAGTGCAGTTCACCGGTAATGAGCGAAAAGTGTATTTAAAGGGGGAGGGATATTTTGTGGTTACGAAGCAAGCAGGGCAATCTTTTGTCGTGTGTGTTGACAATACCTGTATCACTGTTTTGGGGACAGAGTTTAATGTGAGAAGTTACAAAGAAGAAAGGTTGGCCGCCACTTTGGTGAAAGGCTCGGTGCTGGTGGCTCATCAGGAGAAGGAATGTAAATTGATGCCAGGTCAACAGGCGGTGGTCGATGAAGACGGCATACAAGTCAGAGAGGTGGAAACAATGCTTTACACGGCTTGGAAAGATGGATATTTTGTTTATAGGGAAACAGCCTTGGAAGATATTTTAAAAGAATTGTCCCGATGGTACGACTTCTCGTATTTTTATCAGAATCCGGACTTGAAAGATTTGATTTTGACGGCGAAGCTCAGGAAATTTGATAGTGTCGAAGAAGTGTTTGAGATATTGAAGGGAATAGGCTGTTTCGACTTTGTGGTAAAAGGAAAGACTGTTACGGTTATAGCTAAATAAAAAACAGAGGGAATACTCATTTGGTCGTGCGTGCTTCCCTCTGTAATAATTGAAAAATCAATTACTAATTAAATCTCAAATTTATGAAAAAAAAGCTGAAGGGAGTTTGCTATCCCAGGGAAAAAGTAAGAAAATGGTTTCTTATGGCAAAACTTTTCTTTGTTTTAACCTTTTTTTGCTTGCAAATACAGGCAATAGGGTTTTCTCAACACACGCGTGTAAGCATCAAATTGGATAACGTGAGTGTGAAACAATTGTTTATAGAAATCGAGAAGCTCACGGATCTCGCTTTTGTTTATAATACGTATGATTTGGAGCGACTAGGAACTGTAAACGTGGATTTTATGAATGAAGAGATTGATAAAATCCTGGATTATTGTCTGAAGGGGAAAGGGGTGAGTTATAGTTTCATTGACAATCACGTTGTCATTCGCCGGAATAATCAAAACTTGCCCCAGCAGTCAGCACGTGTGATTACCGGAAAAATCGTGGATAAGCAGACTCGTGAGGTATTGCCCGGTGCTACGGTAAAGATTAAGGGTACAAATGTCGGGACTGCCGCTGATGTTCATGGCCAGTTCAAACTGACCTTGGCGGACGAAGTTTCCACCTTGGAAGTTTCTTTTATTGGTTATGCTTCTCAGGACGTTACTCTTGGAAAGGACGATGAAATCACTATTTATCTTGAACCACAGGCTGCCGATATGGAGGAAGTGGTGGTGACAGGTATGTTCACCCGGAAAGCAGATAGTTATACGGGTGCGGTTACGACCATTAAGGCGGATGAATTGAAACGGGTTGGCAATCAGAATGTACTTCAGTCGTTGAAAAATATAGATCCGTCTTTTCAAGTAATAGAAAGTAATGAGTTTGGCTCTGACCCGAACCGAGTGCCTGAGATTCAGATGCGTGGTGCTTCCAATTTTTCGGATATGAAAGATAAATATCAAACGAATCCGAATCAGCCTTTGTTTATTGTGGATGGTTTTGAACAGACCATAGAGAAAGTGATGGATATGGATATGAACCGGGTGGCTTCCGTAACGTTGCTGAAAGATGCGACCGCAAAAGCTTTGTATGGTTCGAAGGGTGCAAATGGCGTGGTGGTCATCGAGACGGTGACGCCGGAAGTCGGACGTTTGAGGGTTTCTTATAACGGTAGTTTGAATATCCAGACGCCGGATTTGACGAGTTATAATTTGGCGGATGCCGCAGAGAAATTGGAGATTGAAAGACGCGCGGGGGTTTATACGGCACCTTTGGGAAATCCTGTAACTCAACAGGCAATGGATGAAAAATATAATGAGTATTATAACGAAATTTTGAGAGGGGTAAATACTTATTGGTTGAGCAAACCGTTGCATGTGGGTGTAGGACATAAACATTCTTTGAATTTTGAGGGTGGAGATGAGGCCGTACGTTATAGCATTGACTTTTCTTATAATAAAATTGTTGGTGTTATGAAAGGTTCTGATCGAGAGCTTTTTGCAGGTGGTTTCAATTTTCAGTATCGTTTTGGTGATTTCTTGTTTCGTAACCAGCTTTCTGTTTCCTTTAATAAGGCAGACGAATCTCCTTATGGTGCATTTTCGGAATATGCGCAATTGAATCCTTATTGGCGACCTTATAATGAAGATGGTAGTATTCGGGAAGTTATGGGGGATTATAATATTGCCAATATGCAGGGAAGTCATCCGATTTACAATCCGATGATTAATGCGTCGTTAAATACAAAGAATTCTACTGATTATATGGATGTGACAGAGAATCTGTATGTGGAATGGGATGCTTTTGAAGGAATGAAAGTGAAAGGGCGTTTCGGTTTGATTAATCGTAAAGATGGTAGTGAAGTATTTTTGCCACGTGATCATACTTCTTTCCGTGATATTTCTATTGATAGCGAGGAATATTTTAATCGTGGTAGATATACGAAAGGTACAGGCAAGAGTATGGATATCAATGCAGATGTTTCATTAAATTATTCGAAATTATTTGGAAAACATTTGATTTTTGCCAATGCACAGTGGAGTATCGGACAGAAAAAGAATGATATGGTTTATTTCCAGGCGGAAGGTTTTGCCAATAATAAGATGGATTATATTACTCATGCAAAACAATATGTGTCCGGCAGTCCTTATGGTTCAGAATCTTTATCACGCGAGACCAGCGTGTTGGTTTCAGCCAATTATTCTTATGACGACCGTTTCTTAATGGATGCCACCTATCGTGCAAATGCTTCTTCATTGTTTGGTAAAGATAAACGTTGGGGAGGTTTCTGGTCAACGGGTATTGGTTGGAATGTTCACAATGAGCATTTTATGGAGGATGTGTCTTTCATTGAAAAGTTGCGTTTAAGAGCTTCAACAGGTTATTCCGGTTCTCAGAATTTTAATTCTTATCAGGCGATTGCTACTTACAAATATTACAATGATAGTTATGACAATATCATCGGTTCCTATCTGTTGGGTTTGGCTAATCCCGAATTGCAGTGGCAGAAGACGCAGGATAATAATTTCGGTATCGAATTTTCTTTTTTACAGGCGTTCGATATTACGTTTGATTACTATATCAAGAATACGAAAAATCTCTTGACGCCGGTTTCTTTGCCCGCATCTGTCGGTTTTAATAGTTATACGGAGAACTTAGGTGAAACGCGTAATAAAGGTTTGGAGGCTAAGATTAACTATCGGGCAATTCGCGATGTGGAGCGTGGGATTTATTTTAGTGTCTACGCTTCGGCAATGCACAACAAGAATAAAATCACGAAGATTTCAGATGCTTTGTCTGTTATGAACAACGAACGTGATGAAGAGAAAACGGCGACAGGTGTGCCTGATCATGAAAGCAACAAGGGCGTGACCAAACCTTCGGTTCGTTATGCGGAAGGTCAGTCGATGAATGCCATTTGGGCGGTACGTTCTTTGGGAATAGACCCGATGAATGGTAGTGAAATCTTTTTGTCCCATGATGGTCGTATGGTTTATGCTTGGGATCCTGTCGATCAGGTGGTTGTGGGGGATGATATGCCCAAGATGAGCGGTACTTTCGGTTTGAATTTTGAGTATAAAGGGTTTTCCGTGAATGCCGGATTTGCTTATAAATTGGGCGGACAGTATTATAACCAGACGTTGGTGGACAAAATTGAGAATGCCGACATCCAATATAACGTTGACCGCCGTATGTATTCCGACCGTTGGACAACTCCGGGTGTAGCGGCCAAATACAAGGCTTTTAACAGCCAACAAGCGTTTACCCGTCCTACTTCCCGTTTCGTTCAGGATTTGAACGAATTGCAGATGACGTCTTTGAATGTAGGGTATGATTTTCGTAATTGTGGGTTTATGAAAGGAAGCGTTATTGAGCGCTTGAAAGTGGAATTTTATTCAAACGAATTGTTCCGTGTTTCTACGGTGAAAACAGAGAGAGGTACAGCGTATCCTTATGCACGAACATTTTCTTTTTCTGTGCAAGCAACATTTTAAAATATGATAATAAAGAGATATTATGAAGAAGATACATATGATAAAAATGACCGTTTGGTGCTGTTTGACTGTATTGATAGGCAGTTCTTGCAGCGATTGGTTGGATGTAAAACCAAAAACGGAAGAAGAGGCTGAGGAGATGTTCAGCACGCAGGAAGGTTTTAAAGCTGCATTGGCAGGTGCTTACATCGCTTTGTGTCAGCCAGAACTATATGGAAAAGAGTTGACATTTGGTATGGTGGGAGTGTTAGGACAGGAATGGGCAAGTAATAGTAACACGCTTGGAACAACCAGTTCTGCTTATAGTAATTTTGTACGTTATCGTTATGGAGAGGTGACAACGAAACCGATTGTGGAAGCGGTTTGGAAAAATATGTACACGACGATAGCCAATGTGAATACATTGATTCAATACACGGAAGAGAAGAAAGATGTTTTGTTGGGGGATAATTATGAGATTATTCGTGGAGAGGCGCTTGCTTTGAGGGCGTTTATTCATTTTGATTTGTTCCGTTTGTATGGGGAGTGCGATTATTCGGATTCCGTGAAAACAATTCCTTATGTTTTGAATGCCAAACCGGTGATTACTCCCCAGTCGACAACCAAGGAAATTGTCCGTCTGATTGTTCAGGATTTGGATGAGGCGCTGACCTTATTGGAGAGCGACCCTGTTTTTACCGGAAAAGATGTGACGGGAGTAGATAACGGCTATTTGGTAAATCGTGATTTTCATTTGAATTACTATGCTGTCCAAGGTTTGAAAGCGAGAGTATATGCTTATGCAGGTTTAATGCAAGAGGCTTATAATGCTGCGAAAATAGTAATCGATGCACAGAAAGACCAAGGAATTTTTTCCTGGGTGAATAAGAACGACATAACGACTACGAATGCTGCTTTGCGTGATAGAACCTTCTCAACAGAACAATTGTTTGCATTGAATACTACTCAGTTGATTGAGAATATCAAAGGGTATTTTAAAGAGACACTTACGCCGTTGACAAAGCGTAATGTTGTTTATGAAACGGGAGATTACCGTGGAGTATTCTTTGAAACGGATAACGGTGTGCCGGAAGTATTTTCAAAATTCTGGCAGATGGACAATCAGACGGTTAGTGGGGCAATCGTTCGTCCCAAACGTAATCGGATGCCTATTTTACGAGTGAGTGAAATGTATTATATCGCGGCGGAATATTTGAAAACAGTGGACACTGAAGAGGCTTTGGAGATGTTGAATACTGTACGTCGGCAACGTGGATTGATTGATGATTTGACGGATGCAGACCCTGTACAGATTCAAGCGGAAATATTGAAAGAGTATGAGCGTGAATTTTTGGGAGAA
>JAAUYS010000138.1 GCA_014804995.1 Clostridia bacterium
ATACCCGGAGCATATGCTCCGGGTATTTTGCTTATTTCAATCCAGGTTCACGAACACAGTCACGCCCTGTGCCCTGCTGAGGATACCTTTCGGATCGAACCTGTTGCCGCCGATGCCGCTCACTATTCCATTACTTCGGCAGGCATATACGCATGGCTTCGCCCAGGACGAAATCCTGGAATCGTCGTCGAATGGATCGTGCACTCCGATATCCAAGTCTAAGTACCTGGCCAATATGGTACACATCTGCTCGCGCGTGATTGGACTTTCCGGCGCGAACTCATTGTGCCCGATGCCCGAGACGATGCCCTGTTCATTCGCCCAATTGACGGCGGCAGTATAGTACCTGTTCGTGCCCACGTCAACGAAATTAGACCAGCCTTCGTAACGATCCAGATCTACGCCTACGTACCTCGCCAGGACCAGGACGAACTGCCCTCGCGTCATGTTCGCCTTGGGCGAGAACTTCCCGTTACCCGTCCCCGAGAACAATCCGGAGCACACGCCCTTGTCCAACTTGTCAGCGAACCAGTCCGTAAATACAAAGTCGTCGAAGACGGCCCCGTTGGAACATACGGACTTCGTGACCACGTTGGAGTACCCGGATTCATTGTGTCCCACGAACCTGTACGTACGACCTAGATTATATAATGGGCCCGTACATAAGGTACCGTTCGATACAGGATCCGAACAATCCATTGTATAGTAAACATCATTGCCCTCACACTCCAATACTACGGAATCTCCTATTATGCTCAATGTTGGATCTGGCGGTTTCGGCACGGACCCCTCGAAAGCCACGTACGTCCGCAGGACGTAACCGTACTGTCCGTTACGCAGCTTCACGTAATACCATATGTCCTCCCCGTCCACGGACTGGCCCTTCTCGCTCGAGATGACCTCAACGTCCTGTCCCTTGGTCAAGGTTGCCATCCTTGCGCTGTTCGTGGTCGGACCCTGGCGTAAGTTCACGCCAACGCCCGTAACCTTACCGTTTGGCTCGAAATCGACGCATACCCCGCCATCGTCCGGCCAGCCCTGTGACAACAGGTATTCCTTGACGTCTCCTGCAGTAGCCCACCTGTCGCTCAGTTCGACGTCGACGTTGTCGGCAAAACCCTTGCTATCGAGATGATATCCGTCGAAAGTCGTATCAACGTCGTACTCGTAGTTCGTATAATGTACGTACCGGCCATCGAACTCGTACCAACCGTCTACGGGATATCTCAGGCCGTTGTCGAACAGGTGCCACTCCGTCCAGTCCCGCTCGAACACGCCCTTACGAACCATGTTCGTCCCATAAGTACTGTTGTCGCACACCTCGCCCCCGCCAATATATATGCCGATATGGCCGTACAGCCCGCTATCCGGATCCACGGTGTCGTACATAGTGACGGCAAGGCCATGTATCCTCGGAATGGCGCCCGACAACCTGCTGGACATGATGCAATTATACGTGACCTGCGCCGTACATCCACCCATACAGCCCCCTACGCCAATATCCTGGAAATACGAATATAACAGACCAGCACAGTCGGAAACGCGGACACCGTCCCTGACCTCGCCCTTTCCTCCATAATAATAATGCCATCCGTCCCTATGGGCCATGATACCCTGCTCGGCGAAATCCAGCGAGTTCGGGCCGTCCACGGCATGGCATTCGATAACGGCAAGGAATAGAAACGTACAGCAGGCAACCAACGCACAGACCAGTTTCTTGAATATATCGACCACTCCATTCACTGATTTGATACCAATTCTACTACAAAATTACAGCAATTTCAACCAGGAATCGAAAAACCCATAATGCATGATCGACAGAACTGGCACCGAATCTATGGATCTGGATGCCCAGAAAATATTACCAGTTGCACAACGCTACGTCAATATATTGACACAAAGAACAATGCCTTCATATAATTATATTGAAAAAAATGCAAAAAGGAATGATTTCCGTTGAAGAAACTGGATCCGACCACGAAGAACAAGATCATGAACCTGGTACTGACGGCAAAGAAAGACCGTTCCGCACTCATAATAAAAGAACGGGACAAATGGTTCACCGAACGCAACCTGAAAGAAATAAGGAAACAATACCCCTGTAAGGGCATTCTCGTAAAATCCACTCAAGCAGGTACGGCATACTGCCTGTCCTACAAAGGACGAAAAAGTCCCGAACCGATTTCGGACGACCGACACGTATACGGAAACGACCTGTTCTATGCATCGGTCATCCCGTTCACGGAATACGACCGGAATAAATACGAAATGTACGAGATACGATACGCGAAAGGAACCCTGCAGATCATGGTAACGTTCGACGAACCCAAGCCCGTACGTCCGGTTATCCTCGTACGGCCTGACCAGATAATCGACTACGAAATAATTCGATAACGAACACAATCCACACACCAGGCATCAAGGAAGGTTGTGTGTTTTACGGAAACAGCCAATGTTTTTCAAACATCGAAAAACATTCGCACAATGCAAACTGACAGTATTATACAGACAAAACCACAATGAACGACTTGCTAACCATCTCTCGTCATGCTATACTAGAACCACAAGTATGGTGAATGCCGAATCCTAACGCTTGTAAAATAAGCAAGAAAGGAGGCTGCACGAATGGAACGCAAGAGCTTTACGCCGCAGTCTGTGAACCTGGAAAGCGTCGCAAGAAACTATGTCCCCAAAGCCATATGGCAGGCGAACAAGAAACACAGACTGTATGCAATCTCGCCTGAATGCCACGGCAAGGTATTCGTGGCAACAGGCCCCACTGCCATCGGCAGCATCTGTACGCAAGTTCTCGCTGCGGACATCGTCGGCGAAATCGCGTCCATCAAGCCAGAAACATCCGAACAAGGTCAAAATGTCTATGAGCTTCGCGTAAAGACAGGCTGATAACCACCCGCCCCCACAATTCGCGTGGGGCTTACATTTGACAATAAAAGAGGCGATGACACATGGCTACGCCATCCACGTTCGCCCCGTATCCAGTGACATTGAAGAAATCTGCACAATCGTATGTCCCAAAAGAGATATGGTCTGCGAACCAAAAACACCAGTTGTATGCCATTACGACCGAAAAGGAAGACAAGATTTTCGTGTCCGATGGACCCAAGGCGACTGGTCAAATCTGTACTCACGTACTCGTGACGGATATCGAAAACTACCAAAAAGACTGAACGCGAAGGCCCTCGGCAAAAAACCGAGGGCCTTGCCGCTATGAGGAGGAAGATCATGCCGCTGGCAGACGCTCTGCGACCCCGGACGCTTGACGACATCGTGGGCCAAAAACACATTCTCGCGCCAGGATCCGTCCTGAGGAACATCATCGAGCAAAAAGCTCCAATGAACCTGATATTCTATGGACCGCCCGGCACAGGTAAGACGACTCTCGCGAATATAATCGCGGACAGCTCGAACCGCAAGTTCTACAAGCTGAACGCCGTGAACGCGGGCCTTGCCGAAATCAAGGATATCCTAAAGAAAAATACGGACCCCGTACTGATATATCTCGACGAGATACAATACTTCAACAAGAAACAGCAGCAATCCCTGCTCGAGGTAATGGAATCGGGAGCCGTGCAACTTATCGCTTCCACGACGGAAAACCCATATTTCTACGTATACAAGGCATTGCTGTCGCGATCGAGCGTGTTCGAGTTCAAGCCCATCACGCCTGATGACCTGCTGCCGGCCATAAATAAAGCGCTCGATCATACGTGCTCTGAAAAGAACTTGACGTATGACATCGAAATACCAAAACTGATAGCGATGGCTTCAGGGGGAGACGCCAGGAAAGCAATCACGACCGTGGAACTGCTGACGAACGCAATGCCCAGGAACGGCCATATCCCGACCGAACAGATCGAGCAATTGAGCAAGGACAACTCCATGCGATACGACAAGGGCGGCGAGGAAACCTACGATCTCGCGTCAGCCCTCATGAAATCGATGCGTGGTTCCGACCCGAATGCGGCGCTGCATTATCTCGCAAGGTTCCTGGCCGCCGGCGACATGATAACCCCGATACGGCGCATACTGTGCAGCGCGTCCGAGGACATCGGCCTCGCGAATCCGTTCGCTCCCGTCGTCGCCAAGTCATGCGTCGACACTGCCCTTCAGCTCGGATTGCCGGAGGCACAATTGCCGTTGGCCCATGCCGTGATTTACCTTGCTACCTCACCGAAGTCGAACTCGGCCCACGACGCCGTGCAGGCTGCCGTCCAGGATGTACAAAACGGATTGGTCGGTCCGGTCCCAAGGAACCTGCAGAACAAGCATGCTGATTCAACGGGACAAAAACGGGAACAGGGATACCTGTACCCCCACAACTTCCCGTACCACTGGATTCCCCAGCAGTACATGCCCGATAACCTGCAAGGAAAGCAGTACTACGTGCCTGGGGACAACCAGAACGAGATGGCCCTCGTGGAATACTGGCAGCAGGTATACCGGCACCACAACAGATACCATGGCAACGGCTAAAAGAAGGACGGCCACATGGCCGTCCTTTCTCGTACATAACGATTAAATAAATGCCAGTGATACATAGCCTGCACGAAACCGTGCAGGCTATCATGGATCGCTAAACAAAGAATGAAGGACGGAATAAGAATGGATCCCTTGAAGACAGCGAACAGCTTATACAAACAGCTCAAGCGGACGCCCCTTCCGACCGTAAGCCACGTGCTCAGGCAACCGTCGGAGGAACAAGTCCGGAAGACGATGCGCCCATTCTCCCTGCAAGTCACGAAACCAATCAAATACAATAACAGACTGGAGGTATACCATGACAAGCTTTAACGTATTCGTGACCAGGAACCCCAAGTTCCTGGCATATTTCGGCCACGAAAAGGCCTTCAAGCACTACTGCTGGGAACTGTACAAGATCGATTGGCTGTTCTGCCACGGTTACACGCCCAAGAATATGCTTCAGAAACTCGTAAGTTACGTGACCGCCATCAAGGACGATATCGACACTGACGCCGATCCCGACGATGTCATCGACGGCTGGGAATCGGACGACGCCATGGACGGTTCGTGCTATGCCTGCTATGCCGAGTTCCTGGACTCCGAGTTCAGGAACCCCGACTACATGAAAAAACTCCTGGCACCAGAGGACCTGATCACCTACAAGACCATCCGCAACATGGAAGACAAGGGGTGAGAACATGGCCATATGTCCAGTTTGCCACAAGGAATGCACCACCGCGTATTTCGACAAGGACTACAAGCATATTGCCTGTGACCAGTGCGTCGTACCCGAGACGAAGATAAAGGCATGCGACGTTTGCGCGGCCGATGAACGCACATGCTACTACGACAAGAAGGGGCACAAGCTCGGATGCCGATCGTGCATGCACATACACCTCGCGAGCATCCGTGACGAATTCATGACGAAATGAACGGAAGGCGTCACGCGGCCGCGTGGCGCCTAACTTTTATCCATCCAAATGTGTGAATCATGCTCAATCTTGAGCCGACTCACACAAAAACAAATAAGAATCGAAGGCTGACATACATGAAGACATGCGGTATCATAAATCCAACGACAACGAATTTCGACGGCAGGACATCTTCTTTCTTCGAGTATGTGCAAAAAGACGTACTCGACATATTGCGATACCTCGTACCGAAATATGGATACGACATAATCCTGACGTCGCCTGACAACTCGAGGTTCGACAGGAACGTATTCCTCGCGGCGAGAAAATACAAGGCTACGGTCAAGCCGAACCTGCTCGTGATGGCCTGCCTGCATACGGCCCCGAACAAGACGTCGCGGCTGTACACGCCCCTGAACACGATCGTCACGGACACGGATACGCCCGAGGACAACCAGCGCAAACTGATTGATCTCTGCGACGAGCTATTGGTCCTCGCGACGCCCAAAGACCTGAAAGAAAGCACGGGACCTGCCAAGACGGCTGTCCTATATGCACAGAAAAGGCAAGTAACCGTGCGGACGATTCTGTACGCAACGGAGAATGGCGTGTTGCGGCTCCATTTCTGATTGCGGGATACCGAAATATATGCTATAATGTTAGCATGGAAAGGAGCCAAATGAATGAAACCGATAAGGATAGTCAGAAAGCATAAGGGCAAGTTCATTAGCGTATATGACGTTCATTACGAGACCGGCGGCAAGGAACACGTACATGAGGTCGTTTCCCGCAAGGGCACCGTGCGTGATCCCGAACCGCTGGATCTGACGAACATAGGCGATGCCATCACTGGCGTCGTATGCCTTGTACTCAACGACACCCGCGACTCCGTATGCCTCGTCCAGGAATACAGGCCGGCTGCGAACGCATGGGTATGCGACCTACCCATGGGCATGGTCGACCCCGGTGAGACGCCGGAAGAGGCGGCGGTCCGTGAAACGAAAGAGGAAACGGGCCTTGACGGCATAAAGGTACTCAAGACGTTCAAACCTACGTTCACGAATCCGAGCATGAGTGACAGCAAGGCTGCGACCGTAGTCTTGCAGGCCAGCGGCAATCCGAGATACGTAAGCACGGAACACGAACATATCGCACCCCTGTGGTTGGATATCTTCAAGATTAAGGAACTGCTGTTCCACGAGAATTGTCCTCCGATGTCGGGCCGCGCGCAAAGCCTGTTGCTTGCTCTCGTGGCATCCTATGGATTCGGCGGGCCTTGCATGTTCACGAATGATAAATAATAACAGACAAAAACGCTCACTGTGAAGTGGGCGTTTGTTCGTGGCGACGATAAGCCATGAGAAAGGTGACAG
>JAAUYS010000139.1 GCA_014804995.1 Clostridia bacterium
AAACCGGAAGGTTTAAATTATTGACCTCTTCTTCTGAAAGATAGCAAGGCTTTAAAAATTCCTTTCCGCCTTCAAACCCGCAAGCGTAATAATGTGAGTGGTTAGCGTCTATTGCCACGCAAAATTTTTTACTGTTGACATTATATGCAATGAGTTCGAACGCGGTGATAGGCTTTAAGGGCTTGCCCGTTGCAAGCGCAAAGCCCTTTGCCGTCGCAACGCCTATTCTTATACCGGTAAAAGAACCGGGACCCGTTACCGCCGAAAAGAAATCACAATCCTCGGGCTTTAAAGAAACCTCTTCCAAGGCTTTCTCAATTTCCGACATAAGTATTACGGAGTGCTTCATAGCGCACTCTTCCAAATGTCTTAAACTTACCTTATCACCCTTGCGGGCGAGTACGGTAAGATAGCGCGAAGAAGTGTCTATTGCAAGAAAATTACTCATAAATAATCTTTCTTTTACCTCCCTCGCACTTTTCTACGGTTACCGTTTTACAGTTTGACGGCAGAACGTCGGCAATGTTTTCAGCCCATTCTATAAGGCATACCCCGTCGGCGTAAAAATAGTCGCACAGTCCTAACGCCTCCGCCTGCGCGCCGTTTTTAAGGCGATAGCAGTCGAAGTGGTAAAGCTTGCCGTAGTAGTCGTTCATATAGGCATAGGTGGGGCTTAGGACTTCGTCTTGTATGCCCAGCCCTAATGCGACGCCCTTGCAAAAGACCGTCTTGCCCGCGCCCATTTCACCGTTTAATATGACGACGTCGCCCGCTTTTAGCGACTGTGCGTATTTTTGCCCGAACGATAAAGTTTCTTCGGGGCTACCCGATATAAATTCCGCCATAATATCTTAACAAATATATAATAACATATAAATTTGCAATTTAAAAACGTTTAAACGGATTTTTTACTCCTAAATTTTAAAGGGCAAATTGCGGTTTATTCGTCGTTACCGGATACCGCCTTTTCAAGCTTTTCCAAAATTTTGGGTACGTCTGCGTCCATTACTTCCAAAATTCTGCCAACCGTGCCGTCGTTTTGGGTAAGAATAGCAAGAAGAAGATGCTCTGTACCCGCCTTGGCGTCTTCACCGTTTATGTCGGTTGCGAACTCTATCGCCCTGTCTATAAGAATTTGACTGCCAGCCGTAAACCCGCTCGTCTTTTTGGCGTTTGTTATTATGCGCAGGTAGTAAAGGCGGTAACGCTCCGCATACACGTCGCAGTCGTTCAAAATTCTCTTCGCCTTGCCGTCGCAGATAAGTAGCGCGTATAAAAGGTGTTCTTCGCCTATATACTTGCAACAGCTGTCGCTCGCAAGCTCTTCCGTCTTTAACATAACCGCGTCCAGTTCCCGGGAAAACTTTTTCCTGCGGGGAATATAAAAGTCTACATATTCTTCCCCGTCGGTTACTCCCAAATCATCGTCGTCCTCGTCAACGGTATACAGAAGAGGCGCGTCCGACATAAAAAGCGGTTCTTCTTTTAGATATTTTAAAGAAGGGTCGATTTTCTTTTTTGAATAGGGATTTCCCTTATTTTCAAAAGCTCCTTTAAGCTTTGCACGCTCCTCCTTCACGTCGCCGGTAAACTTGTAAGTTTTTATATCCTGCGCCGAGAGAGTACCTGCCTTTACAAGCTCGTCCAAATGCGGTTTAAGCTCAGGGTAGAGTATATTCGTTTCGTAGACTATGTCGAACACGTCGAAGGTGTCTACCCCGCTTTCCGCGCTTTTAACTATAAAACCCAATAACTTAGTAAATTTCTTGTCCATAGCTAAAACTCCCATTTGCTGACGTACTTGTCCATCCAGCTCACGTCGTAGTGATATTTCTTATTCCGGATATCCACGGCGGAGCGCACTCCCTCACGCGTTTTGGGGTAGGCAAGGTATTCGGGGCAATCGTAGTACAGCTCGAAGTACCCCTTGACGGGCATATGGTTGTTTATTGTTATATACGCGTCGCCCGGCTTTACCCTGTGCATAAGCTCGTCCTCGGAAACAAGGTAAGTTTCTATAAACTTTATACCGCCCTGCAAGTAGTTTGCGGGGTCTGGGATTACGTGCTTGCCTATCTGTTCTTTGACAGCTTTTGCCGTGTTTACGTCGTTCGTACCCAAAAAGAAAGTTAAGTTGCAGTTATTTCTTATCTGCTGGGCTACCCCGCCGGAATAAAAGGTTTCAAGCTGGGTGTAGTCCTGAACGATAGCCGTAATAAAGATATTAAGTCCCCTGCCCACGCTGAAAATCGTGGGGTAAATTTCGTCGGGC
This sequence comes from Clostridia bacterium, assembly GCA_014804995.1. Classification (GTDB taxonomy): domain Bacteria; phylum Bacillota; class Clostridia; order Christensenellales; family Borkfalkiaceae; genus Coproplasma. The sequence continues at coordinate 2,273 of JAAUYS010000139.1, forward strand.
TGGAGCGTAGGGAACTCGTCTAAAAGGAACATAACGGGAACTGTCAACGGGTCGCCCGAATCTATTGACTTCCGCTTTAATCCGTCAAGCGCCCTTACGACGTATTGGTTTACGAAGTTCCTCATTCTGCCGTCGGAAATATCGTAGGTTAAAAAGATTACCTGCGGTTTTTCGCTTAAAGATACCACGTCAAAGTTGTCCGTAACGGTAAGGTTGCGAACGTCGGGGTAGGAAAAGTCGCTAAGGTAGTTTTCCACCAGTTGCAGATAGCAGGCGCGGGTATTGGGCGCGTCGTTTATGATACCGCGTACGTACCTTTGGCAGAGCGCGTTCTTATCCCTTGAAGAAAAGAACCCGTGGTCGTTAAAATCACTGCCGTACTCGAAGCGCGAATACACTTCGGATATGGCTTCAAAGTTAATCTGCTCGGGAAGAATACGCTTTCTTTTAGTCGAAACTTCCCCCGCCTTAGTGAGAAACATATCGTCAAAAAGCGCCAGCGTTATGCCGTAGATAAACCCGCGCGCGCCCTCGTCCCAGCTGACGTCCTTATTGGACTTTATTGGAAACAATTTGTCATACAGCTTTTTAAGGTCGGCAAGTACTTCGTTGCGCACGAACTGGGTTGATTCGGGGTGCAGGTCGGCTTCAAGATACTTTCTTGCAAGCTGTGCCACGGGGTTGAAAAGTATCTCCGAACGCTCGGGGTGGATAAAGTCCATATACTTGACGTTATCTTCACCGTAGGTCTTTTTTAAGTAGGACGCGGTGTTCTTGTAAAGCTCACCCTTAACGTCCGCAACTATTACGGAAACCGTGCCGTCCAGATTGAAAAGGCAGTTTTCAAGATAGCGCATAGACTTACCGCACCCCGTAGACCCCGCTACGAGAGCGTGGCAAAGCCCGTCCCTTTGGATAATATTGAGTTCCCCGTTTTCGTCCCTGTAAGCCGAAAGGGGCATACCCGTCCTGTGTTTTGTAAGGGCTTTGTAGGAAGAGAACCCACCCTCCTTTAAGACGTCCTGCGTGCTTAAAAGAACGGTCTGTTCCCCGGGTACGCCTTTTGCGTACCTTTCAATTAATTTAGAATTGTACTTCATAGCGTTACCCCCTTAAAACCCTATCGTGCGCTTACGGGTTAAAGCGCCTTTACAGCTTGCGCCGTACTTTGAGGCAAGCCGTCTTAAAACGTCGGGGCGCAAGAGCATATCGGGCGTGGAAACGAGTTCGCTCTTCACCGTTTTAAGTTCTTCGCCCTCGGTAAGTTTAAGAAGGATAAGTCCCGCGTCGCTGTTCTTGCCTTGGGTTAGTTCTTTAAAAAGAATTTCCTTTGCAAGTTGCTCGCGCTCGGCATTCTTTCCCATATGCAGAATACTCAGCGCGTATAAAACTGCGCCGACGTGGTCGCGTTCGTAATTGTGCGACAGGGTGCGTAGCCTGTTGCCCTTAATGAGCAGGTCGCCGAAAAGCGTATCCACTTTATGTAGTGCAAGCGCACGCGCTTCTATGGCGGTAACCTCTTCCGCGCGTTTGCCAAACTCATCCTTATCCGTACAGAAACCGTTTAAAAAATTACGGTACATATTTATGTCCTGCACGGTGGTAAGGTCTTTTAGCGTAGCGTCCTTTAAAACTTTACCGTAGGTTTTAATTTCTTTGGGTCTGACCCCGAAAAGCTTTGCGGTAAAGCTCCAGCCGTCGGCTTCGCCTTCTAAAATTTCTTGTAATAAAAACGTGTAATACAGACTTCTTTCTGTAAAGTATTTCATAGCCGTTCCTCCTAACGAACAATGCAAAATGGTTTAATCTTATTTTTTATCTTGATTTTAACCTTGTCCGCCCGAAAGATTGCTACGCATAAGTTTTACCGCATACGACGGCAACCTGACGAACGGGTTTTATCTTTACGCCCTCTTCCGCCGGTTAATACGGCGAGGGCTAAGTAGTACGGTTCTGTCAGTTCGTTTTTAGATGCCATTGTTTTAACCTCCTCGCTTCACTATAATTATAACTTGATTTTGTTGTTGCTTTCAACGGGGTATTCCCCGCGCTTTTACTGAAAAATTGCGAAAATAAAAAAGAACTTGTAATTTCTACAAGTTCCCCGCCGTTTTTATATTCAGTCAACGAAAACGACCACGTCGCTCAACTCTAACCCGCAGATTTTGCTGTAATAGAGCAAATCTTCAAGCTGAGGACGGCTTTTGCCGTTTTCCCAATTGACTACCATACTTTCGGTAACGTTAAAAACTTTTGCAAGCTCAGCCTGGCTGATGCTGTAATCCATACCGAACTTACAGTTTTCACAGTCGGGGACGCAGTCCCGCTCTCCGTAATAGAGCTGACTGCATACGTATCTTCTTAAATTTAAATTGTCGCGCCTCAACAGCTTTAAATTAACTGCCGTCTTGGTCCAGTCGACGTAAACTTTCTTTATTTTTGCCATAGTATTTGTACTCACGTGCCGTTTATTATAACATAATTCGACAAATTGTCAACAGAAATTTTAAAAAATTTTTCCTTAATTTATAAAATTTTTATACTACATATAGTTGACACCCCAAAATTAACCCTATATAATGTAACTACAATTTAAAGTTAGCCAAGAGGCATATATGCCGATTGGCGTAGTTCTTTGGGGCGGGGTGCAATTCCCCACTGGTGGTAACAGTCCACGAAGGTCTTATTCAAGACCCCGAACGGGTGCAATTCCCGTACCTACGGTTACAGTCCGGATGATAAAAGAATTATTTAAAGCGGTTATTCTATCGTTTTATTTCGCCCCGAAAAATTTCGGGGCGTTTTTAAATGCAAAGAACGACTTTAAAAAATATTTTAAGGAGTTTTTTGTTATGGAAGAAACAACCAATTTACCCGCAGAAGAACAGGCAGAAACTTTGCCCGACACCTCTGCACAGCCGGAAGACGCAAAAAAATTAAGTGTTAAAGACACGCTTAAAAACTACTTTACGGCTACGCGTATAGCGTACATAGCTATATTTACCGCGCTATCTTTCGTGCTACGGTTTTTACAGTTTTCATTTCTGCCCGCCGTACCCTATTTACAGCTTGACTTTTCAGACACGTTCGTCCTCGTCTGCGCCTATGCGTTAGGCCCCGTTGCCGGTATGATTACGGGTGTTTTAAAGGAAGTTATCTACGGCATATGCTTTACCTCCACGTCATTCGTAGGCGAGCTGGCAAACATTTTGATAATGTTGCCTATGGTTCTTATCCCCTCTATTTTATATAAAAAGCACAAGGGCATAAAGTCCGTTCTTATCGGGCTTACAATCGGCGGTATTGTACGCGTTATATGGTGCTTCCCCGTAAACTGGCTTTTAAACTTCCCCGCATTCCTCGGCTTTAACTGGGAATTAGGTATGGCTATGTTTATAAAAGTCTGGTACTGGGCGGAGCTTTTTAACCTTATTAAAACCGTTGCCCTTGCCGTAACCACGCTACTTTTGTACAAGCCTTTATCAAAGCTTATAAAGCTTACAAACGCTAAGTTCAATTCTTTAAAGAAAAAGAAAGATACCGCAAAAAACTGAAATAAAAATAAAAAGCGCCCCGCCGGTAACGGCGGGGCGCTTAACTAATATTTTATTTAACTATCTTATCGTATAAGGGGTACTTTTTGCAGAGCTTTGCTACTTCTTTATTTACGTAGTCGAAGCAAGCTTCTTTTTCGTCTATAACCTTAGCGATAAGCCTTGCTATAACGCGGGCGTCTTCTTCCTTCATACCCCTCGTGGTGATTGCGGGCGTGCCTATTCTTATACCCGAAGTTACGAAAGGTTTTTGCGTATCGAAGGGAATTGCGTTCTTGTTTACGGTGATATGCACCTCGTCAAGAAGCTCTGTAAGCTGTTTGCCCGTAATGTCCTTATCAGTAAGATTTAAAAGGATAAGGTGGTTATCCGTTCCGCCGGAAACCATTTTAACGCCGAGCTTTTTGAACTCGTCAGCCATAGCCGAAGCGTTTAATACTATCTGTTTTTGGTAAGCCTTGAACTCGGGGCTTAACGCCTCTTTAAAGGCAACCGCCTTTGCCGCGATAATGTGCATTAAAGGTCCGCCCTGAATTCCGGGGAATACGGCTTTATCAATTGCCTTGCCCCACTCTTCCTTGCACATAATGACGCCACCGCGGGGTCCCCTTAAAGTCTTGTGGGTGGTAGTCGTTACAAAGTCCGCATAGGGTATGGGCGAGGGGTGAAGTCCGGCTGCAACAAGCCCCGCGATGTGGGCGATGTCAACGAACATTAAAGCCCCGACCTTATCGCAGATTTCGCGTATGCGCTTAAAGTCTATAACTCTGGGGTAAGCACTTGCGCCGGAAATTATTACCTTGGGTTTGCACTCTAAGGCGATTTTTTCCATCTCGTCGTAGTCGATAACTTCCGTTCCCTCTTTAACTCCGTAAGGAACGATATTGAAGTACTTACCCGAAATGTTTACGGGCGAGCCGTGTGAGAGGTGTCCGCCGTGAGCAAGGTTCATACCCATTACGGTGTCGCCGGGCTGGCAGGTTGCAAAAAGAACGGCAAGGTTTGCGCTTGCGCCAGAATGGGGCTGTACGTTGCAGTACTCGCAACCGAAAAGTT
>JAAUYS010000140.1 GCA_014804995.1 Clostridia bacterium
AAAAGGGCTATTACCGCAATACGAATAACGCGGGCGGAATAGAGGGCGGAATGTCCAACGGGGAAGAAATTGTTCTCCGCGCCGTTATGAAGCCCATTCCCACGCTAATGAAAGGACTTAACACTGTAGACGCTTTAACTAAGCAACCTGCCAAATCCGCGGGGGAGCGTAGCGACGTTACCGCAATCTGCGCTTTTGAAGTAATTTTGGAAAGCGTTACGGCTTTCACCTTGGCGCAAGCCGTCGCACAAAGGCTAGGCGGGGACACTATGCAGGAAGTTATAGAAAGGTACAACGCCCTGAGGTAATTATGCAAGATATAGTTTTAAAAACGCCCACCGTTGAAAGCGTTATACACTGCGGAGCGGGTACTTTTGAAAAATACTCCCAAAACCTTAAAGGCAGACGGTTATTTGTAATAACCGACGACACCGTAAACGAGCTTTACGCCGGGCTTATAGCGTCTACTTTCGGTAAAGTAGACAAATTCGTATTCCCTGCCGGGGAAGAGAGCAAGACCCCTCAAACTCTGTTAAATATCTTAAACAGAATGCTTGAAGCGGGGATTAAAAGAAACGATACCGTCGTCGCATTCGGCGGTGGAGTGGTAGGGGATATAGCCGGACTTGCGGCTTCTTTATATATGCGTGGTGTTTGCCTCGTACAAATTCCCACGACTTTACTGGCGCAGGTAGACAGCTCCGTAGGCGGTAAAACCGCGGTTGATTTGAACGGAGTTAAAAACGTTTTAGGTACTTTCTATCAGCCTGAAGAGGTAATTGCCGACCCGCTGTTTTTTAAAACCTTGACCGTAAGGGAAATGCGTTGCGGGCTTGGGGAAATCGTAAAGTACGGCGCACTGAATAAAAATGTTTACGATAAGCTTTTAATAAACGAAAACAACCTGTTTTCTTTGGACTTCCTTGAAGAGATAGTTTACGACTGCGTTGCACATAAAGCAGACGTCGTAACAAAGGACGAACACGACTTAACGGGGCTTAGAAAGTCCTTAAATTTGGGGCATACCACGGGCCACGCGTTAGAGCTGAAATACGGCGGATTATCGCACGGCGAGTACGTTTTAATCGGCGCTTATTACGAACTGTATATTGCGCAAAACCTCAACATATGTGGGGGGCAATACTCGGAAAACCTTAAAAAATTAATTCTACGCGTTTTAGACGAAGTTCCCGCTTTTGACGGCTTGGAAAGCGTGGGTGAGGTCGCTCTTCACGACAAAAAGAACTCCGACGGGCTTATTTCACTTGTAGTTCCGAAGAGCGAGGGCGAGTGGACGGAAGTAAAGATTGAAAAGAAAAAGTATATAAGCGCGCTTACGGAATGCGCTCAAAAGATAAGAGAGAACAAATGGTAAAAAAACTTGCAGTCATAGGTAAGGACGTATCCAAGTCCACCAGCCCGCAGATGCACGGCTTTATAGCAAAAAAATTAAATCTTGAAGTCAGTTACGAAAAAATTTCTATTCCCGAAGCCGAGTTTGAAACACGCATTGAAAGCCTTTTAAACGGCTACGACGGACTTAACGTAACCATACCGTACAAGCTTTCAGTAATACCTCACCTTAAAAAAACCGAGGGCGACGCGAAGGTTTTCGGCGCGGTAAACACGGTAAACTGTAAAAGCCTTTACGGTTACAATACGGACGGTTTGGGCTTTGCGCTTATGCTCAAAAATAACGGCGTAGAAGTAAACGGCAAAACCGCGCTTCTTTTAGGTGCAGGCGGTGCGGGCAGAAGCGTCGCCAAAAAACTTTTGGACGGCGGTGCAAAAGTATTCGTCTACGACAGAACGGCAGAAAGCGCACTTAATTTAGAAAAAGAGTTTAACGGCGTAACGGCTTTAAGCCAAATAGAAAATACCGCTTACGATATTATAATCAACGCAACCGGCGTAGGTATGCACAAGACGGAGGGGCTATCCCCCGTAGGTGAAGAGCTTTTAAAACTGTGTGGCGTTGCGGTTGACTTAATTTACTGCCCGGCAAAAAGCAAATTTTTGCAAATTGCGGAAGGCTTAGGTAAAAAAATAATAAACGGAAAAGCTATGCTTTTCTATCAGGCTTATTATGCAGACTGTATCTTTTTCGGGCTTACCCCTGACGAAGCACAGGCAAAACAGCTTTTTAACGAATTTTCCAAGGAGGAAATATGAAATTTTTATTTTTGAACGGAGTAAACCTCAATATGACGGGTACGCGTGAAAAGGGCGTGTACGGCGTTCAATCGCTTGAAGACATCAACGCGGAAATTACTGCGTATTTCAATTACGATACCTGCGAGTTCTATCAAAGCAATTCCGAGGGTGAAATCTGCACGCAGATACAAAAAGCCGAGGAAGAGGAATTTGACGGCATAATTTTAAACGCAGGCGCGTTCACACATTACAGCTATGCAATACGCGACGCAATCGCTTCCGTTGACATTCCCGTAATAGAAGTGCATATGTCCAACGTCCACGCCCGTGAAGAGTTCAGACACAAATCTGTAATTTCGGAGGTCTGCAAGGGCGTTATCTGCGGTTTCGGTAAGTACAGCTACATCTTGGCGGGAGAGGCGCTTACGCTTCTTATAGCGAACAAAGACCAAACGGTATGAATATAGTTTTATCAGGTATGCCGGGAAGCGGTAAAACTACCGTTTCCCTTATTTTGGGTAAAATGCTTGGTGCCGAAGTTTTGGACACCGACGCCGTCATTACCGCAAAGCACGGTGAAATTTCAAAAATTTTTGAAAACCACGGCGAAGAATACTTCCGTGAACTTGAAAGCTTGGCGGTGGAAGAGGTCTGTGCAAAAAGTGGCGCAATCATTTCAACCGGCGGTGGCTGTCTTTTAAGAGAGCGCAACCGCGATAATTTAAAGTCAAGCGGTAAAATAGTCTTTTTACGCACTTCTTTATCAGAGCTTTTGAAAAGAACGGCTGGCGATACTTCCCGCCCGCTTCTTCAAGGTGAAAAAAGGCAACGGCTTGAAAAGCTTATAAATGAGCGTACCCCCGTCTACGAGGAGTGCGCGGACATAACGGTAGACACCGACGGACTTACCCCCGAGCAAGTTGCAATAAAAATTACGGAGCTTTTAAAATGAAAACTGCGCTTATAACTGGCGGAACTAAGGGCATAGGCAAAGCCGTAGCACAAGCGTTTTTGGAACGCGGTTACGAGGTGGTTATAAACTACTGCCACGATGAGGCAACCGCGCTTGCCACGCAGGAAGAATTTAATATGTTGGGCTATTGCCCCGTGCTTCTCCGCGCAGACGTTTCGGACGAAGCGCAGGTTAGGGCAATGTTTAAAGAGTTCTTTTCCATTTACGAAAAGCTTGACGTACTCGTAAACAACGCAGGAATTTCAAAAATAAAAGTAATTCAGGACACTTCGCTATCAGACTGGAACGGAATATTCCGCGTAAACGTTACTTCAACCTACCTTTGCAGTAAAGAGGTAGTTGATAAAATGATTTTTGCGGGTGGCGGAGCTATTGTAAATATTTCCTCAATCTGGGGTGAAGTCGGCGCAAGTTGCGAGGTAGCCTATTCGGCGTCCAAAGGCGCGGTCATCGCATTTACAAAGGCGCTTGCAAAGGAGCTTGCTCCTTCAAACGTGCGCGTCAACTGCGTTTCGCCGGGGGTTATTGACACAGATATGAACTCCCATTTAACGGGCGAAGAGTTGGAGGAGCTTATCTCAACTATCCCTATGGAAAGGTTAGGCACACCTGCGGAAGTTGCGGAAGCCTGCGTATTTCTTGCCGAAAGCACTTATATTACAGGCGAAGTTCTTTCAGTCGGTGGTGGCTTCGGCAAATAAAAACGCATCTATGCTTCGCAATACGGCGTCAAGCATCGCTCCGCCTTAGTCGTGTACATCAGTGTACACTCCTTGCGGTCGTCGCTTGCTTTCCTTGTCTTGCTCGCATATCTGCGTTTTTAGGTAAATTATGTCATTCTGAGTGTCAGCGAAGAATCCCATCGTTGATTGCCTAAGGCTTCCCCTGAGGGGAAGCTGTCCCGACAGGGACTGATGAGGGGTGTACCGCGGTTGCGCCTGTCCTTCTGCACGGCACACTGTCATTCTGAGGCTTGCCGAAGAATCTCCTATTCCCACCAATTTTAGTAATTTTTTACAAAAAAAAGTAAAACTGAAAAAAATCTCGTATTATTTTTACGGGAGGCGGATAATGCAATCTATAAAAGAAAGAACGTACGCCATAGAGGAAGCTTTTCTTTCGCCCTACGCCTGCAAGTCCAAGGACACTAAGGGGCGCGACAGTGAGGAAGAGCCTTGCCTTATGCGTACAGAGTTCCAGCGCGACAGGGACAGAATTATATACTGTAAAGCGTTCAGGCGTCTTAAAAACAAGACGCAGGTCTTTTTTTCTCCCGAAGGCGACCACTACATAACCCGTTTAACCCACACCCTTGACGTTTCCCAAATTGCAAGAAGCATTGCAAGAACCCTTTCTTTAAACGAGGATTTGTGCGAAGCAATAGCTCTCGGCCACGATTTAGGGCATACGCCTTTCGGACACAGCGGTGAAAGAATATTGGACAAGCTTGCACCCGAAGGCTTTAAACACAACGTGCAGTCCGTAAGGGTCGTTGAAGTTCTGGAAAAGGACGGCAAGGGGTTAAACTTAACAAAGGAAGTCCGCGACGGCATTTTGCACCACCCCAAGAGCGGTACGCCCTCAACCTTAGAGGGTAAGTGCGTATCCCTCGCAGACAGAATAGCTTACATAAACCACGACTTGGACGACGCTATCCGTGCGGGCATTTTGTCTTTAAACGACGTTCCCAAGGAAGTAACAGCAGTTCTCGGCAACTCTTCAAGGGAAAGAATAAACAGCGCAATTTCGTCTATCTACCGCAATTCGGTAGGTAAAAACACCGTACAAATGGGAAGTACTGTGGAAAAGGCAAGCGAAACCTTGCGTGAGTTTATGTTCGATAAGGTCTATTTTTCCAAGACCGCCAAGGGCGAGGAGGAAAAGGCGGAAAGAATGATAACCGAAACTTACCGCTACTTTATAAAGTTCCCTGAAAACTTGCCTTTAACTTACAGAAACCTCATTGAAAAATACGGCAAAGAACAGGCTGTTTGCGACTATCTTTCGTCAATGACGGACAGGTACGCCGTGTACACGTTCAATAAAATATTCGTTCCCAAAGGTTGGACTTTTATAGACGAAAACAATTAATTTATAAGTTTACAAAGCGCGAGCAGAAGATATATGGCAGGCGAATTAAAGGAGTTTTTGTCAACTCTTAAAGAAAAGGTTAATATAATAGAAGTTGCAAGCGGTTATATCTCGCTCGAAAGGCGCGGGGGAAGCTGGTGGGCTTGTTGCCCCTTTCACCACGAAAAGACCCCCTCGTTTGCCATAAACGAAGTAGACCAGTATTACCACTGCTTCGGTTGCGGTGAGTCCGGCGACGTTATAAAGTTCGTGCAGAACCTTGAAAATATCGAGTTTATGGACGCCGTAAAACTTCTTGCAGAGCGCGTAAATTTGCAAGTTCCGCAGACCGGTATTGACAGCCAAAAGACGGTTGAACAGAAACGCAAAAAGGACGCAATCTTAAAAATTTTAAACGAATGCGCTCACTTCTACTTAAAAAACTTAAACTCGGGCAAGGCGGACGCCCACATTGAATACATATTAAAACGCCAAATCCCGTCCGACATAGTAAGAAAATTCGGCTTGGGCGCAAGCTTAAACTTCTACGATTTACCCAAGTACTTACTTGCCAAAGGCTATTCAAAGCAGGATATGCTTGACAGCGGAGCTGTCAACGAGGCGGACGGCAAGCTTCTTGACGCGCAGGGCGGGAGATTAATTTACCCAATAATAAACGCAATGGACGAAGTCATCGCATTCGGCGGAAGAGTTTTAAAAAAGACCGACTTCGGCAAGTACAAGAACACTAAAGAAACTTTGGTTTTCAACAAAAGCAAGGCGCTTTACAACATAAACCTTTTAAAAAAGTTAAAGAAAGAGCAAACTATAAACGAGGTAATAATGGTAGAGGGGTATATGGATACCATTTCTCTCTATCAGGCAGGGTTTAAAAACGTAGTTGCAAGTATGGGAACCTCGCTCACGCAGGAGCAGGCGCGGCT
>JAAUYS010000141.1 GCA_014804995.1 Clostridia bacterium
AGTGTTTTAAGATTGGCACATGATGTGATAAATTTCAATTTATCGGTGTTTCGGTTTAGTCATTAGGTCGTTCACCAACGCTAAAAAAGACGAACCTATGGTTCGTCTTTTTGCGTTGTTTTCCGCCGTAGAATCGAAATTCGGCGGTTCGTGCGAGGGCATAGCCCGACGCTTTGTAGAAAATATTTTTGTGTTACAAAAATGTTTTAACAAATTCCCGTCAGGGGGTACGAGAATCCATCAGGTTCGCGCGAGCGGGAAACCGCTGATTCCCGGCAGTGACTATTTTAAATAAGTTCACGCCAATATTCTATTGCGCTTGTCCAAAGCCCAAAAATGGTTTTATTTACAAGGGCAAACGACCCGTGTTAAAATACAAATTACTTGACTTAATTATATAATATCAAGTATAATTAAAGGAGATAAAAAGGAGGCATAGCAGTGAAAGCAAAACGTATCCGTTTTTACTACGGCATATTTTTAAGCGCATTTACGGCGGTTTTGGGCGCGCTGTTTATTGCCACGGCTGTCGGTATTCTTGCCGACGGAAATTGGGTTCAGGGCGCATACAACCGTGAAATAGTAGCGGAAAGGCTTTTCCCTGTATCTATAGTTTTCTATTTTTGGGTCGCTTCTATAATTGCGGGCTTCGTTTTATCGCTCGTTTATCCCTATAACGAAAAACCCGTTAAAATTCCTCAGGAAAGGCTTACTTTAAACCGCCTTTCCGCCCGTATTCCCCAAGGAAGTGGACAGGAATATGAAGAAGACTTAAAGCGCGTACGCGAAGAACGCAGAACCCGCCTTATAATCTATATCGCTTGTTCTGCAATCTGTTTTGGGGGCGCAATAGCGAGTGCGGGGTATCTTCTCAATTCGTCGCACTTTACCTCACACGACAAAAACCAAGCTATGCTTGATATGCTTATAAACGTAGGACCTTGGGTCTTGGTTGCGTTTGCTTCGTGTATTGCAATGACTTTATTGGAAAAGTCCAGCCAGAACCGCGAAATCACCGTTTTAAAGCATCTTATCGCTTCAAATAAGGGTAACCCTGTAATCGTGGCGAACACTCCCAAGAACGCAGTTTTAACCAAAATTCAGGCGTTCTTTGCAAACAAATACACAAAACTCGGCGTGCGCATAGGCGTAGGCGTAATCGCTATAACCTTTATATTCGTAGGTGCGTTCTGTACTGAAGGCGCGCGCGACGTATTGTTAAAGGCAATAAATATCTGTACCGAGTGCATAGGGCTGGGTTAGTATGAAAAAATTTTTTATTAAAATAAAAGATTGGTTTATAAGGCACAAACCGAGTAAACGACGGCTTATCCAGGTTTATACGGCGCTTTTATATAACTGTAATATAAAGGGCTTCTTCGGTAGCGGAGCAAACGTCATATACAGGGGCAACACAAAATACGCCTGCGTCCCCGGTTTGAACTGTTATTCCTGCCCCGGCGCGGTCGGCGCTTGTCCGTTAGGGGCGCTACAAAACGCACTGTCCGCATCGAACTACACCGCACCGTATTACATACTCGGAATACTTGCGCTGTTCGGGTTAATGCTCGGCAGAACTATCTGCGGTTTCCTCTGTCCCGTAGGCTTAGGGCAGGAGCTTTTATACAAAATAAAAACCCCCAAGCTGAAAAAGAACCGCGTAACCCGCGTTCTCTCGTATTTCAAATACGTAATCTTAGTCGTATTAGTAGTAATTTTAACCCTTGTCATCTCGTTATCGACGGGCGTTGCAACCCCCGCATTCTGTAAATACATCTGTCCTGCCGGCACGTTCGGCGGAGGAGTAGGGCTTCTTTCAAATCCGGAAAACTCAGGCTTCTTCGCAATGTTAAGCGGTCTGTTCACCTGGAAGTTCGCACTCCTCGTAGTATTTATAGTACTAAGCATTTTTATATTCCGCTTTTTCTGCCGTTTCATTTGCCCGCTCGGCGCAATTTACGGCTTCTTCAACAGATTTGCCCTACTGGGCGTCAAGCTAGATAAAACAAAGTGTACGGACTGCGGACTGTGCGTAAACCACTGTAAAATGGATATAAAGCACGTCGGCGACCACGAATGTATCGAGTGTGGAGAATGTATTTCCGTATGTCCCACGCAGGCGATAAGTTGGAAGGGTTCAAAAATCTTCCTGCACCCCAACGCAATAGAAGCTGAGGAAAAAGCCCCCGCGCTCAGCTCCTTGCTGGAAGCAGGTACTACTTTAAATACAAACAGTCAACCCGTTCCCGTAGCGCCCGTTGAAAGCGCTGTAAGCGTGGAAGAAGAGGTTCAGCCCGCCGTTGTTGACACGGCAGTGCAAGAACCCGTAGAAGAGCTTAAAACGGCTTCTAAGCCCATTGTAAGCGATACCGTAGCAAAGATTAAAAAGCGCAACAAATGGCTTGAAATTTCAGCCTGGGCGCTTGCGCTTGCATTCCTCGTGTTTGCGTTCGTTTATTACAACTTCTTAGCTCCCGTACAAAGCTATATTATCTACAACGAGGGCGACAGATGCCCCGACTTCACTATTCAAACCTATGAGGGCGAAACCACAGACAAGTTTACATTGACTGAAAACAGAGATAAGGTAGTAATTCTCAACTTCTGGTACACGACCTGCGGACCTTGCGTAGAAGAGCTTCCTCACTTCAACACCTTCCAGGAAAACTATAAAGAAGAAGCATTGGTAGTGGCAATACACCGCAACAGCGGAGAGGATGTTCAAAGCTTCCTGTACGAAACCGGTTGGGATACTTACTCTATTACGTTTGCGCAGGACGCTCTCGTCCTTGAACAAGGAACGGCACCGTTGTATGAGTCCTTGGGCGGTAAAGGCGCTTGGCCTATGACGGTAGTAGTAGACAAATCGGGAAGAATAACCACCGTACGCCACGGTAAAATGCCTTACGACGAACTTGAAAAGGCTTACTTGAAAGCGCTTAACGGTTAAAAAGAACAATAAAACCCCCCGTCCGAATTTCGGACGGGGGGTTTATTTATAGTTATTAACCGATATATTCAACTATTATGGTATAGTTAATAGTAGCTCCTTCTTCTAAGCTACTGTAATCAGCTTGAAAAGGTGTTACGAATCCAAAATATTCGGTGTCCTCATAAAGGTAAAAGGTGTAAGAAATTCCGTTAGACTCTAATGCAAATTCATCAGGTTCAAGCATATTATAGTCGCCTGGATGCACATCCACGCCGACGTCGTCACCGGCAACGGTATACGTAACCGTAATTTTGTAAGAACCTGCCTGACCTGAAGTGAATTTGAATTCATACGCCCAATAACCGCCTTCAAGAGTTACAGTGTAGTTATGAGCAGTACCAACAGTAATTTCGTCAATAACATCTTCTTCGGTTATTGTAATAGTGCAAGCACCGTTTACTTTAATGGTGTTAGCATTACGCTCTAATGCAACAAAAGTAGTACTTAATACGTTGGGGGTTTCGGGGTCAGCCACAACGGGGGTGTTGTTAACCAAGCATTCAAATCCGCTTGCATTTGCAATGTTAGTAATGGTTATTCTGTAAGTTCCGCCAAGCAGTGAGAAGAAGTAGTAATCTCCGCTCGTAGCTTCGTAAGGTTCGCCAACCATTAAATAAACGGGTGTATTGCTTTCCTCTCCGCCGTTATTTGCAGATGCTTCAATTTTAGTGCCTATGGTAATTTTCTGTCCTTCGGTAGCACCTAAATCCAAATAGCCTTGCATAGCCATCATACCGGTTAAATTCGAACTAACGGTTATAACGTACTCAACGCCAGCCGTCAATTCAGCCGCCCAACAATCCTCATCCCAATCGTATTCAAAGTCAGGGACTCCGGTTGAAGACTCTATGGCAATTTCTAACTCGTCAGCGTCAAAAGTGGAAGTAGCGTAGAGGTTATACGTTCCGCTCTCAGCGGGGGTAAATTTATAGCAATAATTGTTTTCGTCTACGTTCCAATTTAACTTTTCGGCTCCCATACGGTTAGTCGTTTTCACAAGAGTAATCTCAACGGAATTTTCCTGTCCAAGCGTCAAAGCTACGGGGTCTAAGTTGGAGCCTTCGCCATAGTTTACGTATAAGGAACCGGCAAAATCTTCGTCGTTAGTAATAGTTAAGGTAACCTTTTGGTTGGCGGTAAGGGTCTTTAAAACCTGTATATCGCTCTGTCTTGCGCCGTCTATAGTCCACTTATCAGCGTTTGCGCTGAATTTGTAACTACCTGCTTTGGGAGCGGTGAAGAGATAGGTATGTCCGTTATAAGCTACAACGGATTCACCTATAGCCATCTTGTGCGTGGTTTCGTCTAAAACTTCTTCGGTAAGCTTAACGGTTACGGAATAACCGGTTACGGTTACGTCAAATTTGTCGCCGTAGCCTTCAGCGTATTCAACACCCTGCGCGTCTGCATAAATATAGCCGTCGGGCAGATTGTGAACTTTAACGAGGAAGAGTGTAGTATCGGTAACGTCAACGGGGCTTGAAAGGTTAAACTTTGCAACGCCGTCAGCGCCGGTAATAACTTTCGCGTCAAGGCAAGTCTGAATTGTACCGTTCAACGTACAAATCTGCACTTCTGCGCCGGAAACCACCGTATCGTCGGGCAGTTTAACAGTTACTGTGAAGTATGCGTCAGTGTCTTTATCGTCGCCGTCGTCAGTGGGGTTGCACGCCACGGCAAATAAGCCGAGGCAAACAGCCATACAAGCAATAAGGCAAACGCTTAAAAACAGTTTTAAGTATTTACTCATAAAGTAAAGCCTCCTATTAAATTTCAAAAATTATAATATAATTTTATCACTAGTTTGCGGATTTTGCAAACTTTTATTGCTTAAAAATGTAAAAAAATGCAATTGAATTTGAATAAAAAAGCGCATATTGCGTATATTTTCATATAATATGCAATATTTGTATAAAAAGTCCCCTCCTCGATAAAGAGGAGGGGACTTATGCTTTAAGTTTTATGCGTAGTAACCGCAACCGATAAGCCAAGCGACCTCGGGCTTTTGCGTACTCTCTGTAAAATCAGTGTACCTTTGGTCCATATATCTTACAAGGAAGGTATGCAGTTCTTCGTTTACCTCGTAAACGCCGTCGTCTTCGTCAGCATACTGTGCGTACTGCTCTATGAAGGAAGTATAGTTCACTTTTGTGTCCTTCGTTGCAAAATCTTTGAATACGGTAAGGTAGTTGTTTGCACGGCCACCGCTTGAACCTGAAGTATCTCCGCTTTCAGGCTCGCCCTGATACTCTATGGTTGCAAACGAATACTCTTGCCCGTTAAGTTCCTTGGTAACGGCCATAACTATGGGTTTTTTATTACCGCCTATCATTGCGTAGTACAAACCGTCTTCTACAACGATTTCAACTGAGCCGTCCGTAGGCATCCAGGTGAAATTACCTGCTGGTTTAATGTACTGGGTGTTTACGTTAGTAGTTGCCGTTTCAACGGGTATTTCAACCTCTATGGGCGCGTCGCCTACTCTTTCAACTTTAATCTGTAACTGAAGGGGGTATTGTAAATCGGTTTCCTTTATTGTTACGTGGTAGGAGTAGGTGTTGCCGACGTAGCTTGCGCGAACGGTTTCAGTATAGCTGAAGTTATTTCCTTCGCCACTGTTGTCGTCGCCTTTGTATTGATTATACCCTTGGGGAAGGTCGTTTTCGTCGTCCGAAGCAACGGGCAATCCGTATGCATACACAACCATAAATACGTCGTAGTCGTTGGTAGAAGAGGTAATCTTGTAAATACCGCTCTGCGCAGGAGTAAAGTCGAGTATTGCGGTAGAGAAGTTACGATAGGTTAAAGTATAGGTTCCTTCTGTCGTTGCCTGTGTCGTTTCAGGTGCGGGTAAGGGCATCAATACTAAGAAATCAACCTTACCGGGGTTACCCGTTCTCGTCGCGCAGGAGAAGGTAAGCGTTTCGCCTTCAACAATTCTCATTTGCTGAATATTTTTACCGTTGTTTGTTCTGCTGTCGATGGTCAACCTGCTGTCGTAACCGGATAAATCGTTATAGTAGAACTTTATAGTGTAATCTTCACTCATAGCCGCAATTAAATAATTTCCCGTTTCGGGTGCGGTTATAGTGAAAAATACTTCCTGGTCCAAGTCAACCAAATCAGCGCTGTAACTGTAAACGTCGCCACTCAAATCAAGTCTGGTAAACTGTTCGCTGTTAAACGCATTGTTCCAACGCTCGGCCGCTTCTTCGGTCAGTCTGTCTTTTTCTTCAAATGTAATAGCGTTTGCTTCGTTCAAAGTAATATCTACGGGAAGCGCCGATATTGCAGTGTAGGTAGTGGGGTAGGTGTAGGTTGCGGGAATGTCAAGAACTACTTTATAAGCACCGCGCTCTATCTTTTCAGCCGTTACCGCCTTGCCGTCGCTGTCGGTTGTCGCCGTTGCAACTACTTCTTCGCCGTCCAATAACGAAACGCCTATATTAGTAGCAGGTAAGCCACTATTATATTGAACGTTTACCGTGTACTCGGTGGGAGGGGCAACTTTAAGCTGAATGGTGTAATACGCTCTGTCCGCAGTGGTAGTCGTCTTATCGTAGGTGTAACCCAAGGGTGCTTGTTGTACGTCTATCGTATAAACGCCGGGTACGGTGTAGTTGATTGCGCCGTTGCCCGATTCGTCAACTACCGCGCTTGCGTTAGGAATAGCTTGGTTATTATCGTCAAGCAGTCTTACCCTGACCCTTCTTGCCTGTGCGGGAATGGCGGGGTTGTTGCAGTCGCTACCCTTTACGGCAGAACCGTCGGGATAGACAAGCTTTATGATATAGCCGTCTTCTGCGGGGTTACCGTAATCTACAATGTCGGGGTTGTCGCCATTA
>JAAUYS010000142.1 GCA_014804995.1 Clostridia bacterium
CAGCTGCTTACAGCCTTGCCTAATCTGCTTATCATCCCCTTTGTGCTTATGTCGGGGAAGCTCTCCCTTACACGCCATAAATTGGGTATAATCGTGGGAGGACTTGTGCTCTTCACGGCATGTGCCGTGGCCTATATGTTTGCTCCCAGCATGATGTGGCTCATTGTAGTGAGCTGTCTGCTCGGGTGTGCCGCAGGTCTTCTCATACCCTTCTCTACCGGACTCATAGCCGATACATTCTGTGGTAACTACCGTATGACTCAGATGGGTATACAGTCGGGCATCTCCAATTCGGCATTGGTGATAGCCACATTCGTGGTGGGGTGGCTCAGCCACGGCAACTGGCATCTCCCCTTCGCCGTCTATCTGGTGTGTGTTATCCCGCTCCTGCTCACTTTCTGGCTACGGGGCGTAACACAGAACAGTGTCCCGGCTTCCGCAGCCGGAGCCGCCTGCACTACGGAGTCGGCTGATGCAACCCCGGTGAAGCCCGGAGAAAAGATTAAGGGTGGTTTCTATGTCAACAGGATATGGGCGCTCATAGGTGTGTATTTCTTTATTACATTCGCCTCCATATCCATCTCCTACTATTGCCCTTTCCTGATAGAGAAGAGAGACTGGGGCGCATCGCTCTCAGGCACGGTAACGGCCATCTATTTCCTTTTCATCCTTATGCCGGGGTATTTCCTCCCCTTCTTCGTGAAGATTCTTAAAGGCTACACCTTCTTCTGGTCGGCGGTGATGATGATGATCGGGCAGGCTCTGTTCGTGTTCTGTCCCGGTTCGGTGACAATGTGCATAGGTGCGGCTCTTGTAGGACTCGGCTATGGCATCTGTCAGCCTATACTCTACGACAAGGCCACCGATTGTGTCAACGACAGCAAGAAATCCACACAGGCACTGTCATTTGTATTGTCGGCCAATTATCTGGCCATAGTGGTGTCGCCATTCCTCATAGGATTCCTGAGAGGCATCTTCCATGTGCAGCCTGACAATACTTTCGCATTTCTCGTAAGCTTCATTCTCCTTGCCTTCTATGTGGTGATCACCTTCGTGATGCGCAAGCGTTTCGCATTCTCTGTCTCCCAAGCAGATATGTAAAAAGAGCTGTAACAGATACGTCAATATCGATCCGGACGGTGTGAACATTCATTAGGTGGAGACTGTGATTGAATTTACCATTGCTTAAGCAGAGAGTATGGCTTAAGGCTAAAAATTTAAATCTTATTGAT
The DNA here is from genome assembly GCA_014804995.1 of Clostridia bacterium. Taxonomy (GTDB): domain Bacteria; phylum Bacillota; class Clostridia; order Christensenellales; family Borkfalkiaceae; genus Coproplasma. Next base: position 1,233 of record JAAUYS010000142.1, read on the forward strand.
TCTCGTTATAGACCTATATTTTGTCAAAAGTGGTGATTTTAAGCCATTTTGGGCAAGATATAGGTTTAGTTAGTTTATAAAGAGAAGTTTCTATCATAGAAAAGAGAATTTGATTAGAATCTCCATAATACACTGATAAGATATTCGCGTCCTCTTAATGGAAGAGAGGTATTAAATATATTAATACCGGATTCTTGAGTAACTGAGTAAGAACGTGTGTTCAGTATATTTGATAATGAAAATTCAATCTCCCACCTTTTGTTTATTTTATAATCCATATTAAAATCAAAGACACCATAATTCTTGTATTTTGAGGTAGTTATCTCATTTATGAAATTTTGGTATTTTAATTTTGCCGATAAATTGCTGATAGGGAAAAAGTATATAGAATTATTTACGATGAGACTTTTTATCGGCTCTGATGAATAGAGATCGTTCTTTTCCCAGTACAAGGTACCAGTAGTGGTAAGCATGACTTTGAACCATTTAAGTTTTTGGTAGTTTAAGTCAAGATTAATACTGAGTATATTTGAATTATTATAGAATCGAATAGCTGATTGTGAAACTAAATATTTTGTTCCGGAATAGTTTAAATCAGATTTTAAAGAGATTCCGACATCAACAAAGGATTTATCCAATGAGCCATTTACTAAAAAGGTCTTAAGATGATTAGTTCCTGCAATTGTTGATATTTGAGTGATAGAATCAGTATAATTATAATTAGAGTAAGATTCTTTCTTACCGTCTGAATATGAAATGGAAAGATTAGAAAAAAGCATAGTTGCAAGATTTCGATAAGCCAAGGATGCAGATATTTTTTTTGATGAATTAAAGAATATCCTATCAGTCGGCAAATATTCGGTTCTGTAACCTGTCCGTAATAAATGATGTGAATAAAAACCTAACGTATTATTGTCTACATTATATGAGGCATTGATGTTAATTCTCCAATTATTGTTAATTTGATATCTGAAATTGATATTTGGGATAAAGGCGAGAAGTGTCTTATGTCTTTTGATAATATTAATATTAAATAGTTCAATGGGCAGAATAATAGATAAATAACGATTTGTTCCAAATGAAATTAAATAATTTGGAGAAATCTTAAGGCTAAATTTATTAGACCTGATATTTTCTTTATAGTCATATAACGTGTTCATGTAATAAATTTCAGAAGATATGTTTAGAGAATTTCCCCCTAAATAAAATAATGAAGATAATATGGTTTTATTTAAGAATGATTTCAGGGCAAATTTTTCAGATATATCGTAGATACTGATTGTATCAGCATCACTATACAGATTCTCGCTCCTATTGAAGTAACGAGACAATGACTTTGCTTGAACTATTCGATTCTTTATATAAAATGATGATGTGAAATAATTTTGGAGATATACAGGTTTGTTGTCTATTCTTTCAAAAAGACTTATGCTATTTGAAATAACCCTATTTGAACTAGATATTTTATTAAAAGAAAGTTTTAATTCATTTGAAATATATGTATTCTTGTCATTTAGCTCATATTTAATTATGGGAAGAATCGTAAAATCCTTAAGTCGCTTTGCTGTATTCTCAATTAGATTTAGAGGATTCTCTCCTCCATAATAATCGCTACGCTGTCGGGTAATATTAGAGCGATCTTGATAATATAGAAGATTAAATCTTAAGGAAGATTCTTTTGATAGCCCTACTAAAAAATTTGCTCCGGCAGAATATGATTTGTTTTGAAGATATCGGTTTTGTGGAAGTACTTCGTTTAATGTCGATGTAGATAAGATTGAGGGTAAAATGGGTTCATAAGCATCTAAATCAGCAATATCAATATGTTCTTTTGTCTCTTCGGAAAGATCTACTCCCGAATTGTTTATCTTACCGGAAATTAGGAGCTGGCTGTTGCTCATTATTTGAGTAAGAAATAAACTATTATTCCAAATTGAGGCAATTTCACCCAATCCAACATTAATTTCTCCAAATGGACGAGATTTATGCCCCCTATCAATACGTATATTAATGGCGGCTTTATCAGATAATTGTTTCCCTTTAAGCATTTTAAATGGTTGATGATTCTCCAATACTTCAACTGTTGTCACTGCCTCAACAGGCATGTTTTTAGTTGCCAGACTATAACTGTTGCCTAATAAATCCTTACCCTCAATGTAGAACTTATTGATAGCCTTACCCTGATAAGATATGCTACCATTCTCATTTACTCTAATGCCAGGAAGTTTCTTTAGGATATCTTCAAGATGACTATCTCCTGCTTGGATGAATGCTCGAACATTATATGAGATGGTGTCATTTTGTTCTCGTATTGGTGGAGCTTTGACAATTACTTCGTTAAGTTCTATAGCTTTTTCAGCAAGTATGACGTTGTTGATTCTGTCTAAAATAAAATCTTTAGCCGGCTTATTCAATGGAGTATATCCTAAATACGAGAATTCTATAATATCACTATCAGACACTTCTATACAAAGTTGCCCATTTTCATCAGAAATTGCATAATTATAGAATTTATTATCATTGGTGTACACTCGACACATCACATTGCTAAGCGAATGTGTTGTGGTTGAATCAACTATATGGAAACATCGCGACTTCAGGTCGGGACTATTTTGCCCAAATGTTTTACAAGTTACTGAGCAGAGTGATATTATAATGAGAAGAAGGAATAATTTATTATTCAAGTTCAATAGGATTATAGGGTCTTGATTTTACTTTTGCTTTTGCCTTATCTGAAACTTTAATGTTGCCGTCACTCAGCAATGAGCTGAGAGGATCCAAACAAAAGTTCTTATAAATCTTACGGATTGTTTTTCTATCACTCTTTACCAAATCTTTCCTTGTCCAATAGTATATCGGGTGATATTCATTTTCTTTCTTTATTTCTTGAATAGTGAAATTAAAAAGATTTTGTGTGTCAACTACCTTAAATATTAATCCCGGAAGTCCATTGAATTTATAAGGTCCATAGGGTAAATCTATCGCCGGGCAATACCAGGCAATATACTCTCTACCAAATAAATTTGTTGTTGCCTTTTTGCAATGATAATCTGCAATTGTAGAATCGCCCTCTACAAGATTCCATTTTAATGAAGGCAAAACTTCTTCATACTGGTATTTTTTTGTAGGCAAACCTGCGGTTCGCTGTATAATTTCTTTTCCGGAGTGTTTGTCCATGAGAATACTTTCTGAAAAGGTTATTCTTCTCATAGCCTGGAGCACAGGTCCTGAAAATTCTGTAATCGTCAGGTTTTCTTTAGCTGCACGATCAAAAATAGAATCAGATTTGAATTCATTGTAATCCCAAAATCGATTATAACGATTACCTATCTGAAGCAGTGTGAGGCCCTCTCTCTTATCATCGGGATACTCGCTGTCTACGGCATATTCATATTTATAAGTAATGGAGTATTTGGTGGGCTCAAGAATTTGTTTAGAGATACTATCATTTTTGTTGGTGTTTCCTGAAGCTCCCATATTTATGGCTTGTGCTATGCTTGTTAAAGGAAAGATAAGCAATATAAGCAGAATAGATATTTTCATTTAATTAGTAGGATTTACAGAAGATTAATAATGTATTGTATAGAACTTTTGTCTATAAATTTATAGACAAAAGTTCTATACAATAATTTTAGTATTATGGCCAATTCTCAGGGCACAATACTTGGTCAATGGCAATTACTTGCTCCATGGTTTCTTGTATAGTCCCACGATCGGTATCGATCCATGCCTCTTCACCGCATGATGTAGTGACTGGCACAATGTTTTTTGCGAAGCATGATATGCTGGCTACTGTTAGCATACATACAGCAATGAAAATTTTCTTTTTCATTTTTCAGTTGTTAAGTGAATATTATGTTTATGATCTCGGTTATATTTTAATTAGTATATTCGGTTCAATATCCCGAGATTAGTTCGTGATATTGATAGTCTTAGAACGTAGATCCACCCGATTGGGACATTGATTCTCTTTTTCCTAGAGATCTATATCTTTAGGTTTTAATATTGGCCAAGTGTACTTTGAAGTTTTCTTTTTGGCATCTTCGGTTTTGGATCTTTCATACAGTCCGGTCTGGTCTGTGATTTAGTGCCTACTTTTAATCATGAGCTAAAAGGTGGCATATCCATGAAAGACATATCCGTCAATATGAATTCGGATTTCAAATGTCCCCTTAATACTGAATAGAAATGAGATAAAATCTTGTTCTGATGTAAAGGAGGCGATGCAATCCCCTCCTGAAGAGAATACATCATATGTGATTATATCCTCGGTGTTTACAGAGGGAATATTTACACCATCGGGTGTTATAGTACATATTATCGGTCTTGACGGAGTACGATGTCTTACTTGTCCGTCATCTATATAATACGGTTCTGGACTTTGAGTGACGCTGACAGAATAAGTTAGAGCACTATCAGCGTGCACGAATGTTGTGGAAGACAACATGACGATGGAAATAATTAGAATTGCAAGAATCTTGTTCATAGAGTTTGGTTTTTGTTTTTCACAAAATTAGGTTAAAAGGGGATGGATATAACAAAAATAGAGTTCAGTTTTTGTTCAGAAATATGGTGCTGAACAAAAACTGAACTCTAAATGTGAGTGTTAATATGTTTATAATAAATGTATTATATCGTCAATCAAGCCGGTTTCCAATTTTTGGTCAAACACTTTAAAACCGAGGGCATCTTTTCGATATGCAATGGTCGATTTGGCTCGTCCGACCAAAGTGGATATGTTAGTTGAGGATATTCCACATTTGATTAATAGTGCCAAGTGGAAGTCGGAAAGCTTTAATTTTCCTCCTGTCAGAAGATGTAATCGATGTTTGAATTGAGGTGAACTTTTTAATACAACCTCCTCAAGTTCCTCCCAAATAGGGTTTTTATCGGGAATTATACGCTCCTTCTTTATATATTCTAAACCCTTGTCATAAACTTCTGATTCCAATATTATTGGAGAGACAGAATAAGACTCATTCCCCATGTTGCGTATGGATATTAGTTCTTCTCTTAAACGCTCCCTTAGGTCTTGAACATTTGAAGAAAGATAGTCTTGTGATATGGTGGATTCCGGATCGGATGTTGGTTCATTCTCAGAAGAGGCATTACAATTATCCTTAGTAATATTTAATGTACTGCGTAATGTATTGACATTATTAATTGCCTCATGCAATTGTATGAGTTGAGCCTTATTTTTATTTTTTAAATGAAGAATATATATGGATAAAATAAGAATGGCGAGTAGAAATCCACCAAGCCAATAAAAAAGCCTTTTATTGGCAGCTTCTGCTTTGAGTTTCTCACGTTGGTGTATTTGATAGTTGTAGAATGAATTCTGCATTAAAGCAGCCTGGTTTCCATTTTGATTTAGATATGATTCTACAATCTCTCTGTAATCACAGGCATAACGTATGATGGAATCAGCTGGAATATACTCCTTCAAATCATCTGAAAGAAGAGTTTGATAGCCGGTTTTGCGATTATAAGGATTTTTGCTGTGGATAAGCTCGTAAGCATACATGAGAGCTGTATCAGGAATAGATACTTGTCTATATATGTCGCAAGCGTAGGCTAATGCTGTATTGCGAGAAATGGAGTCTACATTTAATATTGTTGGCCTGATGAGTTTCAAAGCGGAGTTTATGTCTCCTTGATTGTATTTTACGGCTGCTAAATATAAATTAAGTCTTGCAGTGTCAATAGATGCTACTGACTTTGCGATCTTTTTAGATTTGTTAAAAAATTTTTCGGCAGACTCATAGTTCTTAGCATGGAGATGAATTGACCCTAAAAGTTCAGTATCATACATAAGATTCATAGAATCCTTTCTGATGGAATCTAATGTGATAACTTCTTCCGCATATGGCATGGCTTGCTCGTAAAGCCTCAATGAGTTTAGCAGACCACTGATTTGGCTAAGTATGGAAGCTCTTAAGGAGGCGGAATCTCCCTCTTTGGAAAGAAGGTCTAAAGCGTTCTGATAATAGTTTAAAGCAGTCGGCAGATCTCCTAAGTCATGATATACACGACCTCCATAGTATAAAGTTTCTGCATACCTTTCTATGCCGGAGTCTTTATATTCTCGTTCAATAACTCTTAAAAAGAGACTGTCCGAAGTATGATGTATGAAAGCTTTATCCTTAGCTTTTATCGTCAAAAAATCAAAATACGATTTATTTGCATCCGAAAGACTTTCATAGTTAATACTGTCAAGACTTGATAACGCTTTTTGGGGTGATTTTGAGATTGTATTTTCAATACGTGTCAGCCGATTGTCAGGTTTATTGTCGGAACAACTGAGAAACAGGAGAAGAACAGTGATAATTGTGCTTATGCGATGACTCATATCAGAAGTGTGTAATTTTTGATTTCATTGATGTTTTGTTATTGATCTCGATCCACTCTTTCAAATGTGGTGCTAAGGTAGCGATAATTATTGACATAGCGAATAAATATTCGGTAATTAAGTTATTTTTTGTTGAGTAAAGATTAATGAGTATCATTCTTACAGGAAAGTCTCTTATCCCTATGTCTTTGCTACAAATAGAATCCCCATCCTGACCAATTGGTCAGGATGGGGATTCTATTTGTAGCAAAGACATTACATTCCGGGATCGCCGGGGGCTTCTGCCCTTAGATTGGCCAGAGCCTCGCTGTCTTTTACGTGGCAACCCCACAGTCCGTAGTAGAGCATGAAGAGCTCACACACAAGTGCTATCGACCAGGTCCATTGCCATCCGCCGATGCTGTCGGC
>JAAUYS010000143.1 GCA_014804995.1 Clostridia bacterium
AAAGTTAAAAAATACTAAATCAAGATGCAAAAATCAGTCCGGTAAGTCGGCACCCTGACTTCGGGACATACGATTTTTGCACAAAATCTACTGTCTTGACCCAATTGGACAGATACAATCGGCTACGAGAACCTGCTTCCTGCAACTATAAGCCTTCCGGCTTGACCCTCTAAGTTAAAAAATACTAAATCAAGATGCAGAAATCAGATCGGTAAGTCGGTACCCAGACTTCAGGACATACGATTTTTACACAAAATATGCTGTCTTGACCCAATTGCACAATTACTCTTTACGTATAATAGTCTAATTCTGTCTGCAAAAATAAGATTAAATTCGTTGATTATAAATCTATTATCAATAAGTTGAATTCTAGTGATTCAAAAAATTTTGTGTTTTTAGTCGACCCTAGTGATTTCTGATATGAACAAGCTGATAAAGTTAATAATGGAATTATACTGGCGTTTTTTTACTTCTCCTGAAAGATATGCAAAACATCTAGGAGTAGATATTGGTACAAATAATCTTATCAAAAAGATGCATTGGTCGTCTGAACCTTACTTAATTAAGGTAGGATCCAATTGTCAACTTACAAACTGTAGAATATTTACCCATGGAGGAGGACAAGTTGTTCGAGACGAACATCCTGAATTTGATGTTTTTGGTAAAGTCACAATTGGTAATTGGGTATATATTGGAACCAACTCATTAATAATGCCGGGTGTAACTATAGGTGACAATGTATTGATAGCTGCAGGAAGTGTTGTAACCAAATCTATTCCTAATAGAAAAGTTGTAGCAGGGAATCCTGCAAGAATCATATGTTCTATTGATGAATATTATGAACGAAATAAAATGTATGATCAAGGAACTAAAGGACTTGATGATAGTACAAAAAGAGGCATATTGTTAAATGCGGAATACGAGAGTTTTCTAAGAAAATAATGAGGAATAAAGGTGCCTATATTTGGTATTTTGGGGGTAGAATAATTCCCCAAATTATAAATCTTATAACAAATATTATATTGGTAAGATACCTGTCACCAGAAGATTTTGGACAGATAGGTATCTTGGCAATTTTCATTTCTATTTCTACAACTCTTACAGATGCAGGATTTGGAGGAAGTATAATAAAGGAGGAAAATATCAGTAGTATAGACTTGTCGACGGTGTTTATTTATAATTTAATTGTGGGTTGCAGTTTATATCTACTGTTATTTTGGGGATCTCCTATTATTGAGGCATACTTTAAAGTGCAGGGGTTGGCATACGTAAATAGATTATTATGCTTGGTTTTTGTTATTAATGCTTTTTCCTTAATTCCAAAAACGATATTGATACGATCATTAAACTTCAAGATTATATCAATTATTTCTGTGATCGGTGTTGGATTTGCTTCACTAATGGCCTTAGGATCTGCCTTAACCGGTTTTGGCGTTTATTCCCTAGTCATATATCAAATAACTTATGCTATTAGTGACGTAATATGTCTCGAATTTGTTACAAGATATAAATACTCGTTTAAATTTTCAACATCGAGTTTTAAGAAACTATTCTCATTTGGATTCTACACCACTGTGTGTAATATACTTGAGGCCGGATACACAAATATCATGATATCCTTGTTTGGAAAGTATATGAATTTATCAAGTGCAGGATATTTATATCAAGCACAAAAACTTGAAACTTCCGCGACTAACTCCCTTGCTATAACAATAAATACAGTTGCATTCCCAGTTCTAACACGAATAAAATCCGATAGAAATATTTTTTTTGAAGAGACTGTTTCATTGTTTCGAAATTTCTCGCTGTTTCTCTTTCCTATTTTTTGGCTTATAATTGTTTATGGAAAAGAGATAATTATGTTAGTTTTCGGCAAGGAGTGGGAAGGAGCAGGAATATATTTGTCGTTTTTGATGATAGTGGGTATATTTTATGTTATGGAAAGCCTCACTCGGAATTTTATTAAATCTTTAGGTGAAGTTAAAATTCTGGCTAAGTATACTTTAATAAAACGAGTAATAGGAATTGGAATAATTTTAGCCTGCTTACTTGTCAGTCCGTTTGCGATGCTTTATGGATATATACTTAGTACATTTCTAGGGTATCTGATTAATATTAAGATATATAGTCAAATTATTAAAGTCAGTTTTAGAACAATTCTGATAGGCCATCTAAAATATTTGGGGATTTCAATGTTTATTCTAGTTATATGCTTTTGTGTAAAATTATTAAACAATAATTTAATTGAGCTTATTTCTGTGGTCTCAAGTATGGTCTTATATTATTTCTTCATAGCAAAGTTTCTTTTCGGCTTAAGGTTATCAGCATTAAATATTAAATAAATAGGGTGTTTAGTTCGTTACAAAAAATTCTTATGCGGCTACAACAAATAGGATACATACTTTATCTACTTATCAATTCTATAGTCATTTATTTATTTTATGTTTTACAACCTAGCTGGGGTGATACGGTATCTTTTATACTTTTTTCGTTAACGCTTATTTATTTTTTATTATCTCTTTACAAATTTAACCCAAATAGAAATCAAAAAATAGTATGGTTAACACCTTCAAATTTTTTATTACTTGGATTAATTATTGTTAACTTACAAACCTTATTAAATGTTTATTTCAATTATGGAACACTAGATTTTTATTTGGAAGCTGCTTCGAATGAAAGCATGAAAGATACGGTTTTATATTTTTCGATTATTGGGTTTAATTTTTATTTTATCGGACTTGAATCGTTTAAATTTGATATTAATAAAGGGCATAGGAATAGAAAACTAACAACCATATCTCTTTGGGGTTATCTTACCGCTATCGTTTTCATCTATTTTTTGATGAATATCGATCTTATCTCGTTTATGACTGGAATGACTTATAGAGGATCGGGAGCATATGATCGTATTAGGGAAGATTCTGAATTTGCCGAAAATCTACTAAATGTCTTCTTCACTATTTATATAAGTATATATGCTTATAATCATTTTTTAGATAAAAGAACGGTAAATTTCAAAGCTTTTATAAAAGAAATACCTTTGATTTTCTGGATTCCGTTCTTACTTTATGTTCTTCTAAGAGCTCTAAGTGGGGATAGAGGACCTGTAATATATAATATTTTACTTCTATTTTTTGCTTATTTTATGGTTGTTCAGCCAAAGATTAAATTATTATACGTTCTGAGTGGATTATTCTTTGGCGCTAGTTTAGTGACTATTATGGGAATTGCTAGAGGGTTGGCAACTGATAAAAGTGTTGGTGCTAAATTCTCAGAAGCAATAGAAATGTCTAGTGATAGTAAACCTAGTATATTTCCTGCAACTCAAGAATTAGGTAATTCTATAAATTGTAATTTTATAGCTGTAACTGATATAGAAGAAGAAAAGACACACTATAGATATGGTGCTAATACTTTATTTAATATAATCTCAGCAGTTCCTGGCACCTATTCAATTACTAGGAAAATGTTGGATATTGATCCAGTTCAGTTTTCAACATCTGAATATTTAACCGTATCATTATTTGGTGCACAATACCGATTCGGGTTGGGGATGTCTGCATTCTCAGAATTTTATTTAGATGGGGGATTATTGGGTATTGTATGTGGTTTCTTCTTTTTGGGAGTATTATATAAATTCGTTGATACTGTTGTTCTTAATCCCTCCCGTTATTCAATTTATGTGATTATTTTCGTTTTAAAGCTTGCTTCAATATGCGTTTATCTTCCTCGTTCATCGATGGGGTACGGGATTGGGAAAGCTCTATATGGGGTAATAATTTATTATATATTAAATCATCTTTTCATATTATTCATAAGAAGAAAAAATGGAAATATTATTTATTATACCGACTAATGGAGGAGGCGCCGAAAAAGTATCGATTACCTATGCAAATATACTTTATGAATATAATGTAGATATTAATATTCTTTTTATATCCGATAAGGAGAGTACTGTATGTGGATTTTTAAATCCACATATTAGTACTTCATATATTAATGATTCAAATAAGATAAGACGATACATTAAAATTTGGAAGTTTTTAAAATTGCATAATCCTAAAGTAGTTTTTTCTTCAATACATGCATTGACCTCTTTAGCTATTCTTTATAAGTTTTTTTGTAAAGATGTGAAGGTTGTTACACGCCAATGTTTTATGCCTGGCAGATTTGGTGGCTTAATGGAAGGATCTATAAAATTATTGTATCCTTTCGCAAACAAGAATATTGCCCAAACAAATGAAATGAGAGATGCCATGATTCGCTGTTATAATTTGAATCCCCAGAGGGTTGTAGTTATTAATAATCCAGTGGATGAAACTGATATTGAAAAAAAAATTTCTGGTATCAAGAGACCATCTTGCAATCAATGGAGATTTATTGCAGTAGGAAGGATAGCACCTGTGAAAGATTATGTTACCTTAATAAGAGCCTTCTATAACGTTTGGCTGAAATATAAATGTGCTACTCTAACCATTGTCGGCCAGAGTTACGATGTACCATATAGGGAGTTGTTGGACAAACTCATTGATGAGCTAGGGATTGGAGACAATATTCAATTTATACCCTACACTTCAAATCCATATATATATCTTATTGAATCTAATTGTTTTGTTTTAACATCCCTTACAGAGGGTTTACCAAATTCATTGGTGGAAGCCCTATATCTTAATTTACCATGTGTTGCTACAGAATGTATTCCCTTCATAAAGTATAATATAATTAATAAGGTAAACGGATATACAGCTCCGATAGGAGATGTTGAGAAAATAGCGGAAGCGATGATAAATGCATCTTCTTTATATGGTAAAATTTCAAATTCCAATAGAAATAGTGATATCAAAAAACTAATAATAAACACATTTAAACAAAGTTCTTAAAGAATATCTATGAAGATTATCTATTTGATTAGTAGAGCAAGAATAAGTGGACCAGTGAATCAAGGTCTAAACATCCTTACAGGGATTAAATTGAATGGGAAGATAAACGCTGCGTTAGTTACGTTAGCACCTGAAAATCCAAAAAATTCATGGTTAAATAAATATAAGGAAGAAGGAATTGAAGTGTTTACCCTTAATATTCCTTTATGGAAAACATTTTTTTGTTTATCAAAAGTTAAAAATTTGTTATTAGATAATAAAATTGATGTAATTCATAGTTCTGGATTTAGAGCTAATTTTGTATCAGCATGTTTATCTAAGCGATATATTAAAATATCAACCCAGAGAAGTGCACCTAGAGATATAGGAGAAAAATTTCCTAAAATTATTCAACCGATTTTAACGAAGTTATATTTATCTATTTTACGTAGAATGGATGTGAATGTAGCTTGTTCAAAATCTTTGGGACATGTCTTCCTTACTCAGCATAATATGTCAATACCATATGTACAAAATGGAGTAAATACAGATTATTTTCTCAAAGCAAGCGAAGATTCGAAAATGAAATTGCGAAGTGATTTAAAGATTAATCCACGAAACAAAACGTTTTTGATTTTAGGAAGTTTGAGGGATCGAAAGAATAATCAGATGGCAATTAGAGTTTTTAATCAATTAAGTAATTATGATTGTCAACTATTGATAGTTGGGGATGGGCCAGAACGATCAATGCTTAAATCGTTAGCAAAAAATCCAAAAATTATGTTTATGGGATCCACAAATTCTCCAATTGATTATTTACAAGCTTCTGATTACCTTATCTCATGCTCAAAGGCGGAGGGTTTACCGAATACTGTACTTGAAGCTCTTTCTTGCGGATTGCCTTGCTTACTTTCCGATATTGAGCCACATAGAGAATTGATTGGTAATACAAAAGTTGGATGTCTATTTAGTTTAAATAGTGATGAGGAGCTCTTGACCTCTGTAAAGAATGCATTGAATTGGTCTGATGATATGGGTGATGAAGCTAGAAATTTAGCAATAGAGAAATATGATAGGAAGATTATTGCTAGGAATTATGAGAGAATATATCAAGAAGAAATGCGCAGGCGAAATAAATCAAACTAATTCCTTTTCTTATATATCAATTGACTTAATATATTTTTTAGCACTTCGGTTACAAGAATAAGGCCTTATAAGAAGACTTATGAATAAATACTACCCATTCACGGTATTAATGGCTGTTTATAAGAATGATAGACCAGAGTACTTTAAACAGGCTGTAGAAAGTGTAACGTTAAAGCAGAGTATAAAGCCAGACGAGGTAGTTGTGGTTGTTGATGGGCCGGTTCCGCAAGAATTGGATTGTAGCATAAGGGAGCTAGAAGAATTATATGGACTTCGCATCCTGCGTTTGAAAGATAACAAAGGGTTAGGCGTGGCACTGAGAGAAGGTATACTTATCGCATCCAATGACATAGTTGCAAGAATGGATTCTGATGATATAGCCGTTCCTAACAGATTTGAGTTGCAGTTAAGCTACTTGGTCAATAACCCATCATGTGACTTGGTTGGTGGACAGATCTCTGAGTTCATTGAATTGGAAAACAATATTGTAGGGAAAAGGGAGGTTCCATGTTATTCACAAGATATTAATCTTTATTTACAAGCTCGCTGTCCTTTTAATCATATGACGGTTATGTTTAAGAAGTCATCGGTTTTATCTGCCGGTAATTATATTGACTGGCATTATAATGAAGATTACTATTTATGGATCAGGATGATGGAGGCTGGATGTGAATTTGCAAATCTGCCGGATACTCTGGTTAATGTTCGTGTTGGAAAGGATATGTATGCCAGAAGAGGTGGGTGGAAATATTTCATCAGTGAAAAGGGATTGCAGGATTACATGTTGAAGCACGGAATCATCGGATTGCCAAAGTATGTATTAAATGTAATAATAAGATTCGGGGTTCAGGTCGTAATACCAAATCGACTACGAGGATTCTTATTCCAGAAGATTTTCAGAAAATGACAGAACTACAGCATCTACAAAAAGTGATTCTCTACATAGCAAAGGATATTGATAGGTTATGTAGGGAAAATGGAATAGAATACTACCTTTTGGGTGGGTCTTGTATTGGGGCCATAAGGCATAAGGGATTTATTCCATGGGATGATGATATGGATATAATCATGACTCGTCCAAATTATGATAAGTTCCTAAAAGTTGTCCGGACAAAGCTTGATCCTGATAAATATTTTGTTCAGGAGGGTCTAAAGGACTGGCCACTGAATTTTTCCAAAATCAGGTTAAAAGGGACTACGCTCCATGAACCCGAAGATGAGTATGCTTCTCCTGAAATGCATGGGATTTATCTGGATGTGTTCTGTCTGGACAATGTTCCTGATTCTAATCTTATAGCACGTGTACAGTATATACTGGCTAAATATGATCTTTGCTATCAGTTGAGCCAACGAAAATATAAATCGGCATCTTTGAGTAAGAAACTGATGATTGCCCTTTCCTTCCCATTAAGAATAAGAAAATTACGTTCATGTCTGATGAAGTGGATAAATTCATTTAACAAGCAAGATACTAAACGAATAGGATTCCTTTACGGACGTACAAGATTCAGAAATGCCATTATGCCGAGAAGTATCTACGGCTGCCCAAAATATGTTGAGTTTGAGGATACATCACTCCCTGTTCCTGAGCATTATCATGAATATCTGACCAGGATGTTTGGAAATTACATGCAGTTGCCTCCTGTTTCTGATCGGCAAGGCTGGCATCTCCTATCTGTTGACTTTGGTAAGTATTAATATGAAGAGAGTCATTACATATGGCACATACGACCTTTTGCATCAAGGTCATATCAATTTACTTCGACGAGCTAAGGAACTTGGAGATTATCTGATAGTTGGGGTTACCAGTGACAGCTTTGACAGAGATCGAGGAAAGCTGAATGTCCGTAACAACGTTCTTGAGAGGGTTGAAGCTGTCAAGGCCACAGGATATGCAGATGAGATCATAGTAGAGGATTACTTTGGACAGAAAATTGACGATATTCAGAAGTATAATATTGATATTTTTGCAATCGGGAGTGATTGGGAAGGTAAATTTGATTATCTGAAGGAATATTGTGAGGTTAGATATCTTCCACGGACAGAGGGTATTAGTTCCACTCAGCTTAGAGCTGCAACCTCAACTGAAATCTCCATAGGAGTGATAGGATGTGGTCGTGTCGCGAATCGATTTCCTTTGGAGGCACAGGTTGTTAACGGTATTAAGATTGTGGGTGCATACGATTGTGATGCGAAGACTTTGGATGACTATAATGCAAGATTCGGACTTAATGAGAAGTATACTTCAGTACATGAAATGTATCCTTCGGTTAATGCCGTATATATCGCCACTCCACACTTGACACACTACAATCTTATAAAAGGAGCATTAGAACACGGAAAACATGTATTGTGCGAGACACCGCTGGTACTTGACAAACAACAGGCAAGGGAGTTATATGAAATCGCAGCGGATAAAGGACTTATATTAATGGAAGCTAACAAGACCGCTCATTGTCCTGCTTTCAATCATCTAATGGTAATGATAAAAAGCGGTATAATCGGTCAGGTGGTTGATGTTGACGCCTCTTTATCCAAACTTTGGGACGATAATCTATCATTGAGGGAGTTTGATTCCACTCAAGCCGGCGGTTCAATGTATGAGCTTGGAAGCTATCCGCTTCTCCCGATCATCAAGTTGCTTGGCACTGACTATGAGAACCTCAATCTTTATTCCCGAATGAAGAATGGTGTGGATATGTACACCAAGGGAGTGTTCAGGTATCCGCATGCGGTCTGTTCATTCAATGTCGGACTTGGTGTAAAGACGGAGGGTAATCTGGTAATATCCGGAACTAAAGGCTATGCCTATGTCCCGGCTCCGTGGTGGAAAACAGATTATTTTGAATTACGTTTCGAAGATCAGAACCAGAACAAGAAGTTCTTTTACAAATGGGATGGAACCGGGTTAAGATATGAAATACAGGAATTCATCTCCTGTATTTTAAATAATAGACTTACTTCCTCAAGGTTGAGAGTCAGTGAGTCAATCTGTATGGCAGGTATCATGGAACAGTTCTCTAAACGTGTGAATTTTTATGAGATTTGATTATGCCATAGATTGAAAGGCTCAAAGAAAATATATATTCCAGTTTCATTGCGAATTTTAATTTGAGAACGGTTATCATTAGTTTAAGAGATTAATATGAAATATGCGGTTGTAACCGGAGGAACATCCGGTATGGGATTAGGGGTTGCAAAAATGTTGATAGATAGAGGATATTATGTTTTTGCGACATATGTGGGAGATGACTTTCAGAAAGAGATTTCAAATTTTGAACCTGTAAAAGTTGATCAGACCAAACGAGAGGAGGTATATCGGTTTATTGAATATGTGAAGAAGAGGACTCCTCACTTGGATTGTCTTCATTGTAATGCAGGAATCTCAATTCGAAAATCCTTTACGGATTATTCTGATAAGGATTGGGATGATATGATGGAGGTAGCGGTAAATTCGCATTATATAATGTGTCGCGAGTTCTATCCCATTATACCTCCTGGATCCCGCATACTTTTTACCGGTTCTCAAATGGGACTTGATCCGCATGCTACGGTATTAGCCTATGGGGTAACCAAATCAGCTGTACATGCTCTCTGTAAGAATCTTGTAAAGGTATATGAAGGGACAGGGACAACAGTCAATACAGTGGTTCCAGGATTTGTGGAAACTCCATGGCAAAAGGAGAAGCCTGAAGAGATTAAGCAAAATATTTATAAGAAAACAGCTATTCATCGTTTTGCCAGGATAGATGAGATTGTAAAGGCTTTTGAGTTTTGTATTGACAATCCATTTGTCAATGGAAGTTTGATTGAGGTCAACGGCGGATATAACTATAAATAGCGATTAGATGGTGAAATTTTGGTTTGACCGGATAATGGCTTTCATTGGCTTACTGATTCTATGGCCGTTATTATTGGTTGTGGCTCTTATTATCAAAATAAAGATGCCGGGAGGTCCCGTAATCTTTAAGCAGAAGCGAGTTGGACTTAATGGTAAACTCTTCACTATGTATAAGTTCCGCTCCATGACTGTAGGACATGGAGGTTCTTCAGTATCAGTTGCTGGAGAAAGCCGAATCACTCCGTTAGGTACAAAATTAAGGAGATATAAGCTCGACGAGTTGCCCGAGCTTTGGAATGTATTGATTGGTGACATGAGTTTTGTCGGTCCACGTCCGGATGTACCAGGCTATGCCGATCAACTGAAAGGGACTGACCGAGAAGTCCTAAGACTTCGTCCAGGTATAACGGGACCCGCATCTTTGAAATACCGTGACGAGGAGGAATTGCTTGCCATACAACAGGATCCTCAAAGATACAACGATGAGGTTATTTTCCCTGATAAGGTAAGGATAAACAGATACTACCTTCATAATTACTCTTTCCTAAAAGATATACAGATGATATTCTGTACGGTATTGGGTAGAAGAATGATTTATAACAACGAAACGATATAGACATGCGAGATAGAATATACCTTTGTCTGGCGCATATGAGCGGCAGAGAGATGGACTTCATCAAGGAGGCTTTCGATACCAACTGGGTCGTGCCGATGGGTCCGAATGTAAATGCGTTCGAGAAGGATCTCGAGGAGTTTGTCAACAGACGCGAGGGTGAGGCTCCCCTTGAGAAGAGGGTGGTATGCCTGAGTGCAGGGACGGCGGCCGTCCATTTAGCTCTCATTGCATGTGGCGTTGGTTCCGGCGACGAGGTGCTGGTACAGTCGTTCACATTCTGTGCCTCAAGCCATCCGATTACCTACCTCGGTGCTACTCCGGTCTTCATAGATTCGGAACATGAGTCATGGAACATGGATCCGGAGTTGCTTGAGGAGGCCATAAAGGACCGTATTGCCAAGACAGGCAGGATGCCCAAGGCGATTATTCCGGTGGCTCTCTATGGGATGCCTTATCAGATCGACAGGATAATGGAGATCGCCAACCGCTATGGAATCCCGGTAATCGAGGATGCTGCCGAAGGACTTGGGTCACGATATAATGGGCAGGTTCTCGGCACTTTCGGCCAATACGGTGTGTTGAGTTTCAACGGCAACAAGATGATCACCACCTCAGGTGGAGGTGCCTTGATATGCCCCGATGCGGAGAAGGCCCGCGAGATCCTATGGTATGCCACCCAGGCCCGCGAGAGCTATCCCTATTATCAGCATGAGGCTATAGGCTACAACTACCGCATGAGCAATATATGCGCCG
>JAAUYS010000144.1 GCA_014804995.1 Clostridia bacterium
AACCGAAGCTACTTGTGCCACTCCTGCCGTTGCGTTAATATCGCTTACGGCTTTATTTACGCTACTTTCAAAAGTCTTATGGGTAATTATAATCAAAGGAATTTTACCTGAAATTTTAACTTCGTCAGACTTAACCTGTGCAACGCTTATGCCGTGTTTGCTTAAAAGTGAAGTCAGTTTCGAAAGCACGCCGGGTTTATCTTCTACGCTAAGGCGAATATAATACTCGCTTTCAAAGTTTTTAACAAATTTTGTAGAAGCGTCTGCCTTTTCCGTATTCTTAAATGCCGAATAATTATGCCCCTGATGGGTCGCGCAGTAAATGATGTCGCCGACGATTGCGCTACCGGTGGGCAACGCACCCGCACCGCGCCCGTAAAGCATTACGTCCTCCACACAGTCGCCGGTAAGATACACGGCGTTATAGCTGTCGCTGACGCTTGCTAAGGGGTGGTCTTTTTTTATAAACGCGGGGTGAACACGGACTTCTATACCGTTTTCACCGTTCTTGCCGATTGCAAGAAGCTTTAAAGTGTAGCCTATTTGTTTTCCGTAAAGAATATCAGCAACGTCAATTTTAGTTATTCCCTCCCTGTAAATTTCCGTATAGGGAATTTTAGTATGGAACGCAAGGCTTGACAGTATTGAAAGTTTATAGGAAGCGTCGTAACCCTCCACGTCGGAAGTAGGGTCGGCTTCGGCATACCCTAGCTTTTGCGCCTCCTTTAAAACCTCTTCGTAAGTAGCTCCGCCGTCGGACATTTTAGTTAGAATATAATTCGTCGTGCCGTTAATAATTCCAGTCATAGACAAAATTTTGTTGCCCTGCAAATTGTCCGTAAGAGCGCGTATTACGGGAACGCCCCCGACGCAACTTGCCTCAAAGTAAAGTCCGCAGTTGTTCTTTTTTGCTACCTTTTCCAGCTCGTAACTATACTTACAGTATAGTTCCTTGTTGGAAGTTACAACAGACTTACCCGCTTTAAGGGCGGAAAGCACGAAGGACTTGGCAGGTTCTATCCCGCCGATTACTTCAACTACAATATCAATTTCAGAATTTGAACAAATCTCCGCGATATTGTCTACTATTTTATTTTCGTCCACACCAAGGGCTTTTGCCTTCTCTTTATTCAGTTCGAGAACGGCCTCCACTGTAATATCAATCCCGTGGGTATTTCTATACAGCTCCCTGTGTTCGGTGAGTATCTTATAAGTGCCACCGCCTACCACTCCCAAACCGAGAATGGCAACTCCCACTTTCTTCATCTTACGCCTCCGCGCTGTTTAATTTGTATAAGTAATTTAAACCGTCAAGCGTCAACAGCTTGTCTACTTTATCTATGCAGGAAATTTCTTTGGCGATAATTTCGGAAAATCCGCCCGTTGCGACTACAGCTACGTTATCGCACTTTAATTCACGTTTAATCTTTTTAACGATAAACTCGACTAACCCGGCAAACCCGTAGAATATGCCTGATTGCATATTTGTTACGGTATTTTTGCCTATTACGGCAGAAGGGCGTTCTATTTCCACTCTGGGAAGCTTAGCCGTACCGTTTACCAAGCTGTCTAAAGAACCCTTTATCCCGGGGGCTATTACTCCGCCTATAAAGTCGCCCTTTTCGTTAATTACGTTAAAGGTTGTTGCTGTGCCGAAGTCTACGATAATAAGCGGATAGCCGTACTTCTTTACGCCGGCAACATTATTTACAACCCTGTCCGCTCCTACTTCCTTAGCGTTATCAACCTTTAAATTAAGACCGGTTTTAAGTCCGGGGGCAAGCATTAAGGGCTTGATTTTGAGATAGGTATTTAAAGTCCTGTCAAGCGTGTAATCAAGCTGGGGAACAACCGAAGAAATTATTCCGCCCGTTATTTCGCGGGTAGAAATTCCGTTATTTTGAAGAATACTCAAAATTTGACCGCCGTACTCGTCGGATGTCTTTTTATGCTCGGTCGCAATGCGGAAGCTCAGTTTAAGGCTATCCCCGTCGTAAACGGCAAATTTAATATTCGTATTACCTACGTCAAGACAGATTATCATTGTTTACAACTTCTTCTTTTTCTTTATTGTTTTTTGATGAATATTTATTGAGAATTTGCTTTTCAACTACTCTTTCTACGGTGTATATTGCAGGTGCGCAAACTATATCGACTGCAAGTTCAATAAAGAAGTTTACTCCCACACAAAGTACAAAAATAATATACACGGGAGAAATACCGGTTAAATCAACGCCTAAAGTACCGAAAACTTCTGAAATTGTATCTACTATTATAAAACCGCCGGCAACAAAGATACCCGTATTAACTATGGGTGCAATAATTGCCGAAACAAAAACTGCAACGTACTTGTTTTTTGTTTTTATTACTTTAAATAAAAGTGCGGAAACAAATCCTGCCAGCCCGCCCTTCAACAGGCACAAAATTACCGTCATTGCGGGGTTAATTTGCAAAAGAGCTAAGGTGAATACGTCATACCCTGCAAGCGCGGACATTATTACCATAAAACCGAACAACAGTCCTAGACCTAACCCAACCCAAACGCCGAGCAACATTCCGCCGAGTATAATGGGAACAAGAACCAAGCTTATAGGCGTAGTACCTATTTTGATAAAGCTTCCAAAAAGTTGCAGTACGACTACTAGCGCCACCAAAACTGCAAGAATTGTCAAATTCTTAGCAGAAAAGAAGTCATTTTTTTGCTTCTTCATAAAAAAACCTCCGTCCGATTTCGTAAAGAATATCGGCAGTAAAAAAATATTATACTTATAAACAGTCCGCCCATAAGTAACGGCTGTAAGCATCTTTGTTACATTTAAATATTAACATATTTAAAATTATTTTTGCAAGCGAATGAACGCGAAGTAACATTTTTAAGAAAAATTAAATATTATTTACTATACGGAACTGTTAAAGGTCTTTAAAACCTTTGCGGACAAAAGCACTGCGTGGAACAAAAAACTATTCTACATACCGCCACGCAGTAAGTTTAGGAGGTTACTTATGAACTTATTTTCTAACTGTGGCAACAACAGCTGTCTTTGGATTCTTATCCTTTTGCTCGTAACGGCAAGTTGTAGCGGACACGGTATTGACGGCGTTCTTTCCGGAAGCTGCACTCCCATACTCATCGCTCTTTTATACAGTATGTGGAAGAACGGTACGCTCTCAAGCCTGTTATGCGGTAACAGCGGTTGCGGATGCGGTTGCAACTAATTTAAATTTTAAAAGGGTTTGCCGTAAGGCAGACCCTTTTATTTTGCTTGCGATAAATATTTAAATACTGCGGATACCGTCTTTGCGTCGCATATCTCACCGCTTTCTATTCTTTTTACAACCTCGTCTAACGGCATAAACAGTGCGTTTACAAACTCGCCTTCGTCGGGGTGCTTTTGCCCATCTTCGGCGTTCTCGATTTTATAAACGCAAATAATTTCGTCCGTATATCCCGGGGTAGGGTAAAGCTTTAAATAAAGCTCTGCGTCGCAGGAGACAAGCCCCGTCTCTTCTTCAAGCTCCCTTAAAGCTGTAATTTTAGGGTCTTCACCTTTTTCAAGTTTACCAGCGGGCAGTTCGTAAATTTCTTTGCCGTAAAGATAGCGGAATTGTTTAACGAGCAGAATTTTGCCCTCTTGTACATACAGAACGCAAGCGCCACCGCCGTGCCTTACGCATTCTCTTTTAGAAGTTTTGCCGTCGGGGAGTTCCACCTCGTCAACTTCAAGTCTTAAAATTTTGCCGTCATAGACGGTTTGACCGCTTATCTTGCGCTCTGCAAATTTCATAAAGTCTTTTCGTAAGCCTCTATAAGTTCGACTAACTCTTCAATTGCGTCCGATACGCAGTTATTGTTTAACACAAAGTAAGTGTAACCGCATACAAGCGCGTCAATAAGCTCTACGTTGCCCGCCTTTACGCTTTTAGCAAGTGCAGACAAGATTTTAAGCCCGTTTTGCTTATCTTCCTCTATAACAGAGCTGTTTTTCAAAAACTGCTCTTCCTGTGAAAACGCTACGCCGAGGGCGGAAACTAATTCCCCCGTTTTTACTCCTGATACGTCTGCAGGAACCGGCATAGAAAGCTCTTCTCTGAACACTTGTGAAATGCAGTCCTGTAAGCTCTTTACAATCGTATTGCAAAATGCCTGATAGCTTGCAAAATAACTGCCGTCTTCGGGGAAGTATTGCCTTAAAAAGTCGTTTAAATTTATATTGTCCTTGTCAAATTCAACAAGCAGGCAGAATATGAATGCAAGTCTTTGTCCGACGGTCTGCGGAAGCACAACGTAGCTTCTAGTAAACACCCCGTCGTTTACGGTAACAAGGCACTGACTTTTAGCTGAAAGATAGTTAAAATCTTTGGTTACCGCCTCAAACAGTCGGTATAAGTCGGGGCAGTTGACCACGCACTTCAATAAATCCTTTATCTTAGTGGTAGCCATAATGAATTTACACTTTTTAAGCTCTTCACACTTGTCCAAAAAAGATAAGACTTGTTCTCTTGTGCTTGACATACTTCTTCCCTCGTAAATTTAAGAAATAATAAGTTTATTTTATTATAGCATACTTAATTGTAAAATTGCATTATTTTTAAACAAATATCTTGCTTTTATTAAAATAATTATGTATAATGGAAAGGCAATTTTTCGATTTTTTTAATTAATTATGTTGAACACAGGCGAAACTTCCACCAACAAGTTAATAATTCTTTTCGTTTTCGATAAAATGGAAAGCGCCCTGTCCGAGCGTACGATTGTGGATATGTGTTCCACCTCTAACAGCTGGATGGGCTATATGGACTGCGTCAACGTAATTCATAAACTTATCGACGATAATTTTATCTGCGTAGTCGGCGGGGACGACGACACATTGTACACCATTACCCCCGACGGCAGGGAATCTCTTGCTAACTTTTACATAAATATTCCAAAGAGCGTCAGGGAAGAAATTTCCCAGTTCGTCAAAAAGAACAGCGCAAGATACCGTAACAGGCAGGAATGCCGTTCGGACTACTACCAGAACGTAGACGGCACTTTTACCGTTTCATTAAAGATTTTAGCGCCCGTGCAACCCCTTTTGGAACTAAAATTTGTCGTTCCGGACAAAAAGACGGCAAAAGCCATTTATAAGAAATGGGAAGAGAAAGCCGCCGACGTCTACTCAGTAATTTATGAAAACCTTTGCGATTAGGAGGCAAAATGTTTACCTACACCACTAACGGCACTTGCTCACGACAGATAGTTTTTGAAGTTGACGAAAACGGCAATCTTCACAATCTTAAATTTATAGGCGGTTGCAACGGCAACCTGCAAGGTGTAGCCCGCCTTTGTGAGGGCAAAAATATTGACGAGATAGAAAGCCTTTTATCCGGCGTTATTTGCAGAAACGGCACCTCCTGCCCCGACCAGTTATCAAAGGCAATTGCTAAATATAAAAACGAAAACAAATAAGTATTTTAAAAGCGGGTCTTAATAAAGACCCGCTTTTTTATTGCAGTTTATATTCCGTATCAAAAATCAGACAGTTGTCCTTATCCGACCACTCAATGAACATTGCAATACCGTCAGTTATGGTAACGTAACAGTGATACAATTTTAAATCTTCATCGTAAAAAAGTTTGCTATACTCTTGCGGTTTACCGTCAAAAATTTCTTCTATGTTTATATGTCCTACGGACGCAATAACCCCGTCGTCGTTTTCAATTTCCGAAAAATCGACATTAACGAAAAGCATAGTTCTGTCGTCAAAAACTTCTATATAACTTTCAGCGTTCCCGTCAGCGTAATACTTGCCTGCGGGAATTTTCGTAGGCGCACACCCCGCAAGGGCAACTACCGCAAATAAACCTGCAACCACTAACGCTATTAAAAATTTTCTTATTTTCATATAAGCTCACTCAATATCAAAATTTTCGCTTTTAAATGACGAATAATATCTGCCCTTTTCGGCGGTAAATTTTATAACACAATAGTCGGGGTCTGTAACTCCTTTAGAGTAATACATTTTATCGCCGATACGCCATAACCTTTCCTTGGCTTCCGCCGTTTCAAGAATTTCAACCTTACCCGTAAGGCATACGCCCCTGTAAAAACGCTTATCGACAAAATAGAGACAAGCGTTAGGGTTAGCCCTGAAACAGTCAACCTTTTTCGACGAGGTGTTAGTAGAAAGATAGAACGTTTTTATGCCCTCTCTTTCTCTCGGGCTAAGCATTGCCCTGACCTGCGGAAAGCCGTTTTCGTCAATGTAAGAAATATAACATACTTTTTGTTTATCGGAAATGAGACCCACCGTCTTTTGTACGTCTTTCATATTTTTTACCTTTCTTTATAAGCCAAGCA
>JAAUYS010000145.1 GCA_014804995.1 Clostridia bacterium
ATAGGCAGGTATAAAAAAGCGGTTTCGCTGTCAATTCCTCTCTACGTTGACAAACCCAACTTCGCGGCAGACAAAATTTTAAATTTAAGCGGAATTTATTCCCTCATACCAAAAGCAAGATAAAGGACGAAAATATGACTAAGAATTATCTTAAACTTCAATTCTATTCACTACCCAGAAACCAAGCGTTCGCGCGCGATGCGGTTGCCGCTTTCTGTCTGGAATTAAATCCCAGCCTTTCCGACTTGTCGGACGTAAAAACCGCCGTTTCAGAGGCGGTTACTAACTGTACGGTTCACGCATACAAGGGAAATTTGGGGCTTGTAACCGTGGAGTGCGAAATTGAGGAAAACTCTCTACATATAAAGGTCAGCGACACGGGCAATGGCATAGCCGACATAAATAAGGCGGTTCAACCCTTTTTTACGTCAGCGCCTTCGGACGAGCGTTCCGGTATGGGCTTTACCATAATGCAAACGTTTATGGACGAGTTCAAAGTCAATTCCATACAGGGCGAGGGTACGGTCGTCTATATGTCAAAAAGTTTTAAAGCGGAAGTGGAGAATGCTTGACGTCGATACGACGAACGACCTGATAAGAAAAGCTAAGCAGGGCGACGGTAGCGCGAAAGAAACGCTTATCGTCGAAAATAACAACTTAATAAAGAGTATAGTGCGCCGTTACCTTAATAAAGGTGTTGAATACGACGATTTATACCAGCTTGCAAGTATGGGGCTTTTAAAGGCGATAAACGGCTTTGACGAGGCGTTCGGCGTACGCTTTTCAACTTACGCCGTACCTATGATTGCGGGCGAAATAAAGCGTTTTATGCGCGACGACGGAAGCATTAAAGTTTCCCGTGCGATAAAGAACACGGCAAAGCAGATAAACAAGTTTATTGAAGACTACTCCGTAATTCACGGCGCACAGCCGTCCGTAAAAAAGATTGCCGAAGAATTTGATATGCCTGAAAGTGAAGTCGTGTTCACAATGGGTTCAACCAGAATGCCCGTATCAATTTACAATCAGGGCGAATACAAGGACGAGAAGGGGCAGGAGCTTCTTGAAAAACTGCCCGTTGCCGATAATCAGGAAGATATTATAGATTCGCTTCAACTGAAAACGGCAATAGACGGCTTGCCCGACCGCGATAAAAAAGTAATAATACTCAGATACTTCCGCGATATGACGCAGAGCGAAGTTGCGACTATGCTAGGCGTTTCACAGGTGCAGGTTTCCAGAATAGAAAACAGAATAATGGAAAATTTCAGAAAATCCCTTACGGGTTAAAAAATACAGCCCGCTATCTTCGTAATCGAAGTATAGCGGGCTGTATTTTAATTGTAAAATAAAATTAACTAACTCAATGTTTCAATATGGCAACCGTTGCGCTCATAATATTCTAACATTTCGGGAATTTTCTTTTTATCGTAACTTGTAATACAGTTTGATAAAACGTGTACTATGTAGCCGTTCTTTGACATATTGTAGCAAGTTGATTTTACACAAGCAACAGCGTCAGCACCTGCCACATAAAACTCTTTAATTTCGTTGTTATTTATAAAGGTGGCAAATTCTTCGCTTGTCAATGCGTTGCCCTTGCTTTTTACAAATATATTTTCAGATACGATTTTCATATCAGGTACCAATTCTGCCCCACGTGTATCAGGCTTAAACGTTCGTGTGCCGGCTGATAAATTATTGTGTTTAATATATACCACATAAATATTGTTATCAACAGCCCAATCAATTGCGGAGTTAATATTGCCGATTATTTCTTTGTAGTTTTTTGTAATGTCGTTTTGAATATCAATTACAACCAATGCTTTATCATTCATCTGTTTTGTCTCATTAAATTCTTTTTTGTCGTGGTTACATTATATTAAAATGTAATAAAAAAAGCAAGAATAGTCTGTACATTTTTGTTAAATTATGGTATAATAACCTAAAATAGTAAAGGTGAAGTATGATTAACGAAAAAAACGTACAGCTCGGAATGGTGCGTTCCTGCATAAGAGAGTTGTTTGAATACGGAAAGCGCCGTAAAGCCGAAATAGGGGAGGAGAACGTTTATGACTTCTCAATAGGCAACCCCAGCGTACCCGCACCCAAAGAGGTAACGGACGCTTTGGTTGAAATTTTGCAGACCTACGACCCCGTATTTTTACACGGCTATACTTCCGCGCAGGGTGACTATTCTGTGCGCAAAACCCTTGCCGACTATACTAACGCGCGTTTTGGAACAAACCTTGACGCAGACTGCTTTTATATGACTTGCGGTGCGGCGGGTTCTTTAGCAGTAGCTTTAAACGCTCTTTTAAACAGCGGGGACGAGGTTATAACCTTTTCACCGTACTTTCCGGAGTATAAAGTATTCGTTGAACACGCAGGCGGTAAGCTTGTTGCAGTGGAGGCAGAAAAGGGTACTTTTAAGATTGATTTAAACAAACTTGAAAGCGCGTTATCGCAACATACTAAGGGGGTAATCGTAAATTCGCCCAATAATCCGAGCGGTGTCGTATACAGTGAAGAAGAGATTAAAAACCTCTGTAAAATACTCAAAAAACACTCTGAAAAGACTGGTAACCCCGTATATCTTATTGCCGACGAGCCTTACAGGGAGCTTGTTTACGATAAAGAGACTAAAGTTCCTTACATTATGAACTATTACGAGTACAGTTTGGTGTGCTATTCGTACTCCAAAAGCCTGTCTTTACCGGGCGAAAGAATAGGATATGTAGCGGTCAATAACCAAATGCCTAACTTTTCCGAGGTTTACGCGGGTGTTTTAGGCGCCGGCAGAGCGTTGGGGTTTGTTTGTGCACCAAATCTATTCCAGCAACTTATAAAAAAGGTATATAACGTTACTTCCGACGTGTCGGTTTACAAGAAAAACCGCGACAGGCTGTATTCCGAGCTTGTAAAATACGGTTTTGAAGTCGTAAAACCCGACGGGGCGTTCTATATGTTCGTAAAATCGCCCGAAGAAGACGCAAAAGCCTTCTGTGAAAGAGCGAAAAAGTATGAAATTTTAATAGTTCCCGGCGACGATTTCGGCTGTAAGGGCTATGTGAGAATTTCGTATTGCGTCGACCCGAATATGCTTGAAAGGTCGTTTCCCGCATTCAAACGCCTTGCGGAAAGTTATAAGTAAAACCCCGTTAAATCAAGCATATATGGGGGGCAATTTAAATTTTTTTGAAATTTTCATTAAAATTGTTGCACTTTTACATTATAATGATATACTAATAGCGAAATAAAATTTTTTAGGAGATTTTTTATGTTAAACGAAAAAATTGCAAAACTTATTAACGTGCAGGTCAATAAGGAACTCTATTCGGGTTACCTCTATCTTGACTTTGCAAATTATTATGCCGACGAAGGACTTGACGGCTTTGCACACTGGTATGAAGTGCAGGCTCAGGAAGAACGCGACCACGCAATGATGATGAGACGTTACCTCATCGATAACGGTATCCGCGTAACTTTTGACGCCATTGCAAAGCCCGACAAAAAGCCCGCAAAAATATCCGACCCGCTTGATTTCGGTTACGAACACGAACAGCTGGTAACATCTTTAATTAACCATATATATGCCGAAGCGTATGCTATAAACGACTTCAAAACTATGCAGTTTTTAGACTGGTTCATTAAGGAACAGGGTGAAGAAGAAAAGAACGCCGAAGATATGATTAAAAAGTTCAAACTTTTCGGACACGACGCTAAAGGGCTTTACGCTTTAAATCAAGAGCTTTTAGCAAGAGTTTACACTCCCTCGACAACCGGTCCGGCAATGTAATACAATAATAGAAAAAAGCGCACGGTTTAAGCCGTGCGCTTAGCTTTATTAAGTTGACTTATTTTTGAATTTCTTTTACAATATTAAATAATGATAATTTTAGGTCTGGACCCCGGGCTTGCAACTATGGGCTACGGGGTCGTTGAAAAACTTAAAAACGACAACACTGTCGCGGTGGACTACGGCGTAGTATTGACCCCCAAGGAAGAAAGCTTGCCCGTAAGGCTTGCAATGCTTGAAGAGGGAATAAACAAAATTCTTCTTAAATACAAGCCGGATGAAATTGCTGTTGAAGAGCTGTTTTTCTCTAAAAACATCACAACCGGCATACCCGTCGCACACGCAAGGGGCGTTATGCTTTTAACCTGTATAAAGTATTGCGGTAAGCTGTTTGAGTATACGCCCAACCAGATAAAGCAGTCTTTAACGGGCTACGGCAAGGCTGACAAGATACAAATGATGCACGTTGTAACGTCCCTTTTGCACTTGACAAAAATTCCCCGCCCCGACGACGCCGCTGACGCGCTTGCGGTTGCACTGTGCCACGCGCACACTTCGCGCTTCGGCAAATTATTTAACATAAAGTAGGGCATTATGATAGGTTACATAAAAGGAAAAATTTTATCTCTTACACCAGATACAGCGTTAATAGAAACGGCTTCCGGCGTGGGCTTTGAAGTGTTGGTTACGGGAACGGCTTACAACTCGCTTGCCGGCAAAAAGGAGGGCGAGCTGTTTACCTATATGCAGGTTCGTGAGGACGGCGTCGGTCTTTTCGGCTTTTCTTCGCTAGGAGAAAAAGAGATGTTCTTAAAACTCGTTTCCGTTTCGGGCGTAGGACCTAAAATGGGTATAGCCATTCTTTCCGGACTAAACGCGGGCGAAGTTGCTACCGCAATAGCAACGAACGACGTAAAACGCCTTTCTGCCGTAAAGGGAATGGGCAAAAAGACTGCGGAAAGAATTATTTTGGAACTGAGGGAAAAGGTTTCTGTAACCGTTTCTTCCGAAAAGGGTTCGGAACCCGTACCGGTAGTTATAACCAACGGCGACGAAGACGCGGTGGTCGCGCTTATGACTTTGGGCTTTACCCGTGCGGAAAGCGTTAAGGCAATATCCCGCGCCCGCGCCCAAGGCGCTAACGACATAGAAGAAATTATAAGAGTTGCATTGCAAGGAATGTAAAGATGTTTTTTGACGACGAAGAAGAATATACCTCCGAGGACGACAGATTAGTTCAAAGCACTAAGGGCGAATACGATTTTGAAGAAAACGTATTAAGGCCCAAGACGCTTGATGGCTACGTCGGGCAAAGTAAGGTAAAAGAAAATTTAAAAGTATATATGAACGCCGCAAAGCAGAGGGGCGAGGTTTTGGAACACGTTCTTTTGTACGGCGCGCCCGGTCTCGGTAAAACTACGCTTGCACACATAATTGCAGGTGAAATGGGCGGTCAGTTAAAGCTTACCTCCGCGCCCGCAATAGAGCGTAGCGGTGATTTGGCCGCCATTCTTACCAACCTGAACGAGGGCGACGTTCTGTTTATAGACGAAATTCACCGCTTAAACCACAGCGTTGAAGAAATTCTTTATTCCGCAATGGAGGACTACGCCCTCGATATTATCGTCGGCAAGGGTCCCAGTGCAAGGAATATCCGCTTTTCGTTAAAGAAGTTCACGCTAATCGGCGCAACTACCCGCGCGGGAATGATTGCCAACCCCTTGCGCGACAGGTTCGGCATAATCTGCCGTCTTGAAATGTATTCCCCCGACGAGCTTAAAGAAATCGTTTTAAGAAGCGCGCGCACCCTCGGCATTGAGATAGAGGACGGCGCAGCAAGCGAAATCTCCAAACGCTCCCGCGGGACGCCGAGAATTGCCAACAGACTTTTAAAGCGCGTGCGCGATTTTTCTACAATAAACAATAACCCCGCCGTAACCATAGCAGACGCGAAGTACGCACTTTCAAAAATGGAAGTCGACGATTTGGGTCTTGACGAAGTAGACAGGGCGCTACTTAGGGCTATGATTGAAAAGTTTGACGGCAGACCCGTCGGTCTTGAAACCTTAGCCGCAACTATTAACGAGGATGCAGGCACTATTGAGGACGTTTACGAGCCTTACCTTTTACAGCTCGGCTTTATAGCCCGCACCCCCCGCGGTAGAATGATACTCCGTGGCGGTTACGAACATTTGGGCTATAAAATGACCGAAAGACAGCGTGAACAGATTTCTCTGTTCGATAAAAACGACAACTGATTATGCAGTACAAAAAAAGTGATTTTTATTACGACTTACCCGAAGAATTAATCGCGCAAACGCCGGCATCCCCGCGCGACAGCTCACGTCTTTTGACGTACGGTATAAATACTGGCGAGGTCAGGCACGAAGTTTTTAAAGATATAATAGATTATCTTAAAGAGGGCGACGTTCTCGTCGTAAACAATACAAAAGTTCTGCCCGCAAGGCTTTACGCCAAGACGGAAAACGGCGGTGCGGTGGAAGTTCTTCTCTTAAAACGCCTCGATATGGACGAATGGGAAGTTCTTGTAAAGCCCGGCAGAAAGTGTACCGTAGGTAAAGTTCTTACCGTTTCCGAAGAGCTGTCTTTAACCGTAACCGGTATCACGCCGACGGGTGAAAGAATAGTAAAATTCAAGTACGACGGCGTTTTTGAGGAAATTTTAGACAAGCTCGGCTCAATGCCCCTTCCACCGTACATTAAGGCTAAGTTACAGGATAAAAACCGTTACCAAACCGTTTACGCCAAGGTTGACGGCTCGGCGGCGGCGCCTACGGCAGGGCTTCATTTTACCCCCGAACTTATTGAAAATATAAAGAAAAAGGGCGTAGAGGTTGCCGAAGTTCTTCTCCACGTCGGTCTTGGAACGTTCAGACCCGTTAAAGAAGATATTATAACCGACCATAAAATGCACTCCGAGTACTATGAAATAGGCGAAGAGTCAGCAAAGATTATAAACAAGGCTAAAAGTGAAGGCAGGCGCATAATCGCCGTAGGTACTACTTCTGTAAGAACGCTTGAAAGCGTTGCCGACGAAAACGGCTTGGTAAAGCCCTGCCACGGCAATACGCAGATATTCATTTACCCGCCCTACAGGTTCAAGTGCGTTGACGCGCTTATAACCAACTTTCATTTGCCGGAAAGCACTTTAATAATGCTAGTTTCCGCCCTTGCGGGGAGGGAAGAAGTGCTAAATCTCTATAATACCGCCGTTAAAGAAAGATACAGATTTTTCAGCTTCGGCGACGCAATGTTTTTATACTGATTATGAAATTTTTTGATTTTGAACTGCAACATATAGATAAATACACAGGCGCAAGGGCAGGGGTATTTCATACCCCTCACGGCGATATAAAAACGCCCGTCTATATGCCCGTAGGCACTCAGGCTACGGTTAAAGGCGTTTACCCGCGCGATTTAAAAGAAGCCGGTTCGCAGATTATTCTTTCAAATACCTATCACCTGTATCTCCGTCCCGGCGACGAGCTTGTCAAAAAGGCGGGCGGTCTGCACAAATTTATGAACTGGGACAAGCCCATTTTGACGGACAGTGGCGGTTTTCAGGTATTTTCTCTCAATAAATTGAACAAAATCAAGGACGAAGGGGTCTATTTCAACTCCCACATAGACGGTTCTAAGCACCTGTTCACGCCCGAAAAGGTCATTTCAATTCAAGAAAATTTGGGTTCTGACATAATAATGCAACTCGACCAGTGCAGTGAGTACGGTTATACTCACTCACAGGCGGAGGACGCAATGGATAAAACTACCCGCTGGTTAGAGCGTTGCGTAAACGCAAAATCACGGGACGACCAAGCGCTATTCCCCATAGTACAGGGCAATATGTACGACGATTTGCGCCTTGAAAGTCTGCACCGTGCAATGCCCCACGCTAAACACGGCATAGCGATAGGCGGGCTTTCCGTAGGGGAACCCAAGCAAAGAATGTACGAAATCCTTGACTTGTTAAAACCCGAGCTTCCCGAATTCATTCCCAGATATTTAATGGGGGTGGGCAGTCCCGACTGTCTTATAGAGGGGGCAAGGCGCGGAATAGATATGTTCGACTGCGTTCTTGCAACGAGAATTGCGCGCAACGGCACGGCTTTTACTTCAAAGGGCAAGGCGGTTGTAAGAAACGCCGTTTATGCGGAAGACTTTACTCCGCTTGACGATAAATGTGATTGCTACTGTTGCAAAAACTACACAAAAGCTTACCTGAGACATCTTATAAACGTTGACGAAATGCTTGGCGCAATGCTTCTGAGCTTGCACAATATAACCTTCCTGCACAAATTAATGGCAGATATGAGGGAGGCTATTTTTGCCGACAGCTTCAACGATTTTGCAATAAAATTCTATGAAGATTTTAACTCACAGGGCTAAAATACGCCTATTTTGTGTGAAAGTTTTGTGCAAATACTGTATTTAGGTTTAAAAATACTTGCAAAAAGCAATAAAAACTATTATAGTAAAATAAATAAAAACAAATTGGAGTAAATATGTTAGCAACTTTACTTGAAGGTAATCCCGATTACAGCCAATATATAATGCTTGCCATTGTAGTGGTATTAATCGTAGTTATTGCAGTTTTCTATTTCTTAACCAACAAAAAGCGCAAAAAGCAAGAGCAGGACGCGCAGGACCTCATCAACGCAGTTAAGCCCGGTAACAAAGTAAAGACCATTGGCGGTATATGCGGAATAGTGGTTGAAGTAGACAACGAAGAAAACACCTTCGTTCTTGAAACGGGTACGGAACTTTCCGGTAAAAGCTATATTAAGTTTGACAGACAGGCAATCTATCAGACAGACGCCGTAGTTGAAAAGAAAGAGGACAAGCCCGCAGAAGCAGTGGCTGAAACGGTTGAAACCTCTGACGAAGCCGTTACGGCTGAACCCGTTGCACCCGTAGCGGAAGAAGCCCCCGTTGAAAAGGTTGAAGCTCCCGCAGAAGAGAGCGAACAGCCCCAAATGGTAAAGAACAAAAAGGGCAAAAAAGAAGAAGAAAAACAAGTAAAATTCTAAAATGCAAAACCTCCGCATACATTAAAGCGGAGGTTTTTTTATGCGCACTAACGTTTTGCAGGTTGTAAAGTCCGTTCTTTCAGCCGTAATATTTTCACTCGTATTCGTACTTATATTTACGCTTATAATCCAACTTTTTTCTCTGCCTATGACGGCGGTCAAGCCGGTAAATCAGGTGTTTAAAATACTTGCAATTGCAGGTGGCGGTCTGCTGTTTATAAGGGGAGATAAGGGGCTTATAAAGGGCGTCGTCCACGGCGTGCTTTCAGTCGTTTTAACCTTTCTCGTTTTCAGCCTTATTTCCACGTCGTTTTCAATAAGCTGGCTGTTTCTTTTGGAACTCGTTCTCGGCGCGTGCGCGGGTGCAATTTCGGGCATAATTGCCGTCAATATCAAAAAGAACGCGTAAATCGCTTGCTTTTTTGCTCTCCGTATTCTATAATTTAGTAAAAAGAATTTAAGGAGAAGTTTTAATATGATTAAAACGGTAGCTAAACCCGCAGAAAAGAAGGTTACGGGATGCGGAGAATGCAGAAGCACTTGCCAGTCAGCTTGCAAGACCAGCTGTACGGTCGGCAACCAGAGCTGTGAAAGGGTTACGAGAGAACAGAACCCCGAAAAGAACAACTAATTTAAAATAAAAGGTCAGGAGCAGAAAGAATTCTCTGCTCCTTTTCGTCTTAAATGGTACACGTTTTTAATTATAAAGATAAAAGCTACATTTACGATTCGGGTAGCGGTAGCCTGCACGAGTGCGACGCATTAACCGCCGAATACGTAAAAGCTAAGTACGAAAGTATTGGAACTTTACCCGATATTTCCGCAGAAAAACAAGCTGAAATAGAAGCCGACCTTGCCTCTTTAAAAGCGCAGGGGCTTTTTTTGCGTGAAGAAATAAAGACCTATCCTTTAAAATCAACCGAGGTAAAGGCACTGTGCTTGCACATCTGCCACGACTGCAATTTAAGGTGCAGGTACTGTTTTGCCGACGAAGGGGCGTATCACTCCGCCCGCGAATTTATGAGCGAGGAAACGGCTAAAAAGGCAATAGACTTCCTCATAAAAAACAGCGGGAACAGAAAGGTTTTAGAGGTGGACTTTTTCGGCGGTGAGCCTTTAATGTGTCTGCAAACTATAAAAAACGTAGTTGCATATGCAAGAAAAGAAGCCGAAAAGGTAGGCAAAAAGTTTCTTTTTACTACGACAACGAACGCCCTTTTGCTGGATGACGACGCGATAGACTTCTTTAACAGGGAAATGGAAAACGTAGTCTTGTCGCTTGACGGAAGAAAGGAAGTCCACGACGCTATAAGAAAGACCAAAAACGGCAAGGGTAGCTTTGATTTCGTTATAGAAAACATCAAAAAATTCGTGCGCTCCCGCGGGGATAAAAGCTATTACGTGCGCGGAACGTTTACCGCTAAAAACCTTGACTTTTCTAAGGACGTAATTTTTCTTGCGGAAAACGGCTTTGACAGTATCTCTATGGAACCCGTCGTAACGGACATAGACGATTTGGCAATAAAGCCCGAACACCTGCCCCAAGTTTTAAGCGAGTACGAAAACCTTTGCGACAAATATCTCGGCAAATACGATAAAGGGGAGGGGTTTAACTTCTTCCATTTCAACGTAGACCTTGACGGTGGCGTTTGCCTGCAAAAAAAGGTTTCCGCCTGCGGTGCGGGTAACGAATATTTTTCGGTAACGCCCAACGGCGATATTTATCCTTGCCACCAGTTTGCGGGGGATAAAGACTTTTTAATGGGCAACGTGTTTGAGGGCAAGCTTGATAATAAGATAAGGGAAAAATTTGCGTCCTCCTGCCTGTTTACGCGTGAAGAATGCGGTGATTGTTATGCAAAGTTTATTTGCAGTGGCGGTTGCTCGGCAAATAACTATCATTTCGAAGGGGATATTAACAAGCCTTACAAAGTAACTTGCGAAATGATGAAAAAGCGTATAGAGTGCGGAATGCACGTTCTTGCGCACAAGAAAGAAAAAAATTGAGATTTTAAGCCGTTTTATTTGCTTTAAATTTATTTAGACGACGCAAATTTATTGACGGCTTAAACTTTTTTTACTATAATATAGTAAGTCAAATTAACTATTCTCGGCAAAAGGCTTTAAAAGCCTTGCGGAATTTATATTTAGGAGTAGAGATGGGTAAAGTAAAATCGGCGATTATTACTGCGCTTATAGTAACTGCAGTAGTCGTATTATCGCTATTTGCTACGATATCGTGTCCTCTCGGAGAGGTTGAAAGATATAATTCCTTTATATCCGCCATAAATATGGGCGGAGACATTACGGGCGAAGCGTACGCAATGCTGTATCCCGAAGGTGTTATCTCGGACGGTGATTATAAACTTCTGAGCGAAGATGATAAAGGCGATTACACTCAGCACGGCGGACTTTACGTCGAAACCGATAAACACGGGGACGAATTCAAAGAAAGCGTTAAATCGGACGCGGATATTTTAAACGCAAGATTCGGTGAAAAGGGATATTCCAAGTATTCCGTAAGCGTTGTTGACGATTACGCTATCAAAGTAACCGTACCTA
This sequence comes from Clostridia bacterium, assembly GCA_014804995.1. GTDB lineage: Bacteria > Bacillota > Clostridia > Christensenellales > Borkfalkiaceae > Coproplasma. Next base: position 11,410 of record JAAUYS010000145.1, read on the forward strand.
CGAACTTCAATTATGCCGAATTTACCGGCAGGGACGAATCTTCCGCCCAAAACAAGAAAACGCTTATCGGCAATACCGTAAACTATCTTACTTTAAGCGGTGAGCGTGATTAGCGCAGTTCGACGACCGGTTCTTCAAAAGATTCCCTCATTTCCATTAAGACGAACTTTGCAGAGTATTTTAAGGGCGTTGGTTATACTGCCGTCGGCGGTAACCATTACGTAAGGCTCAACTTAACGGACGAAGGCTTTGAAAAGTTAAACGCTATTCTTATTAAAAACGCGGATACGACCGGTTACTTCTTCGTAGGCGATACCTGCCTGCAACTTCAAGTTTCAGGAGGCGAAAGCTTACCTGACAAAACGCTTACCTTCTCGGTTGGCGAAAATTACGCAAAAGATTTCTCGATAATTTTAAACTCGGTTGTAACAGGCAACGTGCTTGCAAACGAGTATAACGATAACGGCGCGGATACGGAAATTGTTACATTAACCCCCGCGTTCGGCGAATACGCTTTCGTATGGCTCTTCGTTCTGCTTCTTTTAGTGGTAATCGGGGCGATAGTGGCGTCGGTTCTCAAATACAAAAAACTCGGCTTGGTCAATGCGCTTATAATCGTAGTTTACGCGCTTGTACTCATAATCACGTTACTGCTTACGGGCATACAGCTTACGATAGGCGGTGCGTTTACGGCAGTCCTCGGGCTTGCGCTTTTGACCTTTACAAACTTTGCAATATTCGAAGCGGTAAGAAAGGAAACCTTGCTCGGAAGAACTTTACAGGCTTCCGTAAAGACGGGATACAAAAAATCCCTCTTCACCGTTCTTGATTTGCACGTCGTTCTCGTAGTAGTTTCCATACTGCTTGCAACGGTTTGCGCAGGTGAACTTGCTTCTTGCGGATTCATTCTGTTTATCGCTACGGTAGCGTCTTACGTTCTTCACTGGTTTACCAGATTTATGTGGTTCGTAATTTCTTCCCCCGTAATGGACAAGTTCAAGTTCTGCGGTTTCAAAAGGGAGGTGCTTGACGATGAAGACTAATTTCAAACTTTCCTCCAAGATGCACTTGTTTATAATTATTTCAAGCGTAATCATTGCCTTAGGGCTTTGCGTGGGAATAATTTGCCAATGCGTCGCTAACGGCTTCTTTAATTACAGCGACGACTATTCTAATTACAGAAGCATAACCGTTTCTTACGAAGATACCGATTTCAGCGGTAAGGACGAAGAACCCGTTGACGCCATTAAAGAAGTTTGTAAAAAAGCTTTTGACGAAGTAGGCGTTTCTTATTACACAGTATCCCACGGCGATACACAGACTGGTGGAACGGTAGTTTATAAGTTTGTTTATTCGTCAGACCAAGGCAAACTTGAACAGGCAGTACAAGTTATAAACGAGAAAATAAACGCTATAGTAGAAGGAAGCGCAGCCAATTATAACGGCGCTGTCGCAAACGCTTCGGTGTCTCTTCTCGGCGGTGGTAAGACTATTGCAATGGCTTCAATTGCGCTTTCGGCTTGTCTTGTTTTCCACTTCATTTATTTCGTAATCCGTTTCAGGCTTACAATGGCGCTCGGCGCAGTGCTTGCGGACGTTCACAATTTGGCGCTGTTCTTAATGCTTATGGCGCTTTGCAGAATACCCGTAGGTTCGTCAATTGCCGTTTACGCCGTGCTTACAGTAGTTATTACGGTAATAGGAACTTGCTTCCTGTTTGACAGGGTACGCAAGAACTCTAAGGACGAGGAGTTAAAGAAGCTTACCGCCTTAGAACTTGTAGATAAGAGCGCAGACGAAAGTTTCGTCATCAATACGGTTATGCCGGCTTGCCTTGCCACGGTATCCGTCATATTGTTCGTGCTTACGTCAATAAGTTCGCTTTCGCCTCTGGCTATTGTGTCGCCCGTTCTCGCGTCGCTTATAAGCTTTATTTGTTGCGCATACGGTACGGCGATATTCACTCCTTCCGTATATTCAAGGTTCAAGCTTATTGCAGACGAAAGAAAGAAGAAGTCGCGTACTAAAACGGTTTCAAAGACCGAAAAATAAGAAATACAAAAATTAAGGCGGGGCAACCCGCCTTTTTGTGTGTAAAAAACTATGAAGAGAATTTTACCGGAGTTTGAATTTTCCGAGGAACAACTTAATATCGTTGGTAATCTTGCCAGACAGTGCAAACTCTGCGAAGATACGGTTAAAATTCTCTACGGCAGGGGACTGCGCGATAAAGACAGTATCGACAGGTTTATGCATCCGTCAAAGGACCACTTTATTTCACCGTTTAAAATGAGCGGTATGGAGGAAGCCGTGCGTTTAATTACTCGTGCGCGCGACGAAGAGTGGTCTGTCGTCGTCTACGGCGATTACGACGCGGACGGTATATGCGCCTCTACAATAATGGGCAATGCGTTAAGAGATTTCGGAATTGAGCCTATTATCTGCGTACCTGAAAGAACCAACGGTTACGGGCTTTCAACCGCGCTTATAGACGAAATATTTGACGAGTATTTTCCCCAACTGTTTATAACGGTGGACTGCGGTATTTCCTGCGCTGACGAGGTTGAGTATTTAAAGGAATTAGGCGCTGAAGTCATAGTAACCGACCACCACGAACTGCCCGACAGAATTCCCGACTGTATTTGTATCAACCCCAAATTTAACGACGGCTATATCTACGATAATTTGTGCGGTGCTGGCGTTGCGTTTAAGGTTGGGTGCGCTCTGAACGGTGAGAGCGCCTATAAATACCTTGATTTTACGGCTATTGCAACCGTAGCGGACAGCGTACCGCTCACGGGCGAAAACCGAGACATCGTTTTCGAAGGGCTTAAATTAATAAACAATAACCCTTCGCTCTGCTATAAACAGTTTTTAAATAAGGCGGACGCAGTAACCGCACAAACGCTTGCGTTTACCGTTGCACCTAAAATAAACGCCGCCGGCAGAATGGGCGATGCAAAATCCGCCCTAAGGCTCTTTAACGAAACCGACGAAAACAAAATTTTCGATTTGTCCGCAAAACTGACTGCGTATAACGTTGAACGGCAGAAGTATTGCGACGACCTGTATTTAAGTGCAAAAGAAATGATAAAACAGCGTGGCGGTACGGGTAAGATAATTCTTCTCTGCAACGAGGACTGGAATTCCGGTTTTGTAGGTATCGTCGCCGCACGCCTTGCAGACGAGTATTGCTGTCCTGCAATTCTGTTTGTTAAGCACGGAGATATGCTTAAAGGTTCTGCCCGTTCCATTGAAAACGTCAACGTATTTGAGGCTTTAAAGGCTTGTGAAGAATATATTGCAGAGTTTGGCGGTCATTCGCAGGCCGCGGGCGTTAACGTTACCGCAGACAACTTTGAAAAGCTTTCTGACGCTCTTGAAGAGTATATGACGGCGCATTATTCGTCTGACGACTTCGTGCCTACGGTATATATAAACGGCGAATTGACCGGGGAATACAATTCCAAATTTGTAAAAGAGTTGGAAATGTTAGAGCCTTACGGCGTAGGTAACCGCAGACCTATGTTTGTATGTGAAGAATCTTCTTTGCCTGTAAGGGCAATAAAACCGCTTTCTCCGCACCTTTCTATAAGGAGCGATAAAATAGAACTTATGTATTTCGGCGGAAGCAAGTACAAAAAGATTTTAGAGTGTTCAGCTCCTAAAAAGCTTTTGTTTGAGTACAATATCTCTTCTTTCCGTGGTAAAGAGTATATTAAGGGCTTTATCCGCGATGTAGCGTACGGTAAAGATGCGGGCGCGTACGCCGATGATGAGATAGCTTTTGCCTGTATAGATATGCTTTCTTCTCAAGAAGTAAATTGTAATGTACAACATATTTCCCGCGGGCAAGCCGAGCAAATTATAGCCCAAAAAGAAGAAGGTACGGCTTTTATTGCTTGGGACTACAACACTTATAAAAGCTTTGCAACGCATTTAGGCGGGCTTGGCGTGGATTTGTTTGCGCCGTCTGCAAGGCACTTTAAATCGCAAGTTTTAATTGCCCCTTTGAAGGAAGCCGATTTAAGCGGATATAAAAGGGTAATATTCTTAGACAACGCGGTAAAAGGAGTCAGGCTTTCTTCCTTAGAGGGTAAGACCGTAGAGCTTTGTGAAGAAAATTCTGCCCCTGCGTGGATTAAAAGCCTTTCTTGCGACAGGGACGATTTGTTAGGAATATTCGCTAAGCTTTCTGCAAACAGCGAAAATCTTGAAGGCTATACCGCAGAAGACGTTGCAAAACGCAATCCCCTCGGCGACAAGCTGCAGGTATTTTTTGCACTTAAAGTATTTGAACAGCTTTCTTTAATATCCTTTGAAAGCGGACGGCTTGAAGTTATAAGAGGGGTCAAAAGCAAGCTTGAAAATTCACCATTATATAATATGGTAAAGCAAATGCAGGCGGAGTAACACTATGGACGTAATTGAAAAAATACAAAATAATTATTCCGCTGACGACTGTGAGCTTCTTATTTCTGCGTACGATTACGCGAACGAAATGCACAGCGGTCAAAAGCGCGCCTCGGGCGAGCCTTATTTTACCCACCCCTGCGCCGTAGCGGAAATTTTAATTGATTTAGGACTTGACACCCCCACGGTTGCGGCGGCCTTTTTACACGACGTAGTAGAGGACACCCCCGCGACCGAGGAGGATATTTTGCGTCGTTTCGGCAAAGAAATAATGACCTTGGTTGACGGCGTAACCAAGCTTGATAAAATTCATTTCCGCACGCACGAGGAAGAAGACGCGGAAAATTTCAGAAAAATCTTCGTCGCAATGGCAAACGACGTACGCGTCATAATTATAAAACTTGCCGACAGATTGCACAATATGCGTTCCTTGAACTTCCTTTCAAACGAACGCCAGCAGAGAATTGCAAAAGAAACGCTTGAAATTTTTACCCCGCTTGCAGGCAGGTTGGGTATTTCGCAAATCAAGTGTGAGCTTGAAGATTTATGCCTTAAATATCTTGAACCCGAAGCATACGAATTTCTTGTCAAAAACATACATCAGGAACTCGTTGACAGACAGTCCTTCGTAGACTTTGTAGTGGAAGAGATAAAGGAAGTTTTAAAAGAAAGTGAGATAAAGGGCGAAGTAATAGGAAGACCCAAGCACTTCTATTCCATTTACCGCAAGATGAAAAATCAGGGTAAAACGCTTGACCAGATTTACGATTTGACAGCCGTGCGCGTTATCGTAGACAAGACGGAGGAGTGCTATGAAATTTTGGGTAAAATCCACCAGAAGTGGAAGCCCGTCCCCGGTAGAATTAAGGACTATATAGCGACCCCCAAGCGCAATATGTACCAGTCGCTCCATACCACGGTCGTAACAAATTTCGGTCAGTTCTTTGAAATTCAGATAAGAACGGTAGAAATGCACAAGATGGCTGAATACGGTATCGCCGCGCACTGGAAGTATAAAGAAAACAAGTCTTCTGAAAACAACTTTGACGCCCGCCTTTCTTGGATACGCGACGTTATGGACTGGCAAGGCAGTTTAAACGAGTCCAAAGAGTTTGTTGACAGTCTTAAAAACGACTTGTACGACAACGAGCTTTTGGTCTTTACCCCTCACGGTAAAGTGATTTCGTTGCCCTTAGAGGCAACCCCCGTAGACTTTGCTTACGCTATCCATTCGGAAGTAGGCAACAAATGCGTTGGCGCAAAGGTCAACGGTAAAATGGTTGCGCTTAACTCCCAGCTTAGCACGGGCGACGTTGTGGAAATTCTTACGCAGTCAAACTCCCGCGGGCCTTCTTGGGACTGGCTTAAATTCGTTAAGTCGGGTTCTGCCCGCGCTAAGATAAGGCAGTTCTTCAAGCGTGAAATGAAGGAGGAGAACGCCAAGACGGGTAAGGCGATGCTTGAAGCCGAGGCAAAGCGTAAGGGCTATAACCTCAACGATTTGCTTACGGAAAGTTCATTTAAAAAGCTTTCCAATAAGCTCGTATTCAGTTCTGTAAACGAAATGATGGCTTCAGTAGGCTACGGCGCGGTAAGTGTAAACCAGGTCATATTTAAGCTTATAGACTACTATAAGAAAGAGATGCCAAAGCCCGTTGAAATCGTTGACTCGGGCAAGCTTAAACACACCCCTGCAGGTAGCGTTACCATTAAGGGAATGAGCGGACTTTTAATAAGGTTTGCACATTGCTGTAACCCCGTTCCGGGCGACGACATCGTCGGCTTCGTTTCAAGGGGAAGGGGAGTAATTGTACACCGTTCGGACTGTACCAACCTTACAGAGGCGGATAAGAACAGGCTTCAACCGGCGCAGTGGACGGGAGACATAAACACTGACTTCCTTGCGGATATAAAAGTTATTTCGGATAACTACGACGGCGTAACGGCTTACGTTATTGCAGAAATCGCCGCAATGCGTCTTTCGTTTACACAGATAAACGGCAGAATAAATAAGGATAATTTGGCGGAAGTAGAGGTGCGCGTAAAGCTCAATAAACGCTCCGATATAGACCTTTTAATCAACCGTTTAAAGCGTGATAAACGTATCATCGACGCATACCGTACAACCAATTGACCCCCACATATATGCGAGTTTTCAAGGTTTTACCCCAAAACGGGGCAAGTAATTCATATATAATTACGGCAGACGGAAAAGAGGCAGTCGTCGTTGACCCGTCCGAGGAAAGAATTGCGGATATCCTCGATAAAAACGGGCTTGTCTGCAAAGCCGTTCTTTTAACCCACGGGCATTTTGACCACGTTGGCGGTTGCGGTGTTCTTTTTAACCGCGGGGCGGTAATTTGTTGCGGTGAAAACGAAAATGACCTTATATTTTCAAAAGAGTATCTGAATATTTTTGGCGGGGTAAGCGTTCCCCGCTTTGAAATAGGCAGAACATTCAGGGACAATGAAGAGTTTGACTTTTGTGGTATAAAGTTTAAAGCGCTGTCAACGGCGGGGCATACCGCGGGAAGTATGTGTTATATTGCGGACGGCGTGATTTTCAGCGGTGATACGCTTTTTGCGGGCAGTATAGGCAGAACCGACTTGCCCACGGGCAATTACCGTGAAATAATGAACAGTTTAAAAAAATTAAGCAATTTAGACGGAGATTATACCGTTCTTTGCGGACACGGGGAAGATACTACACTTGAACAAGAACGCCACTATAACGCGTTTTTAAGGAATATTTGATGCTAAATACCAACAGTGAAGGCTTGCGTGAGGAAATAATGCTCGTAATTCGCGCTTTTGACTGCGAAAACGAAGATTTTACCCATTATTTTTCCTGTTCAGGCGGTAAATTTTTAAATGCAATAGAATACAAAGGCAATTTTTACGACTTTGAAGAGGAGTATAAGGCTGAAAACGATTTGGTCTTTAAACGTCTTGCTAAAAGGTCGTGTAAACTTGCATTTTATAAAGTACTTTCAAAAGAAACGGGTGTAAATTTGCCTTGGGGTGCGCTAACCGGAATACGCCCTACAAAGCTTGCCTATAACGAAATTTCCGCAGGTAACGGTTTTAAAGAGCTTTTTGAGAGGTTTTGCGTATCACCTGAAAACATTCAGCTCGTATCTAATGTTATAGAAGCGCAGAAGGGTATATATCTAAAGGGCGGGCAGGATTTATATATAAGTTTGCCGTTCTGCCCTACTAAATGCGACTACTGTTCATTCATTACAGCACCGATTTCAAAGACGAAAAATTATGTAGACGACTACGTTAAAGCAGTGGTAAAAGAGCTGTATTCTTTACCGCCGATAATCAAAAATTTACGCAGTATTTACGTCGGCGGAGGCACGCCTTTCGTGCTTGAAAATTTTCAATTGACCCCCATATATACTGCAATTAACGCACTTTTCGGCAAAAATTGCGAGTTCACCGTGGAGGCAGGAAGACCCGACGTTTTCACGGAAGAAAAGCTAAGTCTTGCCAAGGAATACGGCGTTACCAGAATATGCGTAAACCCGCAAACCTTTAATGACAGAATTTTAGAGAGTATAGGCAGAAAGCACACGGCAAAGCAGACAGTTGACGCTTACCGTATGGCGCAAAAGTACGGTTTTGATATCAACGTTGATTTGATAGCCGGACTTGCGGACGAAACTTATAATGAGTTTGAGTATTCTTTAAAGACTGCAATAGATTTAAATCCCGCAAACATAACGGTTCACACTCTGTCTTTAAAGTCGGGCGCAAAATTAAAAGAGAACGTTAAAAAGCTTAACGTTGCAGGCATTGCGGATATGGTTTTGCTTTCCCGCAAACTTTTATCTGATGCAGGCTATCAGCCCTACTATCTCTACCGCCAAAAGTATCAGGCGGGCGGGTTTGAAAACGTAGGCTGGACAAAACCCGGTAAGGCTTGTATTTACAACGTTGACGTTATGGAAGAGATAGCTTCAAATATCGCCGTAGGCGCAAACGCTATCTCAAAGAGATACTTCGGGGAAGAGGACAGAATCGAACGCTATGCCTCGCCCAAAGATATCCCGACCTACCTTGCCAAGACCGATAAGATAATAGAAGAAAGATTAAAACTTTTTAAATAAAAAATATTGCATTAAATCGTTTGCTTTTTGCAAATTATAGTGTTAAAATATTTTCGTTACGGCTACAAGGCAGTGCGAATACTCAACGCTTGGCTTTGTTGCCCGCAAATATTTCCATAGGAGGATAAAGTAAATGGAAAAGCAGGAAATTATCGCAAAATACGCTACTAAGGAAGGGGATACCGGTTCACCCGAGGTTCAGATTGCACTCTTGACCGAAAGAATTAACCACCTCAACGAACACCTTAAAGAGCATATCCACGATAACCATTCCCGTCGCGGTCTTTTAAAGATGGTTGGTCGCCGTCGCGGTCTTTTAGACTATCTTAAAAGCAAGGATATCGAAAGATACCGTGCAATCGTCGCGGCTTTAGGTTTAAGAAAGTAAGAAAAAGAGCGCAATTTTAGTGCGCTCTTTTTTGCTTAATATTTCGTTCATAGCCAGAGCTATGGACACAAGAAGAAAGGAGACAGAGATGAATTACAAAGAATTTACACTTGAAATCGGCGGAAGAAAGGTCGTTATCGAAACGGGCAAATATGCAGAGCAGACCAACGGTTCTTGCCTTGTAAGATGCGGAGAAACGGCTGTACTCGTTTCCGTCTGTATGTCGGCCGCACCCAGAGACGGTATGGACTTCTTCCCCTTGCAGGTAGACTACGAAGAGAAGATGTTTTCGGTCGGCAAAATCCCCGGCGGGTTCAAAAAGCGTGAGGGCAGGGCAAGCGATAAGGCTATTTTAACTGCAAGACTTATCGACAGACCTCTCCGTCCGTTGTTCCCCAAGGGACTTTTCAACGACGTAGTAGTAACCGCACAGGCGCTTTCGGTTGAACCCGACGTTTCGCCTGAGCCTTTGGCAATGATCGGTTCTTCCGTAGCTATCGCAATTTCGGATATCCCTTGGGCTGGTCCCACCGGTTCGGTAGTAGTCGGAATGGTAGACGGCAAGTACGTTATAAACCCTGACCTTGCTCAGAGAGCAAAGAGCGCTATCCACCTCAACTTAGCAGGTACTAAGGACGCTATTTTGATGATTGAAGCAGGCGCAAACGAAGTTACCAACGACGAGATGGTCGGCGCAATTATGTACGGCCACGAAGAAATTAAGAAAATCTGCAAGTTCATTGAAGAAAAAATCGTTCCCGCAGTCGGCAAACCCAAACTTGAAATCGAACTCTATCACATTCCCGAAGAACTTGATAAGGCTGTAAGAGATTACGCTTCTTCAAAAATCGACTGGGCTATCGATACTTTCGACAGACAGGAGAGGGAGAACCGCCAAAACGAAGCGGAAAAGGATATTTTAGAGCATTTTGCAGAAATTTATCCCGATAACAAGCGCGAAATTAAGGACAGTATTTATTACCTCACCAAAGAAAAGGTCCGCGCTAAGATATTCGATAAGGGTATCCGTCCCGACGGCAGAGGCTTAAAGGACGTTCGTCCCATCTGGTGTGAAAAGGGCGTTCTTCCCCGCGTACACGGTTCTGCCGTATTTACTAGAGGACAAACCCAGACCATTACGACCTGTACGCTCGGAATGCTCGGTGAAGCTCAGAAGCTTGAAGGCCTTGACGAAGAAGTTTCAAAGAGGTATATGCATCACTACAACTTCCCCGGCTATTGCACCGGCGAAGCAAAGGCGTTGCGTTCCCCCGGCAGACGTGAAATCGGACACGGCGCACTTGCTGAACGTGCTTTAATTCCCGTTCTTCCCGATGAAAACAGCTTCCCCTATGCAATCCGCGTAGTAAACGACATTTTAAGCTCCAACGGTTCGTCTTCAATGGCTTCCGTATGCGGTTCTACTATGGCGCTTATGAACGCCGGCGTTCCCATTAAAGCACCGGTTGCAGGCGTTGCTATGGGACTTATCAAAAATCAGGAAACGGGCGAATTCAAGGTAATGACCGATATTCAGGGTCTTGAAGACTTCCTCGGCGATATGGACTTCAAGGTTGCCGGTACCGTAAACGGAATTACCGCTATCCAGATGGATATCAAGATTAAGGGCATATCCGAAGAGATTATGCACACCGCAATCAATCAGGCAAACGAAGGCAGACAGTTCATTCTTTCCAAGATGCTTGAATGCGTTCCCGAAGTTGCTCCTCAGCTCTCCGTATACGCGCCCAAGATTATCAGCTTTGAAATCGACCCTGAAAAGATTGGCGACGTTATCGGTAAGCAGGGCTGCGTAATCAAGAAGATTATGGAAGAAACTCAGACCCAAATCGAGTTTAACGACGACGACAGCGGTAGAGGTTATATCTCCTGTGTAGGTCCTATCGAAAACGCAGAAAAGGCTAAACAGATAATTTTGAGCATAGCTCACGACCCCGAAGTAGGCGATATGTTCGTCGGAACGGTAGTAAGAATTATCCCTTCCCGCGCGTTCGTAGAGTTCGCACCCGGCAAAGACGGCGGTATCCACATTTCACAGCTTTCCAACAAGCGCGTTGAAAAAATTGAAGACGTCGTAAACGTCGGCGACACCGTAAAAGTAGAAATTATCAAGATTGGCGACAGGGGAATTGACCTCAAACTTCTTGAAAAATTATCGTAAATTAAAAAACGCGGGCAGATTACTCTGCCCGTTTTTTTTGTGAAACTTTTCGTTTTAATATTGAAATTTGTAAAAAAGGGTTTATAATGATAATCGTTCGC
>JAAUYS010000146.1 GCA_014804995.1 Clostridia bacterium
CCTCCTCCGCCAAAGCCGGACTGCCCCCCTCGACCGCCGATGGATTGTCCGCCGCCTTGCCCGCCTAACCGCAGAAGCTACGACGAGTACGAGTAATGGCGAAGTTTTAAATAATAATCAGAATATATTTTCAAGGCGCAAGTCGTACGCGTCGGGGAGGTTTTTGGTTATTTCTTTTAAAACCTCAATCTTTCCGAGCGCCAAATCGTACCTGCCGTTATATAGAAGTCCGCACGCTTCCGACAGCCAGTAGTCTATATACGAAATATCGTTATGGGGTATTAATACCTGCAATTTGGACTTTTTTTCTTCCCAAAGGCTTCTTACTGCGTAGCCGTCTTCCGCGGTTGCCGTTTCGTCCTCTATTTTAGAGTAAAGGGCGTCGAGCGCGCCTGAAAATTCGTTAAACTGGTCTTTAAGGTACCATTCTGCAAATATAAACAGCCCTATGCAGACGAGTATAGCAGTTACGGTGTAGGCGATAGATTTTACCATTGACCGTCTACCTCCGTCTGTAAAATTTTATACTTTTCACCGCGCTTTTGGAAGTAAACCCTGCCTTCTCCGTTTATAGTCATAACGACTACTTCGTTTTCCTTAGCGTTCTGTTCTTTTAAAAACTCCCTAAGCTTGTCCCTGTCAAAACCGCAACGGGCAAGATTTTTTTTGTCCGCCTTTCCGCGGTCTATTAGTGTTAAAGAGAGGGAGGTGGACGCCTTTTCCTCCTTTTCCAGTGCGGAAAAAGAACCGTTTGCCTCGTACAAGCCGTAGTACACGTCGTCAAGGTTGAAATACCCCGCAACGCGCATACTCTCAATAAGGTCGCTTACGTCAAGGTTGTTCTTTTTTAACTGGAACTCGTCAATGCCGTTCTTGTTTATGACTACGGAGGGCTTCCCGCTTATGACGTTTTTGACGGGTTTAAACCAAAGCTCAAGAAGCCATACGATTTGGTGCAGGATAAAAATAGTAACTATGGCGATAATTCCGTAGAGTATGGGTATGGACGTGTCCGCCATAGGTATGCAGGCAAGCTCGGCTATGACGAGGCTTATAACGAACTCAAAGGGTTGCATTTCACCTATCTGGCTTTTACCCATAAGCCTCATAATAAAAAGAAGTGTGATAAATATAATCGTTGTGCGAATGAAAATCAAAGCCATAAAATTAGTATTCTCAAAATAAATTACAATATTCTTGCTTTATTTGCCCATATGTGCTATAATTCCGTATGAATTTCAAGGAGCTTTATTTTGACTTACGACGAGGTTTTAAGGGAAGTATTTTCGTTGAGGGGCTTGGGTATGCGCTTCGGTACGGAGCGCACGCGCAGTCTTTTGGACGGGCTTGGTTGTCCCGATAAAAAACTCAAAATAATTCACGTTGCAGGTACGAACGGAAAAGGCTCCATATCGGAATATCTTACGCAAATTCTTATCTCAGCAGGGAAGAAGGTTGGCACGTTCACTTCCCCTGCGGTTTACGATTACAGGGAGCAGTTTAGAATTAACGGCAAGTTTGCCGAAGAAGAGAGCTTAAAACAAGCTTTTTTAGAGACCTTGAAAATAGCCGACGGGGCTACGCAGTTTGAGGTGGAAACGGCAACGGCGCTGTACCTTTTTGCAAAAGAGGAGTGCGACTACGCAGTGGTAGAATGCGGATTGGGTGGCACATATGACGCAACTAACGCAATTTTTAATAAAGAAATAGCGGTAATTTCGTCAATATCGTTAGAACACACCTCCGTACTCGGAAACACCCTAAAAGAGATATGCGAAAATAAGGCGGGCATAATAAAGGGCTGTAAAGCGGTCATAAACCCCTTGCAAGACGGTGAAGTTTTAGATTATTTCAAAAATCTGGGGGCAATTATCCCCAAAATGCCCGAAATTATTGAGAAAAACGCCTTTTTGTACGGCGGTAAGGAATACAAATTGACGATGAAGGGCAGTTGCCAGCCGTATAATGCGGTGTGCGCGATAGAGGTTGCAAGGCAACTGAAAATTGACGAAATTTCAATATATATGGGGGTCTATCGCGCTAATTTGCGCGGAAGAGTTGAGGTTTTGACCGCAAAAGACGGTAAAACGTATATTCTTGACGGGGCGCACAACCCCGCTTCGTTCCTTCCCCTAAAAAGCTATTTAGAGCGTATAGACGGCAAAAAGACGGTGATTTTCGGCTGTCTTTCCGATAAGGATATTTTAGGCAACCTTACAGCGCTTAAAGGCTTGGCGGACGAAGTTATAGCGGTTAAATGCGACGGACCGCGGGCTATGGATTTGGATAAAATACACTTATCTTGCCTGAAAGTTTTCGGGCAGGCGAAAGTCGGCGGAAGCGTGGAGAGCGCGCTTTCTTCGGCAGAAAACAGTATTGTCGTCGTGTGCGGGTCGTTCACGATTTTGGCGGAGGCTTATAAATGGATAGAGAAAAGGTTATAAAGGCGGTTGAAGATTTGCTTGACGCCCTTGGCGAAGACAGGGAGCGCGAGGGGCTTAAAGACACTCCGCGCAGGGTTGCTGACGCCTATTCGGAGCTTCTTTCCGGAGAGGGCAAGACGGCGGAAGAGCATTTGAGCCGTACTTTCAATTCGGACTGCGGTGAAATGGTAGTGGAGAGCGATATTTACTTTTCTTCGCTGTGCGAACACCATCTGATGCCTTTCTTCGGTAAAATAGCTATTGCGTATATCCCCGACGGCAAGGTCGTGGGCATTTCCAAGCTTGCAAGGACTGTTGACGTGTTTTCAAAGCGGTTACAGATACAGGAAAGGCTTACAAGGCAGATAGCCGATGAAATTATGCGCGTTTTAAAGCCGAAGGGCGTATTCGTTGCCTGCGAGGCGGAGCATACCTGTATGACTTGCCGCGGGGTGAAAAAGGCGGGTTCTAAGACCGTAACTTACAGCACGCTTGGCGAATTTTCCGAGGAGAATAAGAGACAAGTGCTTGCGCTTTTAAAATAGTATGAAGATAGCTGATAAAGTATTTGAAAATTATACTTTCGTAATGGCGATTGTAAACTTAACGCCCGACAGCTTCTGGAAGGAGAGCCGTACCGCAGAGGACGGCGTTCTTTTTGCCGTTGAAAGGGCGATAAAGGAGGGTGCTTCCGTCATAGACCTGGGGGCGCAGTCCACAAGACCGGGGTATACGGAAGTAAGCGCGGAAGAAGAGATTAAAAGGCTTGAACGCCCCTTACGGCTTATAAAAGAAAGGTTTGATATACCCGTTTCGGTAGATACTTATTTTTCAGAATGTGCTAAGGTCGCGCTCTCACTAGGCGCGGATATGATAAACGATATTTGGGGACTTTCCCGCGACGGAAAAATGGCTGAAGTCATTGCAAAAAGTAACGCTTCAGTATGTATAATGCACAATGCAAAAACGCCGTTGTTGGGGGATATATGGCACCCAATTGAAGATTTTTTGAGAAAAAGCGTTAAAAAAGCCGAAGAGAACGGCATAGATAAGGACAGAATAATTTTGGACGGCGGGATAGGTTTTGCCAAGTCCAAAGAACAAAATTTGGAGCTTTTAGAAGGCTACGAAAGGTTGAGCGGGTTAGGCTATCCGTTACTTCTCGGCACGAGCAGAAAGTCGCTTTTTGGCGGTAAAGTTGAGGACAGATTGCCCCAAACGCTTGCTTCAACCCGCCTTGCAGTGCAAAAAAATGTGCTTTTTGTACGCGTACACGATGTAAAAGAGAACGTAGAGGTTATCAGGAGGGAATATGAACGCAGTTAAAATACGTGGGCTTGAGGTATGGGCTTGCCACGGGGTTCACGCCGACGAAAAGAAGCAAAAGCAGAAGTTTATCTTTGATTGCGAGCTTGAAACAGACTTTTACCACGGCGCTAAAAAGGACGATTTGGCAGGTACTTTAAACTACTCCGCAGTGTGCGATTTGCTGGTTGAAACTGCACGCAGTAATACATTCAATTTAATCGAAACTTTGGCATATACGGGGGTCTACGCTATTTTTAAGGCGTTTGACACGCAAAAAATCACGCTTAGCGTATATAAACCGCAAGCTCCGGTAAAGCACCCCTTTAACACGGTGGGCGTAACCGTGGGCGTTGAATGTGAAACCGTCTATTTGTCTTTAGGCTCTTCCCAAGGTGATAAAAAGGCATACCTTGACAATGCAATCAAGGCGCTTAAAAAGACTGACGGAATTAAGGTGAAAAAAGTTTCTTCTTACATTGAGACCGAGCCTTACGGCGGGGTTGCCGAAAACGGCTTTTTAAATTGCGCGGTAGAAATTCAGACAATTCTTACACCCAAACAGCTTCTTGAAGAAATCCACCGCATAGAGGCGGAAAACGGACGCAGGAGAGAGGTGCGCTGGGGCGACAGAACGCTGGATATAGATATCGTCTTTTTTGGCAATAAAATTATTGACGAACCCGATTTGGTTGTTCCCCATGCCGACTATTTGAACAGAAATTTCGTTTTGGAGCCTTTGAAAGAGATTGCTCCGAACTTCGTTTGTCCCGATTCGTCGAAAAAGGTAAAAGATTTGCCTCTTTTGTAAATATGACGGGTATAATAAGAATTTATTGTGCATTATGCACAAAAATTTTTAATTAATATGTACAAATTGCTACGAATATGCTATAATCCTTAAACGGAGAAAGTTTTACTTTCCGTATAACGGAAGGCTTTCACCAAAGGTGGATTTTATGGAAAAAATTGGCATCATAGATTTAGGCTCGAACTCCGCAAGATTAGTCATCGTAAACCTCTTTGCAGAGGGTCATTTTATGGTCGTGGACGAACTTAAAGAGAGCGTGCGCCTCGGCCAGGATATGGAACGCGACGGGTTTTTGAAGCCTGCCCGCGTTGCCGAAACCATTAAAACTTTAAAAATGTTCAAAAAGCTTTGCGACGCGAGCGACGTTACGCGCATTATCGCCGTAGCGACAGAGGCCGTGCGCAGGGCTAAAAACCAACGCAGTTTCTTAGACGAAATTCAGGCGACCTGCGGTATAAAAATACGCGTCCTTTCGGCTGAGGAAGAGGCCGTTCTCGTTTACCGCGGAGTTATAAACACGATGGATATCCCTAAGGGTATCGTGCTTGAGATAGGTGGCGGTTCAACTAAAATCGTCTACTATAACCGCAGGAATATGTTAAACTACGTAACTTTGCCGTTCGGCGCGGTTACGCTTACGGGGATGTTTTCCGGCGAGGGCTTAAAACCCGAAGAACAGGCGGAAAAGATTGAAA
This sequence comes from Clostridia bacterium, assembly GCA_014804995.1. GTDB lineage: Bacteria > Bacillota > Clostridia > Christensenellales > Borkfalkiaceae > Coproplasma. The sequence goes on from JAAUYS010000146.1 coordinate 5,235, forward strand.
ACTTCTTTACCGAGCAGTTAAAGCAGGTAGAGTGGCTTAAAGAATTAGACCCCGACGTACAGA
>JAAUYS010000147.1 GCA_014804995.1 Clostridia bacterium
CCTATCGAAAAGACGCCGTCCCTTTTGGGGCGGCGTCTTTCTTTTTTATGTCAGAACCTGTAATCCTCGCTATAACCACCGTACGTCTTCTCGTCCATGTCGAAGAACTTGTCACGGCCGCCCCTCGAACTGGACCCGAACGTGGCGTCTGCGTACGTCTCTCCCCCGTCGATCGTGATCTCGCTCCAAGCATGGCACGTATCACCGAAGTAACCGACCACGATTTGCGCGGGTATGCCCTTGCACCGGCACATCGTGCACAGCAGTCCCGCATAGTCCAGACATAGGCCCTTCCTGTCGTACAATGCCGTTTCGAGATCCGGCATGTAACCGGACGGTACGTCGTCCACGCGATCGTAATCGTATGCCACGTTGGCCGTAATCCAGTCATACAGCCTTCGTACGTTCGCATAGTCGTCCAGGCCGTCGTCCCATAGCCCGTCGACAAGCAGCTCGAGCCCATAGAAACCAGGATAATAGCTGGAATAACTGGTCAGGCTCAGATCGTTCTCGACGTCCCCCAGCTCGTACGCCCGCTCGATAACCCTCCTGTACTTGTTCCCCGACGTATTCTCGTACAGGACCAGATCATACGAACCGGGACCGTACGGGAACGTGTACGAATAATCACGGCCGTTCTCCAGGTTGTACGTGGTCAGCCTGTCGCCCGATATGATACGGGCCTTTATCTTGTCTACGTCGCCCTCGTACCTGAACCGGACGATGCCGTCCTGGACCTCGATGTAGGATTCGGTATCCCGTACCTCGTCGTCAAGGGAAACGTCGTATTCCAGGTACCTCATCAGGATCGTCGCGACCTCGGCTCGGCTGGCGCCCTTTCGCGGCATCAAATTGCTATTGCTTCCGGCCATGAGCCTGTGGTCCACGGCCCATGCCATGGCGTCCCTCGCCCAGCTGCTGACCTGCGTACCGCCACGGAACACGTCGAGTATCCTCGGATCGTACCCGTCGTCTAAGCTATCGTACCTGTACAGGACGACCGCAAGCTGCTCCCTCGTTATCTTGTCGTCCGGACCGAATAAATTATTTCCGTAACCGGACATGATGCCCGCGTCACGGGTCCAGGCAACGGCGTCATGGTACCAGGCTGTCTCCCCCACGTCGTCGTAAGGATCGGCACCGTCAACGGAAGGACTGCCTTCCAACCTGTACAGGACCTGGGCCAGCATGGCCCTGGAAAACGTGGTGTCGGGACTGAACCTGTCGTTCCCGACACCGGACATGATACCGTTATCATAGACGTAACCGACGGCTTCCGCGTACCATGCGCCCGAATCGACGTCCACGAAATACGCGTTCGCGGACAACGTACACAATAAGATGCAGCAAAACAGCACGACCGACACAAGCTTCTTCACGAATCATCACCCCATAAACATATAATTGTTTTATGTAAAACCATACTTGATATTTGTTTTAAAGCATGATATAATTAATTTAAAAAGTGAGCATGTTATGCAATCGACAGATGCGTTGAGAACTCTTCAAATCGCAAAACCAATACACATTAAGTAAGGAAATGATTCAAAATGATGGCAAGAAGAGTCGAAAAACATAAAATCCGTAAATCAGATCCTCATTTTGACTTATTCAAGCATTTCTGTCACTTATCAAAGAACCTATACAATCATGGTCTTTACTTAATGCGACAGGAATACCGTAACACGGGTAAAGTCCTAAAGTATACGCAGTTGAATAAAATTCTCAAGACTGATACCGTCTATCCGGATTACAAAAATATGCCGACGGCTCAGTGCGCCCAACAAACGTTGCGAGTCCTGGTGAGTAATTTCAAGGCTTATCAAGCCGCATTGCGTTCATATCATAAAAATCCAGACAAATTCACGGGAAAGCCTAAATTGCCTGGCTATTTGCGTAAGGACGGCTATTTTAACTTATATCTTACAAACCAAAATTGTAGGTTCAAAAATAACATCATTCAATTCCCGAAAGTTTTCGACGGATTCGAAATGGTTCCTTTCTTCATTCAAAACAAAAATTTCAGAACATTCCAACAAATCAACATAAAATACGATCAGGGATGTATTATCATCCATATCGTGTACACAACGAACACACCTAATGCAAAACCATCTAATGGCCATGTCGTAGGCATCAATATTGGAGTCAACAACTTAGCATGTGTTGCTAACAATTTCGGAGCTGATGCGTTTTGCATCAATGGAAAGCCAATCAAGTCGATCAACCAATATTACAATAAGAGACAAGCTGACATGAAGTCCGAACTGATGATTTGTAATCATGCACATAAGTCTAATAGGCTTAATCGATTGAGCAATAAACGATCGGCTAAAATAATAGATTACATGCATAAGGCTAGTAGACGTATCATAGACTGGTGCGTCGAACATGATGTTACGAAAGTTATTATTGGTCATAATAATGGTTGGAAACAAAATATTAATTTTGGCATTGCCAACAGTCAGGTCGAAAAACAGGTTCGTCAAAATTTCACAAGCATTCCGTTTAAGACATTTATTGATATGTTGTGCTATAAAGCTAATGATCGTGGCATAGCCGTAGAGATGGTTGAGGAAAGCTATACCAGCGGTACAAGTTTTATAGATGATGAAAAACCGGATGCTTGTTATTATGACAAATCGAGACGCGTCAAGCGCGGTCTGTTCAAAAGCAATAATGGTTTGCTGATCAATGCGGATTTAAATGCTGCTTATCAAATTATCAAGAAAGAAGTCCCAATGAAATGGGATAGAGGATGCGTGTTACATCCAGTCATGTTGACCTGTTAACTGACAAAGATTTTTGAATTAAATTTTATCAAAAATCATAACATAATTATGGGAACTATAAAACCAAATGTCAATGAAATGGAAACCAAAAAGTCCGGGGTTCATCACCCCGGACTTCCTCAATCGTCAAAGCCCAACAGCTCGTCAACCTTGTCGACGCACCTCCCGGCCACGTCGCATCCCTTGTCGAAGACGTCGCACATGGCATCCAGGCCGTCGCACATCCTGTCGAAGAGCCAACACAGGCCCTCCAGCATCCGAACCATCCCTTTCCATGGCCTCCAGTAAGTATTCCACAGCCTTGAAGTCGGGCTCGTCCAGGCCCCGATCGTCGTCGGGCCAACGGCATGAGCCACGTTTGTACGCAGGCAAAGGCTTATCGGCCAGCCGTTTTGTCCTCAGCATCGTTCACCACCTGCCCCCGATCCTCGACGATTCTCTTCGTGACCTGGCTGGACTGGGACTTCGCGCACGCGTCGACCTTCCTCTCGACCTTGGGCGGCACCTTCTTGGCACCGTCCTTGTTCATGGTACCCAGGGCATCGGAGAACATGCCCATCTTCCCCACGCTGTCGGCCAGGTCGGTCGGCATGAAGATCTTCGTCGCGTTGCCGTCCGCCACGGCCTTCAACGCGTCCAATTGTTTAAGCGCGAGTACCTCGGGCGTCATGCCGGCCTCGGCCAGCTTCCGGATACCGTCGGCCTCCGCTTCATACACGAGACGTATGCTCTCCGCACGTCCATGGGCCCTCGCGATGTCGGACTCCCTGTCCGCCTCGGCGTCCAGGATGGCAGCACGCTTGTCGCCCTCTGCACGCATCGTAACGCTCTGCTGGTGTGCCTCGGCTTCCAGGATTGCCTGCCGCTTCTCGCGTTCGGCCCTCATCTGCTTGGTCATGACCTCCTCGATCTCGGCCGGAGGGATTATGTTCTTCAGCTCCACGCGCGTGACCTTGATGCCCCATGGATCGGTAGCCTCGTCCAAGATGGTACTCATCTGACCATTGATGTTATCACGGCTCGTAAGCGTGTCGTCCAAGGTCATGTTGCCGACCAAATTACGCAATGTAGTAGCGGTCAAAGCGCCGACGCCCTCGATGGGATTCTCGACGCCATAAGTAAACAGCTTCGGATCCTGGACACGCATGAACACGATGGAGTCAATCTGCATCGTGACGTTGTCCTTCGTGATGACGGGCTGCGGCGGGAAGTCGAGGACCTGCTCCTTCAGGCTGACCTTACGCGCGATACGATCGATGAACGGCGCCTTGATGTGCAGGCCCGCCTGCCACTGGCACCTGTACTTGCCGAAACGCTCGATGACGTACACCTGCGTCTGCGGCACGACGCGTACCTGCTTCAGGAAAAAGATAATAAGTAAAAAGAATCCGGCGATCAAGAATGGCATCTAACCACGCTCCTTTTTGAAATATATAACCATTATAACACGGTATCCAGGAAAACACAATATGGAATTCGAACTATACGGACACACGCACGGAATCAGCCGTAAGAACGGCCGATACACGGCAAACACAAACGGAAAGGAAGATTTTTTCTTATGAGGCTCATTACCGAATACAAGGCCGACAACGTAGAGGCCAATATGTACGACCTGGAGGACGGCACGTACCTGGCCACGTCGACGATTTCAATCGAAGTACAGGGCGACCGGCACGAATACTACCAGTCCACCCCGTTCACGCCCGAGAAAGGCTCGGAGGATCGCATGGTGCGCTCCCCCATGCGCTACTTCAAGCGCAACCTGATTGCCATCGTGCTCAGGCACATGGACAACATCCGGAACCGGACGGAAGACGTATACCAGGAAATGACCACGACCGCGTCGAACGACTTCGTGATCGTGGACCCGGAGGACGTGTGATGAAAAATAACCATAGAAGGTTCGAATGCTCCGCCGCAAAGAAGGATCCCGACATCCAGCACTGCAGCCTGTCCGCGTACTTCTGCGTCGACCACGAAAACAGGCTCTGTGTCTGGTTCGACGGCCTGTACTCCGGACGCGGCACCTTCTTCTTCCAATGGACAGCCAAGGAACCTGTCGAAATCGACAAACTGGAACGGGACGTAACGTCCATCATGGACGGCTTCACGAAAGAAAGCGACAGGCTCACGCCCGAAGTGAAGGCCGACCTGCAGGCCGTATGGGACGACGTCCGCACGCAAATCGGGAAGACACTCCCCAAGGCCAGGGAATACTATAACAAACATAACAGGGGTAAGGAAAAGCATGAGACTGCCTGACAGGATATACTCGGGAACCGTCGAGTTCCACGTTTCCGGCCACGGGAACCCGGTAAGGATATCGATGATACTGACCAACAACCTGACCCAGAGGCGCCACGAGCTCCATTGCTCCGGTCACTTCGAGACGAACTCCGGCTGGGCCTACAAGGGACAGATATTGAAGAACATCCGCGACCTGTCCGACGATCCGACCTACCAAACGGCCATGTCGCTATGGGAACGGTACCATGACAACGTCATGCACGTCGGCACGCCAAGGCAGGAAGAACTGATCCGGGAAACCGAGGCCGCCATGGGCCGTACGCTCGGCATGAAGGAACGCCGGAAGTTGCTCAAGCGCAACGGTTTGTTATACGACAAGGACCATGACGGCTTCGACTACATGTACGGAACCGGATTCACGTGCCACGACATCCCATGGGACGACGTACAAAAAATAAGGAACCTGATCGAACGCAAGGAGATATACGTGGACGGCTTTGCCGTCCACGAGGCGGACCTTGGCCCGCAGGGCCGAGGTCCAGCCGCCACGATCCAGGAAAGGAGTAACTGAGATGAAGACGCTGCAACCCCTCATCGATGCCAAGCTGCCCGGCACCTACGTCGACACGTCCGGTGCGTTATGCGTCATGATAGGGCCATACCTGATCTCATGCAAGGTAGATACCGACGACACGTACCTGATCGAAACGGACAGGCTCAACAGCCAGGACGACTTCGGCCTCTGCATCCGCACCGCATCGGCACCCTGTTATAAAACCGCCATCCAGGAGTTCCGCTGGGCCATAAGGAAAACGTACACCGACGCGTTCGGGAAAGGAGACAGGACATGACGATATTGACCACGCTCGAGACGATCGACATGGAACCGAACATGATCGAAGGGCCCGACGCACGGGAAATCGCGACGGACAACATCAGGACCCTCTTCGACCAGGAACATGACTTCGAGCTGCACTACGTACCGGACGAAATCACGTTTGGAAAGAAAGATACGGCCGGCCTCGTCGACGCCGCCAGGAAATGGAACGAGGACGTCATGAAGAACCTCATGGACGCCATATGGCGCCTATGGCCGAACGGCATCGACCGGAAGGCCCCGGGCGAAATCGAACTCGATACCCTGAGGACCCACCAGTTGAAACAGGCCGTACGGATGGCCGACAACGACTACACGCCATACGGGCCGTTCGCCATATTCTGGCCCGGCGAGTTCTCCTTCTCCCCCATCGACAAGAAGACCGTCATGTCGGAAGACATGCTGGGTGCCATCGAACGGAATCCCGAAGACTACGTCCTGTTCACGGGATACGTCACGAGAAAGAGGAACCGTCAATGCTGAGCAACTGGATCAAAACCAACAACGGCTCACAGGAACTACGGACCCGGCTCGTACACGTCACCGTGACGAGATGCGACGCAGACAAGTTCCACGTATCCGCATACAGTCCCATGGAACTGGTAAGACCCGTCAGCATGACGATCCGGACGGACGACGTGGACGAGGCCAAGAAGAGCATCCTGTCCTATATCCAGGTAAAGGCCAAGGATCGACACATGCTCGCGAAAAGCCTGGACGACATGATGTCAAAAGAACTCAGGAAACTGGAGGAAACGAAATGACGTTGACCGAAACGATAAACGCCGTGGCCCAAATGTCCTTCGGCGACATGAACCTCAAGATAACGGTCCTGAACTACCTGTCCGAGCTCAAGCGCATGGGCACGGGCGACGCTCACTACGTCACCACGCGATGCGGCAAGCTCAGGATCATGCCCACGCCGTACCACGAGAACTACCTCGACAAGGGGCCGGACTTCAAGCCCGCCGAAGGCGTCACGTACTATCCCGGCGTGTCGATCGACATAGAGAACGACGACGGCACGATCATCGACCTGTGCCTCGTCGAGGGCCCCTCGGACGAGGACGTCATCAACATATATATCTACGGTGACGCCCACTCCGACGAATACACGGAAAAGGTCACCGTGAAGGGCGAGGACATCCGCGACCCGGATTAAGGAGGAACACACATGCCCGTATTCGAAGAAAACCAGACCGTATTCGTCGTCCGCGACGGAACGGCAGTGTCCGCAAAGATACACGACCCGCGACCGAAGAAGATAAACGCACCCGATGGCGAGACGACCACGGCCTATCTGATCGAACGCAGGACGCCCGACTTCAGACGGATTGCATGGATCGACGAACGATGGATATTCACGGACGAAGAATCGGCCAAGGATGCCATCGCAAGGAAAGGAAAGTGAGAAAAATGCCCAAGTTCGAGAACGGCCAACCTATATTCCTCGTGAACAGGAACAAGGCCGTGCCCGGCACGGTCGTGGGCCTGGACAGGACCATGAAAATACCGGCCGCGAAACCCATGTACGAAGTCATGCTCGACGACGACCCACACGGTCCGCCCAGGATTATCACCGAAGACTGGATCTTCGAAGACAAGGCCGCCGCGCACGAGGCACTGAGGACCAGGCTCGGTACGACGCCCGTCGAGGACCACTGGAAGTCCCATACGAACAGAGACTTCCAGGAACTCGAAAACAAACAGGTGCACGTCACGATAATCAAGCGAGGCGAACAAAAGTACCATGTCATGGCCCACGACTGGGCCGACCTGGTCGATACGATCGACGAGACCATCGAGACGGACAGCATGTCCATGGCCAAGCTCTACGTCCTCAACATGCTCAAGATCAAGGCATCGGAGCACGCCGAAAAGCTGAAAGGATTCATGGCCATGCTCACGGAAGAGTCCGAGAACATAAAGGCACTGGAGGGATGACATGACGTTCCAAATCAAGTACGCCAACCACAGCGTCAAGGCCAGGAAACTGCTACTTGAAAAGAAACTCGCGTCGGCGGACGCCCTCGCGACCATGTCCGACAGCGAGGTCGAGGACAAGATCAACGAATTCTTCACGTGCTACTGGTCCGACCCGGACTGGCTATGCATCGAACAGAAAAAGATGGCCGAGTTCAACAGGCTCGCTACCTGGATAGAAAGATAACGCAAGAGCCCCTGCCGCCTACGGCGGCGAGTATGCACAAGGTCGCTTCGCTCCCAAGTGCATACTTCGGGGCTCATACATAAAACGACAACGAAAAGGAGAAAAAACATGACAAAGAGACTCGAAAACGACGCAATGGTCGTGCTCGGCGGCAGCTTCAACCCGCCGACCACGGCCCACGAACAGCTCATGGTACATGCGATGGAACAGTCCGGCGCCACGTCGGGACTGTTCGTCCCCTCGAGCGACGCCTACGTGCGCAGGAAATGCGACAGGCTCAAGGAACCCATGTGCTTTTCCGAACGCGCCCGGTACATGATGCTCCAGGAAATCGCGTCGCGTCACCCCGAAATGGCCGTATGGAACGGCGAGTTCGGCGACGACGGCCGTGGACACACCTACGACACCATGTGCCGGATACAGGAAATATACAAAGACAGGCAACTCGCGTTCCTGGTTGGCTCGGACAAGCTGAGGATCCTCCCCCGCTGGCACAATGCCGAATCGTTCATGGACCGGTTCTGGTTCGTCGTGACCGCAAGGAACGGCGACGACGTCGAAAGGCTCATGGGATCCAACCCCATGCTGGCCAGGCACGCGGATAAGTTCATCGTCATCCCGGAACTCCCGGACAGGCTCGTGGAGCTCAGCTCCACCCGAGCCCGCGTATTGCTCAAGATGCCCCCGTCCGAGAAGAACGACGCCGAACTGGAGGACGCGATTCCCAAGTACTGCATCCCCATCGCACGGCGCGCAATGAAAGGAGAATTGTAATGATTCGTGACCAGTACAGCTACTGGCTGACAGCAAGGCCCTTGAATGGCCAGCCGACACTGAACGACCTGCTTGGCCTGGTCGACGACCTGAACGTGTCCGGCCTGGCGGCACCGGACGGGCCAATGTCGTTCGGCATCCAGGACGACAAGGAAGTCTTCGGTGACGTCGAATACGGATCCGTCGAAGAAGACAACGACCTCAAGCCGATCGTAATCGAGATGTCGAAACGACACCCGGACTACGAGTTCACGTTCGACGAACTCGACGAGGACGACCACAGCGAGGGCCGCACGACCAAGCTCGTCGCCGGCGTCGTGACATACGAGGGATACCGGCGCACGCTCGACCCTGGGGAATACGACGCCGTAACCGTAAGCGCAGTCACGGACTACCTGGAAGAGAACGGCTTTGCCGACGCGGCCAACGCGATAAGAACCAAATTCAAGTAAAGGAGATAAAAAATGGACGAAATCATTCCCTACGGACACCAGACACTGTACGCTTCCGACATCAGCGCACTGCATGAGCACATCACGCTGTACTTCAATAAGACGAAGGACCACGAGGAGGAAACCACGGCACACGTCCACGGACCGAACGTCACGCACGACGACATACTCTACCGCTACATCTTCATACAGAACAACAAGCTGCTCGCGGCGACGGACTGGTACAGGGACCGGGACGACGCCAGGGCGGAACGGGACGTCATGATCCGCAAGAACATCAACTTCACCTCGGTACTGCCGCAGACCGGGAGCCTCGCCCTGCAGGAACGCACGGCCGACGGGCCCCTACGTCCGAAATGGACGTACAACCAGGTCATGCAGGCCATCGCGAACAATATCGTCGCCAGGGACAAGCCTTTCGTGGACCTGGACGCCACGGGCGCCGACATCGACATCGACGAAATCGTCGACTGGGTTACTGGAATCGGCTACCGTGCCGAACCGTACGATGACGACGACACGATAAGAATCACGAAAAAAGAGGACTGAACGACATGGGAAAGATACACACCTGCGTGGGCGTCTACCTCAACGAGACCTACGTCGTGAACCACGTCGCCGAAGAGGACCTGCAGGAGAACATCAAGTACAACGAGTTCTGGCGCCCCGGGCGGTTCTACTTCGTCGACGGAAAGCACGTATGCGGCGGCTGCCTGAAACAGCCGTTCCAGGACGAGTTCGTCCAAAAATGGGAAAAGAAGATCGAGGAAATGCAGCTTCCCGAACCCGTGATGCCCTCGATCGAATACGTCTGACCGGCCTACGGCCGGGTGCCCCTTTTCCGGGTACGAATGTCCCCGGAAAAGTGACATCTCCATGGCATCGACTAACCCAGCCGTAAACGGCTGGATACCCTTACGTGCGATTTCTCAGTCACTACGTTCCTTCGAAATCGCACGCGACGATATAAATCGATCTTAACATATAACCTTAAAATCGCTTCTGATGCCCCTAAAACCGATTTTCAATCCATACGGCAAGTTACCCTGCCGAACGTATAAAACGTCTCCCAGGCCCATCAGAAGGCCAGGAAACGACATATAAAGGAGGACCGAACATGACCGAAAAGAAACTCACGCGCGAAATCAAGTACAGCGCGCTGCTGATCGGCCTGCACACGATTTACATCATCGTCAATGCAATCATGCTGAACAAGGTAAAGAAGAACAGGAACGGCGAGGGCGCATAGCGCCCTCTTTCTTTTGGACGAATATGACCGCCACGGGACGTACG
>JAAUYS010000148.1 GCA_014804995.1 Clostridia bacterium
CCAGGATACGGGTTCCGTCGAAGCGTTCCTGAGCACGCGGGAGAGCAAGGCCTATTTCACTCCCGCAAGTGATAATGAGTTTTACAGGCATTTTACGAAGGTCCAGGTGGACAAGGCCCAGAACGTCACGGGGACGCTGGAGTACGTGTCCCTGACCGACAAGATGAACGGCCTTTACGACGTGACCGTCTACCATGGCAACAATGGCCTGGTCACGGTGACGAAGCCCGGCAGCGTTGAGATGAGCGTGTCGTTCGTACCGCATGACAACGGTTCCGATTATTTCGGCGATCTTACACGATTTACTTATCGCCTGGAGTTCGAGGCCGGGTCGAACGGCATTTCCGACGAGTACTTCGTGAGTACCAGCCAGGGAAAGATCAGCCTGAACGAGTTCGGCATGGCCGACGTGAACGTGTTCGTGGGCGAGCCCATGATTATATATAACGTGGAGCCCGGCACGAAGATTACCGCTACGTGCCGTACGAGCGAGAAGGATTACGAGCTCGTGAATGCGAGCGCAACCTGTTCCGTGCATGCGGGACAGCGCGAGAGTCTGGCGTTCATGGTCAAGTACACCGGTACCGTGCCCGAGGTGACGGTACCGACTCCGACGATTTCTCCGGATACCGCCGTGGAGAAGCCCTTGGAGACGCCGCCCGAATATTATGATTTGACCATTCGTAACGAGTTGGCGGGAAGTACTTCCGTGAACCGGTTCGAGTACGACGTGCTGATCCAGGGCAACGTGAGCAGCCTGGACACGTCAAATGTCAAGATGCCGGATGGCGCGCAGGCGCCCAGCATGGTGAAGGGCACGAATTCGAGGAAGTTCCATTTCAGCATCGGCGCGGGCGAACAGGTCGTGTTCGACGACATACTGAAGGGTGCCACCTATACCGTGACCCAGACCACGGAGCATTCCGATTTCGTCACTACGTATACCAGCAACAGAACCGGTACGTTGAATTCCGATCAGGTCGTGACCGTCACGAATACGGCCGTGGACGCGGCTACGTACACCATAGAGGTCACGAGCAATCTTACCGGTACGACCCCGTATGACGACATTACCTTCCGGTACGAGCTGCAGGCATCTCATCTGCTGTCTAATGGTTCTTCGCGCGAGGTCCAGTCCATCGCATACCATAAGGAAAACGGTACGCAGACCGTGGCATTCAACCCCATCGTCTATACGAAGGCCGGCGTATATTCCTATTCCGTCGTGCAGGTCGCGAACGATCGTACCGGTTCCGATTGGGACAGGTCCGTGTTCGACGTGACCGTAACGGTCGAGCGCAATGGTACGCAGTTCGTGGTTACGTCCGAGACGACAAGGTTCATCGGCAGGGACGGTACGTCCGCCAATGGGTCCACTGCGGGCGGCGTCGTGTTCGACAACAGGTTCAACGCGCAGACCGTCACGGTGGCCGGTTTCGACGTCACGATGCGGTTGACTGGCGACGCGGCCGATTACACGGGCGACTTCAAGTTCACGATCGAGCCCGTCGACGGTGCTCCTTACCAGGGCGAGAACCGTGACGTGACGATCAGTTACGATGCCAAGTCCTATGATTCGAAGGTGCTGTTCAAGTCGACCAAGTTCGACGACATCGTCTTCGACAAGCCCGGCAAGTACCTGTACCTGGTGCGCCTGTACGACGGTACTTCCGTGCCCGGCTCGAACCGCAACATGGACTACAATACGTTGACCTATCGCGTGAACGTCACTGTCACGTCCGACGATTCGGGGGCCCTCAAGGCCAAGACGAACCTGGAGATTTGGGAGTACACCGGCAGCCATTACGAGGATACTGCCGACCGCATCATGTATTTCATTGCCAAGTACACGAAGCCCGAGTTCGGCGAAGTGACGCAGGAGTTCAAGCTGCAGAGCGTGATCGAGGGCGACGCGCGCGAAGGGAAGACCGATCTGCGGTATACGATAGAGCCCGTAGAGAACCGCACGGACGAGTATGGGGACGTGATCCATGAGGACTATCCCATGCCGATCGACCAATCGGTCGTGGCGAGCCATGAAGGTATCAATACCGTCAAGCTGACCTTTGGTAGTGCCCTGTACAGCGTTCCTGGAACGTATACGTACCTGGTGAAGCAGAAGGTCGGAAACATCGCGGGCATGGAATACGACAAGAGCGAATACCAGATCACCGTGGTGGCCACGAACAGCGAAGGCACGTCCACGATGTCAATCAAGAGCGTCACGTATAGCCGCGTCGTGAATTCCGAAGGCGCGAAGGTAAAGTCCGAGAGGGTTGGTTCCATCAAGTTCGTCAATACGTACCATCCGACGGACGGCCTCGCGAACGTACCGTTCAGCTTGAACCTGGAGGGTGACAATTACAACGGTGCCTTCGAGTTCGAGATCGTGCCCGAGGGAGACGACGTCCCGATGCCAGGCGAGAACGTGGAGACCTTGACGTTCGCCGGCGTAGGCGAGATCAACGGTCGTTGGGCCGGGTACGGACAGTTCGACGCAATCCAGTATACGAGCCTTGGCGAGTATAGCTACGTCGTGCGTCAGGTCCAGGGAAGGACGCCAGGCATGACGTACGACAAGAGCGAGTTCCGCGCGGTCGTGACCATGATCGACGAGGGCGGCCACCTGAAGCCCGCGTACAAGTACACGAGGCTGAAGAATTCGGACGGCAGCGTCGCCGGCGGAAATACCGAGCAGGCAATCCAGTTCAACAACTATTATAACGAGCTGACGGACGTCGTGGTTGACGTCGTGTGGATCAACGACGATACGTTGGACCATCCCCTGTACGTGGACGTCCAGCGCTACGCCGACAATGGCGTCTTCGGAGAGACCGTGCGGCTGAGCACGCAGAACGCGTGGCATTACGAGTGGACCGATTCCGACGCGGATCCCGACTGGACCGTGGACATTCCGGCGGACCTCGTACCGGAAGGTTTCGAGAAGACCGTGACGAGGGAAGGCAACCATTTCGTCATCACGCTCGACGACGTGTTCCCGGAGGGCGAGTATAACCGTCTTTCCACGATTGTCGTGTTCGAGGACGAGTATGGTAGGACCGACAAGCCCGAGAACCTGCAGTTGCTGCTCCGCGAGAACGGCATCATCTTCGGCCAGGCGCTCGACGTGAACGAGGAGCATGACTGGCGGTATAGCTGGCATGGCTTGCGCGAGGGCCAGGAGTACACGGTCGAGGTCGTGGACGATGTCAAGGGCTGGGACGTAGACATTGCGAACGACGGCCACAACAACGTGACGATTACGTTCAGGGCGCAGCCTATCGTGCCGGATCCGATCGATCTGACGGTCAACGTATCCCAGGATATCCAGAACGGGCGGGAACCGTTCGACGAAGTTGCCCTGCAGTTGTACCGTGACGGCGAAGCCTACGGCGATCTGTTGTACGTGAGCGACTTCAACGACTGGTCCTATACCTGGACGCAGCTTGACGGGGCGTACGACTGGACAGTGGACGAGCCACAGGTACCCGAAGGGTTCTGGCGGTTCGTGGAATACAGGAACAATGGCACTGTGTGCAATATCATAAACCATGACTTTCCGTTGCCCGACGAGGGCAAGACGGTCAAGGTCGTGAAGGTGTGGGACAACGTACCTCAGTGGCGTTTCGAGCCCGTGGGTACGCCAAGTTCCGGTGACAAGGAGACTGACGAGAAGTATGGCCTCGGCATCTACGGTACGTTGGGCGATACGGTCCTCGAGGAGCGTCCCGAGATGGTCCCGGCAGAGGTGCTCGTGCAATTAAAGATTGGCGGGGCTCCCGTCGGCGAAGCCGTCAGCCTGAACGACGAGAACGGTTGGCAGTATACCTGGAAGGGCCTTGACGACGCATATGATTACCAGGTTATCGAGGTCACGGATCTCGAGCAGTTCGAGACCGTTGCCAGGAACGACGGCGACAACTGGACCATCACGAACAAGTACGTCGATAAGTGGTACGAGGAACTGAGTCTGAAGATCCTCTGGAACGTGAGCGACGCGAGCAGGATCCCGGATAGCGTGAAGGTGCAGTTGTACCGTGATGGGGAGCCGTTCGGCGCGCCGACAGAGGTCACGAAGTCCGACGGTTGGACGTACAAGTTCGAGAAACTGCTCAGGGATCATACGTATACCGTGGAGCAGGTCGCGGACGCGGCGTTCGTCTCCGAGGTAACGGAAGACGACGGTACCTGGATCATCACGAACAGGCTTGCCGGTTCGGGTGACGTTTCTTCAGAACCGGACGACATAGACAACGATCGTCCCGGTTGGAACAATCCCGACGATCCGTCGGACGATTGGAACGACGGCGATGACGACACGTCCGGGTCCGGTTGGGGCCAGGGCGGTGCCGGATCCGGCGATGACGGTGACGATAATTCGGGTGGCCAGGCCGATGGCAACCAGAATAATCTGGGTACGGGCATCATTGCCGTACCGGGTGACGGTGCCGTCAGTGACGTCGGCAGTGGCATCGGGGTAGGCGTAGGCACGGGTACCAATAGCGGAAGCGGTACCGTGTCCAGCGGCAATGGTACTACTACTACGGTTACCACGGGTAGCGGTACGACGGACAACGACGCGTTGGCAAACCCGGACAAGTACGCCACTCCCAATACAGGCGTGTCCAGTAACGTAGGCTGGCTGTATGGCTTGCTTGGCGTGCTGGCGGTCGCTGGTATCGGCATCGGCGTCTATTTCTGGATGGACAAGAAGAAAAAAGAAGAACTGTAATCGACGTAGCCGTCCGGACTTAGTCCGGGCGGCTATTTCGTCCGTGTTGGTTTTGCATGCCTGCTTGATTTGTTTTTGAAACCGTTGGCATGTATCCGGACGTATGCTATACTGAGATTGGTCATAGTATTTTTTGTTTTGGGAGATGGTTTGTATGGCTAAGTTCAATAGTAAGAGCGAGATGAAGAACGTTCCGGTGATCGCGATGATTTCCGACAAGCAGGTCAAGAAGAACGCGGATGGCAAGATTCTGGGTTACTGGGTCGATCTGCAGGTCGACCAGTCCAATCTGACTGTCGAGGACGCAAGGAACGGACGGGCGCAGACGAACCCTTCGTTGTCGAGCCATACCGCCCGTAACGGCAAGTACGTGGATCATGGCGTGTATTACACGACCAACCAGGTCGACATCATGAGGGGTGTCGGTACGACCGTACCGACTGCCAAGGGCTGCGCGATCGCGTTTACCACGAACTTGTTCGAGAAGAAGGACGGCAAGGGTAATTCGTGCGTACTGGCCATGCTGCCGAAGGATCTCGAGTTCGCGAAGACGCCCGAGGAGCGCGCGAAGATAGAGTATTACAACAAGATGAACCCCATATCGGGACCCAATTACGAGTTCACGAAGGAAAGCCTGGAGAATCACATGCTCGTGACGAACGAGGCGAAGCGATGCCGTGACGAGAAGTACCGACAGGTCGACGGCAAGTCCGTCGATCCGCTACCCGATCGTCTGAAGGGCGTGAAGGACTACAGGATCGTGTTGCACGAGGAGAGCGACGCCGTGATGGCACATGTCGTGACGTCGTTCATGATGGGCTTGGCCGAGAATAACGGCATGACACCCATTGGACATGATTTGATGGAGGACAGGGACGCGTTCATGAAGGAGGCACGCAACCATAGCGGCGTCATCACCGTCTATCGACCAGCGGACGAGGTGTCGTTCAGTCGCAACCTGGGCGCCGTCGAGGACGTCTTCGACGAGATGGTGGAGAGGGGCGGTCCCGAGGCATTTCGGCATAGGGGCTGCGATTTCGTATGGTACGAGACCACGGGCCGTCAGCTGAAGGATCGGCTGGCGCCAGAGGTCCTGGATAAGGTCGCAAGCGAGAACCCGAACCAGGACTTCGGTCCGAACGACTGCCTGAAGGGCTACAGGGACTACGGGTTCTCCAATTTCAACGTGGACTATTCGAACAACGACCAGGTCGCGGTAGGCATGATGATGCGAGACGCCATTAATTATACTATAGCGAACGAGGGTGGTCTGCATCCGGTGGCCGAGTCCCTGCTCAAGGATCCGGAGGCCTTCATGGACGAGTTCCGGGAAAGCCACGACGGCGCGATGCTGGTCGATCCGACCGCGAATTCGGTTTATATGTGCATGGACAAGGACGCAGTAGCGGGGATTCCGTATTTGTATGGCTTGCAGCAGGCGGCCAGTGGCGGAGACGTTTGCGTCGTATGGTACGACGACCTGTCGCGGCAGATCGACACCAAGATAAAGTCCCTGGACAAACAGGTATCCGAGGAGTACGTCGAGGCCAGGGAAGAGGCCGATGAGCGGGCATACGGCAGTGCCGTTCCCGGTACCGCGAATTGGCGGGCGAAGCACGAGCAGGATCCGCGCGTGTCCGACAAGATGCATGATTTCGGTTCCGTGGTCGCGAACGGTGGGACCGGATTCGAGGACGGCGGTTTCGATATCGAGGACTTCGAGGACAATCCGTTTTGATATCGGCCGTAGCCAGGCGCCGCGTATGCATGCGCCCCTGTATTTGGCAGGGGCGCTTTCGCATGAAATCGTCATCGTAGGTGTTGCCATGGATTTCGTTTATGTCTATACTAAAAATAAGAGTTCTTATAGGACTACATCGTTATAGAAGAAAGGAGACTGCTTTCTATGAGTCATAAGGTTAAGATTACGCCCTTGAAGCGTGCTCTGAGTCTTTTGTTGGCCGTGATGTTCGTGGTTTCGGGCTTGAGCCTGGAAGTGTTCGCGGCCGACATGGATAGCGGTGACGTCGAAATTATTTCCGAGGACGACGGCTCCAACAGCGTACAGGTGGACGCTGCGGAGCCTGAGGTCGTATCCGGGGCCGACGTACCCCAGAACGAGGTCCAGAAGGTGATTGACGCGTCCACCGACGAGCCGATCTGCGAAGGGTGTGAAAACGCTATCTATCCCACTGGCCCTCCCGTGGAAGACAACGCAGATACCGTGGCCGACGAGCCCGTCTGCGAAGCCTGCGGCGAGTCCGACGATTCCGGCGAGCATGGCTATTCCGTCAGCTTGATGTTGACGAATTATGGCTATTCCACGTTCGCCGATACCGGACTCGAGGGTTCCCGTTACTTCGAGCCCGGCGATGCC
The DNA here is from genome assembly GCA_014804995.1 of Clostridia bacterium. GTDB lineage: Bacteria > Bacillota > Clostridia > Christensenellales > Borkfalkiaceae > Coproplasma. Next base: position 7,110 of record JAAUYS010000148.1, read on the forward strand.
GTCGAGATCGAAGCGTATACCGACGAAGGCTATTCCGTTGCACAGTTCGCCGTGACCGAGGAGGACGGCCAGACATTGGTCACGTCCTGGTCCCAGGTCGGGGCCAACCTGTCCTTCATCATGCCCGATTACAACGTAAAGGTGTACGTGCTGTTCGAGCGTGGCGACGAGAACGAGAACGTCCGCGTTCCCTTGAAGGACGTCATTACCATTTCCGATGTCATGGAATCCGATCATGATGTCATGGCTACCAAGGAATACATTTTTAAGAATGCCGATTCCAAGTACGTCAATGTCGGTTCCGTTGACGACATGACCTTTGCCGACGTTTTGGGCAATACCATCACTGTGTACGATGATGAGCGGCTTGATGACGTCAGTATCGGTGACATCGCAGCTGATTCGTTGGAGGAGATGGTGAACGGTACCGAGACGACCGAAGCGTTGTCCACGCAGTTGGAGTCCATGTCCGTTCTGTATGACGTGGATGGCCAGAGTGATTATTACGTTGGTCTGTTCAATGTCATCAAAAACGACAGCAAGTCCAAGGTGACGGACGTCGCTTTCGCTTATAATAACAATGACGGTGAGATCGTTGACGACGTCGTCTACGATTGGGATACGGGCCTCGTTTATGTTCCGAAGTCATACATTCCCGATGACGATTCCGTGAGTGCCGTATTGCGTGGACAGATGACTGTTCTGCAGGATCGCGAGGAGAATGACGATACCTGGTACATGGACGTCGTCATCGATTCCGATAGCGATGCCACCGTTTCTTCAGGTACGGCCCGTATGGACGTCTATTCCAGTTATTTTGCGGTTCAGTTGCTGAAGCCCGACGCAGTCGGCACGTATCCGATATTGTATCCCGACATCGAGGTGTATTCCGATGGCCTGAACATGGGCAAGCCATTGAGTCCGTACGCCGATGGCGCAATCAAGAAGGAGTACGAGGAGCTGTGGTTCGACGAGGATAGTTATTGGACGTACGATCCTTACGATGGCTACCTGTATTTCCTCGATAGCGCTTACCTGACGAGTACCTTGGAAGTCAAGGTGCATACAGAGGGCGGTATCCTGGAAACGGGTCTCGGCTATACCAATCCTATTGATACGCAGGGTTGGCTGGCCTTGGTTCCGCAGCTTTTCCAGGGCGGTATCCGGCGTGACCGTATCTGGTCCAAGTTGAACAAGGATCCTGCTTATCTTGGCGGTCCACGTACTATGGACGAGATGGATATTACCGACATGTTCGGCATGATCAACTGGTATTATGCCGTGAAGGGTTCCATGCTGGGCAAGGGCGGCAGTACGAACGGTAACTTGACTACCGCGCAGTTCAACGGCATATACGACAAGTACGGGTATTGGCAGTTTGACGATATCCCGGTCGTGGGTTCCAAGTACAAGTACATCTGTTCGTATACCACGCCCGATTCGTATACCAAGTTCACGGCGACGAACCCTGTCCGTGTATATTATGAAGGCAATGCCGGTAGATTGCCCGGTAATGGAAGTTATGGATCAGCTGATGGTTATGGTGGTCTCTATTCTTATGATGCCCAGCGTCGAATCGCGGGCCCTTACGTGGCGTTGATTGGCAGTACCACGTCCGATAATGAAAATACGCGCGTGAACTCGATGCATCGCATCGAGGCGGGTTCCATCAACGACGACGTGCGCTACGTCCTCCATGGCCGTTCCATCGAGACCGCATTCCGCGTCCAGATGGAAGGCGGTACGGCTGCGTTCACGAAGCCGGATGGTACCAAGGTGAACGTGAAGCTGCCCGGTGCGGGTTGGGGCGGTGTATCCGATAATCTGAATAATGGTAATTCAGGTCTTGGTGCCCGTGCCGAGTACAACCTTTGTTGTGCCCATATCCATTATTCTGCCGAGCCCACTTATAATCCGTTCGCTGAAGAGATTGCCTCTGGTCTGGTTCCGATTTATACGAGCGGTGCTGCCAAAGGTAACGTCAAGGCGTATGTCGACGCGTCGAACTTATGGTGGGTCGGTGCCGTGAAGATGACTATCATGAAGGTCAAGACCATCAAGAGCGATTGCGATGGTGCTTGGGGTTGGGCCATTATTGGTATGATGTCTCCCAGGACGGCCACGCAGACCGGTGTCGGTTTCCATAAGGTCTTGTGGAAGGTAAAGAAGCCCAGTACTTGTACTGCTGATGAATTTCCGTCTACATCGGGTGAGTCCGATACTCCTCACCTCAAGCTCCGTCTCCAGAAGGTCGATGCCGATGGCAACGCCCTTGCCGGCGCCACGTTCCGTCTGAAGGATCCCAAGAATCGGTACGTGACCATCGGTGGCAAGAGTTCCTGGGTCGTCGGTGATTCCGGTGAGATTGTCCTTACCTTGGATGAGTGGATCGAGAAGTATCCAACTGCCGTGACTGGTACGTATACCTGGGTCGAGACGAAGGCTCCCGAGGGCTATACTATCAAGACCGCTCAGACTCCCGTCACCGTCAATCCGAACGTCGACGAGATCGGTACGTTGATCGATCCGTTCGAGGCCGTGTCGACTGTTACGAATGGGGACATTATTACAAATCCTGAGTTTGCTCCTTTGTGTTTCTATAAGGTAAGCAAGTATCCCCAGATTTCCAGCTGCAATCCCGCGTACGATTTTACGGGCGCCAAGTACAAGCTGTCCGTCAAGATTGACGACGAGAAGCTGCAGAAGGCCTTGGGCCTCGGTGAGCCTTATATCCTCGAGGAAGAGGCGGACGTGATGTCCGACGGCAAGTTCTGTTTCAAGGGCATCAAGTACGGCGCGCTTACGGACGAGCTGAAGCCTAGCGTGTACAGCGAGTTCGTCGGCTATCCTATCGGTGCCTCTTGGACCTTGACGGAAATCACGCCTCCCAGCTATGGTTACCTCATCAATACGGAGACTATGACCGGCGTCGTTACGGAAGCATGGCAGAACGGTACGACCGATCCGATTCCCGTATACGACGATCATGAGGACGAGCCGTTCTATGACGTCGATCTGGAATTGTTGAAGTTCGATGAGAAGCTGTATGATGTGCTGGACCCTGATAATCCTCAGTATGATATAGATTCCTTGAATCCTGTTGAGGATCTTTTGACCATTGAAACTACGAAGTCCGCCCAGGGCGATGCCAGTCTTGTCGGCGCAAGGTTTAAGTTCGAGTTCTTTGCCGGCGAGAACCTGACCCGTGCGGAGGTTCAGGCGCAGCGTAACAGTAATTCCGGACCTTTGTTCGAATTCGAGATGATGACCCTTTCGTTGGGCGATCATGTGGGTATCTCCTTCGATCTCAGCGATGAGTTTGATTTGGTGCCCGGTTCGTGGAAGTATAATTGTGCCGGTGCGACTTATAAGTTCGATGATTTCATCAATCGTGAGACGGGCAAGTTTATGTGGCCCATCGGTACGATTGCTATTACCGAGGTTTCGCCTCCTCCCGGCTACAAAGACGGTTATCGCATTGGCCAGTATCAGGACGGCAAGATCCTGACAGGTCCGGTCGACAATGATTCACTGTTGGTTTACGTGAACAATACGACCAAGGCGAACGCGGATTCTACGGATCCCATCCAGTATTGCCTGTATCCCGTGACGGTCGAGGAGACTACGTTGGTTACGGGTACTCCCGAGTTGTGGAAGCATGACTTCAATCGCGTCGTCAATAAGGATGGTGGCAATGCCGATGAGTTGCGCGACGACTACGACATGTCCGTGGAGGATTGGACGAAGATGGGCCAGGGTGACGCGTCCCTGGAAGGCGCCGAGTTCGAAATCATAAACGATTCCTTGAAGCCCATCGTCATCAATGAGCGTACGTATCCCGTCGGCGCAGTCGTCGGTAAGATGACGACTGACGCTACCGGCCATGCCAAGTATGATGGCGAGCCGTTGCCCTATGGTACGTATATCGTGCGCGAGGTTAAGGCTCCCGTTGGCTATAGTCTCGGTATGGGCGACGAGGTCCTGTACGATCGCGATGACGTGTTTGGCCAGTTCCAGGCTCTGGGTGAATATTTCCCCGGCCAGACCGATTCCATGACGTATACTATCACGTATAGCGGCTTGGAGCCCAATGCGACTTACAAGATTTCCGCAAGTCTGATGTGCAATGGTGAGGAAGCCGTCGACTATGACGGTCCCATCAAGTTCGAGACGCAGTTCGTGCCTGCCTCTTCCGATGGCCAGATTACGAAGACGTTTACGTATGATGCCTGGGTGAGGTTCTATGGCAACGGTGCGGGCGATTATTCCATAAAGTTCGATCGTTTGGACAAGGTCATCCCTGACGCCGTTACCGGTTTCGAGTATGACAATCCTGTCGAGGTAGAGGGCCAGCTTTATGCCGATCTGAATCTACAGGTCTTGGACGAGTTCACCGTCAATGATATGAGCTGGGACATGACAGGCCTCAAGGTTGCATTGCCCGACGGCGCGACTACCGGGTCCGCTGCATTGAAGCTCGTCGTCGATGACGATACGGATTTGTCCAAACTGGATGTTCGTAGCTATTCCAGTGGCCATGGCATCTATGATATCCTGTTCGAATCCGACAAGACTCCGTCTTTCGGAAAGTCTCCCGCTGACGAGGACGACGTCGTGGAGACCGAGGGCGTCGTGGACGCGTCATCCGGTTCCTTCAAGATGACGGTATATTATGGCCAGTATGGTCATTCTACCGAGTTCGACGTAACCGTATTGAAGATCGGTGACCTTGGTAAGCAGGACTTGAGCCTGCTGACAGCGGAACGCGACAACAGTGTTGATTACAACATGTGGGCCGCGCGTTTCGAGGTGCGTACGGATGGAGAGGTCGTCATGGTGAACTCCTGGAACAAGAATCCCGTACTCGAGCCTATTTGGCGCGGTGGGTTCAAGTTCCTCAAGGTCGATGCAAAAACCAAGCTGTCCGAGGGCGAAGGCGACGGCGACCTGAAGGCGAAGTTCGGCGTGTTCAACCGCAGCAAGACCGACGTGTTCGTCAACGGTTCGTGGTACGCTCCCAGTGAGACCGTTCCCTGCTTTACCTTCTGGACCGATGCGGACACTGGTTACTTCGAGTCATCGAACGATCTGCTGCCGTATGGTTCCTACGTGATCAAGGAACTTGAGCCTTCTACCGGTTACTTGCTGAACGGTGGCTATCGCCGCGAGTTCATCGTACGCGAGAATGGCAAGATTTATGATCTTGGTCCCATCCCCTGCGAGGAGACTCCCATTTCCGGCGACGTGCAGCTCGTGAAGTACGATTACGACATGCAGAAGTCCGAGAGCATGAACGGCGCGTCCCTTGCGGGCGTCAAGTTCGAGCTGTACAACCGTAGCAATCATCCAGTTAAGTACAAGGGAGCGATGTTCGCACCCGGCGCCTTGATGGATACCCTGACCACGCATTGGAACGAGGAAGTCAAGGCGTATACCGCCGAGACCTTGGATAATTCCTTGGTCTACGGTACGTATGGCCTGAAGGAAATCGGGTACACCGACGCGAAGGGCAACTTCGTGTCCACGAACGGCAAGTACCTGGTGCTCGATTCAGGCGAGGCCTTGTTCCAGATCCGCAATGATGGCGAGAAAGTGACCTATGGCTGGATGCGCAAGGTCGATTCCAATACGCGTCCGACCGTGACCGACGACGACGTCATCACGGGCACCCGTTACGAGGAGCTCGAGAAGCTGTATCCAAAGGATTCAGTCGATCCAGATGGTTACGAGAAGTCCTTCCTGCGTTGGTTCAACAAGATCCCGCGCGGTGACATCCAGTTCAACAAGCGCGCGGAGGATACCCAGAAGGGCATGAAGACCGCGTGGCTGGTGACCAGCATCTGGAACCCGCACGAGTCCGTGGGCACGAAGCCCAAGGATCCCGAGCAGCATATCATCATTACCGACGACAATGGCCGTTTCGATAGCAACGAGCGCAAGTACGAGGGCATCGCCCACGAGTGGGCGACGAACGGCAACGATTACCTGTTGAGCCGCGTCCTCGCCGGCGATTCCTTGATCCTCGATCCCAATGCGCCCAATATGGATGGCTACGAGTGCGGCGTATGGTTCGGCAAGGGTGAGTTCGGTACCCAGACGACCCAGGCCGACAACTCCCAGGGTGCCTTCCCGTACGGTATCTACGAGTTTCAGGAGATCCGTTCCGATACGAACGTAGGCTACGGCTTGGCCAAGTTCACGGTCAAGGTCTATCAGAACGGCGTGACCGTGGAGTTCGGTACCGTGTTCGACAGCGCTACCGACATCGACACGCATGCGTTCGACGGCAAGACGGGCATCCAGAGCGGCTGCGCGTCACGCGATACGCTGATTTACGACGAGGTGTCCTATGCCGGCCTGGAAGCTGGCCGCCAATACACCCTCGAGACGTTCATCGTCGATGCCGAGGACGGTTCGTTCTTTGGCTATACCGACGACGAGGGCAACTTCGTGCGGTTCTCTTCTAAGACCACGTTCACTCCGGCCGATACGAAGGGCACGCAGCGTACCGAGATCCGTTTCAACGGCGAGGGACTGGTCGAGGGCAAGACTGTTACCGTGTACCAGTACCTGTATGATGCCGAGGACAACCTGGTGGCGTACCATGATTACCAGGACGACAAGGACGAGCAGGTGACCTATCCGTTGGTGCATACGACCGCCCTGAGCGATCTGACGAAGGGCCATGAAGTGAGCACCACGGAGGACGGCGACGTGACCGTAGTCGATACCGTGTACTTCGAGAACTTGACTCCCGGTTACAATTACGAAGTGACCGGCGTCGCGGTCGACAGTTTGACCGGTATCGAGTACCCGCAGATTACTGCCAAGGAGACCTTCATGCCGAAGGAATCCACGGGTTCTGTACAGTTGACGTTCAAGTTCGACGCAACGCTGCTCGAGGACCATAAGATCGTGTTCTACGAGAAGCTGAGCTACAATAGCCAAATCATCGCGGTCCACGAGGACATTACGGACGAGGAGCAGAGCATCTATATCCCGAAGATCCGTACCAGCGCCAAGGATGCCGTGACGAATGATCAGATTGCGGACGCCACGGAGACTGTGACCATCGAGGATACCGTGACCTATAGCAACCTGGTGCCCGGCACGAAGTACGAGATGCGTGGCACCTTGATGGACAAGGAGACCGGTGAGCCCCTGAAGGTCGACGGCAAGACCGTCACCGCTATCCAGGAGTTCACTCCCACGACGCCGAACGGAACCGTCGTGTTGACGTTCACCTTCAATGGTATCAACATGACGGGCAAGACCATCGTGGCGTTCGAGGAGTGCTATCGCGACAACAAGAAGCTTTGCGTACACACTGACATCAATGACGAGTCCCAGACGATCCGGTTCCCGAAACTCTGGTCCAATGCGGTGTTTACCGACAGCGGGCTGAAGGAGGGCAAGGCTGAGTCCACGACGCGTCTGACCGAGACCTTCTTCTACGAGAACTTGACGCCTGGTGTTGAGTACGAGCTCGTGGTCGTGCCCATGGACTACCATGCGCAGGCCGGTATCCACGTGCCCATGAGCGGTGACGGACAGGTTGGCGTGACTCACTTGGAGAAGCGCGTACTGTTCACTCCCGAGAGTACTACGGGCGAGTATACGGTCGAGTTCGAGATCGACGCCACAATCCTGGCCGGGCATACGATCGTAATGTTCGATACCTTGTATCGTGACGGCAAGCAGGTCGCGCAGCACCAGGATTGGGAGGACAAGGAACAGACCCTGAAGTTCGTGAGCATAGGTACTACGCTGACGAACAAGGAGACGGGCGACCATCTGGGCCAGACCATTGAGAAGCTCGAGCTGATCGATATCGTTTCCTATCGCAACCTGATTCCCGGTGAGACCTATACCGTGAAGGGCCACCTGATCGACGCCGAGACCGGCGAGACCATCAGCGAGGAAGTCACGGTACAGTTCAGTCCCGAGACCGAGAACGGCATCGTAGAAGTACCGTTCACGATCGACGCGCGCGAGCTCGGAGGCCATAGGACAGTCGCATATGAGTGCCTGTACCGTGCCGAGTCCGAGATCGCAAGGCACGAGGATCCGAACGACGACAGCCAGACCGTGAGGTTCCCCGAGTTCTCCACTGTCCTGCACGCACGTGACAACGTCACGTTGAAGGAAGTCCAGGTGAGCCAGGCCGCCATGTTGACGGATACCATCAAGTATACGAACCTGGTGCCCGGCTACACCTACAAGATGAAGGGTTCTCTGGTGGAGCGTTCCTCGGGCAAGACCCTGAAGGACGAGCACGGTGACTATATCGAGCGTGAGCTCATGTTCAATCCGACGGATCCTGACGGTGAAATCACCATGGACTTCACGTTCGATTCGTCCGACATGGCCGGGCAGTACGTCGTGGCGTTCCAGGAGCTGTTGGTCGTCAAGACCGACGCCGATGGCAACCAGACCGAGGTCAGTTTGCACGAGGCCAAGGATCTGAATGATCCGAATGAAACGATTCGGTTTGTCGATAGGCCTGGCGATACGCCGCCCCCGACGCCTACACCGCCGCCCCCGACGCCTACACCGCCGCCTCCGGGTGATGAAACACCTCCGCCGTCTGACGGTCCGTGGGTCCGTACCACGGCGCTCGACAAGAACACGCAGACCCATATGGCCGAGGCCAGCGAGAATGCGGTCATCGTCGATACCGTCAAGTACGGCAACCTGGAGGTCGGTAAGACCTATAGGATGGAAGGTACCCTGATGGACAAGGCCACGAGCAAGCCCGTGACCGATGCCCAAGGCAATCCGTTGAAGAGCAGTACTACGTTCACGCCTACCGATACGCGCGGGACGGTCGAGATGAGCTTTACGATCGACTCGACTACCATGTGGGGCGCGCACCTGGTCGTGTTCGAGAAGTGCTTTGAGATTACGGGTACCATCGACGACGACGTAAGTCCGAGTCCCAGCTCGACCCCGAATCCCAGCGAGAAGGAAGTGGCGAAGCACGAGGACATCAACGACGAGGATCAGAGCATCTACGTAGGCCGCATCCGTACCGTGGCTACCGTCGACGGCGGGAACAAGGCGACCAAACCGAGCAAGACCACGACCGTGGTCGACACGGTGTCATACGAGAACCTGATTCCCGGAGTGACTTACGTCATGAGGGGCAGCCTGGTCGACAAGTCCACGCAGAAGGCCATAACGCTGGCGAACGGCGGCACGACGGTCGAACAGACCTTTACGCCCGACAAGTCCAGCGGGACCGTGGCCCTGACGTTTACGTTCGATTCCACGGGGATGCAGAACGCGTCCATAGTGGCCGTAGAGTACCTGTATGATAGGAACGGTTACCTGCTCACCTACCATGCGGATATGAACGACGAGGACCAGACCGTGTTCGTCAACGAAGAGGGCGTAGTACCCACGATCCAGACTCCCGATACTGGCGTGGACAACAACAGTCCGATTTTGGCAGGCACGTTGGCCGTTCTCTTGGCGATAGCCGGCATTGCAGCAGCGGGTCTGCTGTACAAGAAGAAGCGTCGCCAGAACGAGTTGTTCTAAACGGTTGGTGGGCTGTGCGAAAGTGCAGCCCACTTTCCATACATAGGCTCCAGCAGGCCCCTTTCGTGGGCGTCCCTCCCGTTGGTCGGGCGTCCCCACAGACGAGCCTTCGGCTCGCTGTGCGAACGGTTGCCCCACGAAAGTGACCATACCGGGCGGGCAAGGCCCGCCCGGTATGCTGAAGCCATGAATCAATGAGAGGGGGTTCATCTTGCGGGGTTTTCTCCTGTCAGTATTGTCCTTCTGCCTGGTGGCCTGTATTTGCGTGAGCGAGCTGCTGGCAATGGACAAATATAACGAGTCCCAAAAAATCCAGATAGATACGGACGTGAAGGACGCGGTCATGACCTTCATGGACGATGACGAAGTCCCCGACGGCGAGACGCTGCTCGCGGACGGTGAGGAGTCCATCGACGACCTGTCCGTGCCGAACGCGGTACCGGGTACGGATGCGGAGGGCGATAGCCCGGATGCCACTTCGAATCCGGAAAGTCCGTCGGCGACGCCGAATCCGATGCGCAGGAAGGTGGACTTCACGGAACTGAAGTCCATAAATTCGGACGTGGATTGCTGGATATACGTTCCCAACACGCATATCGACTATTACGTCATGCAGGAGCAGGAGCCCGAGGTGTACTATTACCTTTGGCGGAACATCTACCAGCAGCAGTCCGAGTGGGGGAGTATATTCAAGCCGGCGTATCCGAACATGGATACCCTGCTGGACGCGCACCAGCTCATCTTCGGGCATCACATGGCATACGGGTCGGTCGCGTTCAGCGACCTGATGAACTACCACGACAAGTCGTATGCAGAGAAGTGGCCGAACATCTACCTGTACTATACGGACAGGGTGGAACGGTGGAAGGTGTGGACGGCGGGTACCGTGAATCCGTACGACGCGTTGTATACCGTACCGTACGAGCTCAATTCCGCCGATTACGACAATTTGCTGTCGCACCTGGACGATATCGGCGAGTATTCGCTGAGGTCGAACAGGCCGACCAAGTCGGAGCGTACGACGATCCTGTCTACGTGCGACAATACGAACGGGTTTAGGTTCTTCATAGCGACAACTTGGGCCGAAACTTACTATTATGACAGGGCCGATGCAAGGAACGCCATGAGGGCTTGACGTACAGCCGCAGGGGGATATTTCCTCTGCGGCTTTTGCATTCGAGGGTATTGCCAAGGTATCCGTTGCTTGGTATACTAGAAAGAGACTGGTGTACTTCGGAAGGAGAGTGTATCTTAGGTGGCTGAGGAGACCAAGGTCCTGCGCCCTCGTGTCACTCTGAGCAAGAGCGATTACGAGCGGTTGAAGTATTGGGCCGACAAGCACGAGATGACGGAGGGCGAGTACGTGCAGGAGGCGGTCCTGCACATGATTCGATGGGAAAACAAGGATTACGACTTGCCCGTCGCGGAAGTGCGCCGGTTGAACCAATTGATCGACATCACCACCGTGCTCTCGCAGAACGTAAAGAGCCTGGAGAACATCACGGTGTCGCGTTTCGAGTCGTTGCTGGGCTTGACCCGTGGCGATAACTACCTGCTCGAGGAAGAGGATGGTGAACTGTAATGGCTGAATTCACGGTCGACGACATCGCACGCAAGAAACGGTTGGCCGCTTACCAGAAGAAGAAGCAGCCGGCGGCCGTACCGGAGGATGTATCGGACGAACCCGTAACTTCCGACGGGGTGCCTGAGGAGCCCGATCCGATCGTGGAGCACGAATTCGTCGAGGAGGCCGTTTCCGGGCCCCAGAAGCCCCGTAGGGACGTTTATGGGAAGCCAAAGGGTAGATTGCCCAGCAACAAGGAATCGTTCATAAAGAGCCTTCCAGAGGGCGCAGTGGCCATTGCCAGGCAGATGTTTCCCGAGGCGAAGAACAACAAGGACGCGGTGGCCGCGTACATCTATTTTAAGTCCCTGAAGGGCTACGACGCGCCCGAGCACATACGCGACATGGTCAGGGCCCACGAGTCCGACGACGCTACGTACGAATCCCTGAGCGCGCAGATTACGAACCTGAGCGAGCGACTCGAGGGCCATTCGCTGGCCATGTCCGAAATCGAGCTGGCCGTCGCGTACCTGATCTTCGACAGGCTGGGTTTCCGTAAGGGCAGCGTCAATTCCGTCGATGGACTCGATTTCCTGGAGAACGGCATGGACGGCCTGTTGACCCGGTTACGGACGACCGCCATCCAGAAGCGGAACCATGAGGGCCATCGGAAACGGCCCATGCGGGAGCTGAAATAGAGTAATAAATATTGACATATGTCTTATGATTTGGTATAATGGTGATATCAAACCACAAGGAGGCAGTATATGTGACAATCAAGGAATTGCGGTCGCGTACGGGCCTGACGCAAGTCAAGTTCGCCGAGAAGTTCCATATCGGCTTGCCCGCGCTGCGAAGCTGGGAGCAGGGGTGGTCCAGGCCCCAGTCCGGCGTGCTGTTCATGATCGAGCGAATCCTGGACTTGGAGGACGAGCTGGGTGGACGTTAGGTCGTGTTGGGCCGTTTCAATTATCGGTGACAGGCCCAGGATAGTCTCTTTTTGTTCGTCAATTTGGAATCTTATCTTGAAAGGAAGGTCAGATAACTTGATTGCAATCATTTGCGAGAAACCGTCACAGGCCAGGAACTTCGCGAAGGCGCTGGGCGGGGCGTCCGGTACGTTCGACGGGAAGCGGTATACGATCGTACCGGCCCGTGGCCACCTGTACGAGTTCGTGGATCCCGACAAGCAGGTCCCGGCCGATAAGGCCGGCCAGTACCATTCCTGGGACCTGAAAAACCTGCCTTGGGACGAGTCCGAGTTCTCATGGAAGCGGGAGAAGAAGAAGGACACGACGGATGTCCTGAGGACCCTGAAGACCGTGCTGTCCACTGCAGATTCCGTGTACCTCGGCGGCGACATCGATCCGTCCGGCGAGGGCGGCTTGATTAGCATAGAGATCCTGGACGAGCTGCGAATCCGTCCGAAGGAAATACGGCGTATGTATTTCTATGACGAGTCGCCCAAGTCCATACAGGACGCGTTCAAGAAGGCGAAGGTGATTCCCGACGTGCATAGGCACGACGAGTACCTGAAGGCCATCTACCGTACAAAGTTCGACTTCCTGACCATGCAGTTCACGCGTATCGCGACAGCCCACGGCGACGGGCAATCCCTGCTGAGGCAGGGCCGCCTGAAGTCGGCGATGGTCCTGATTACCGGCGACGGCCTGAAGGCGGTCGCCGAGTACAAGAAGATACCGTTCTACCAGAATCGGTTCAAGGACGACAAGGGGAACATGTACACGAGCAAGGATGAGCCGAGTTTTCCCGACAAGGCGCAGGTGCCGAAGTCATACAGTCAGGGGACCGTTACCGTCGACAAGAAGGAAATCAGGAAGACGGCGCCGCCCAAGCTATTGGATCTGGCCGGATTGTCGTCCATGCTGGCCGGCAAGGGCGTGAAGGCGAAGGAAGTCCTCGATACGTACCAGAAGCTGTACGAGGCCAATATCACGAGCTATCCGCGTACGGAGGACAAGACGATTACACCGGAGCAGTTCGACGAACTGCTGCCGCTGGTCGATTCGATTGCCCGCGTGGTCGGCGTGGATCCGGGTCTCCTGACGCATAAGAGCCCGCGCAAGACGCACGTCAAGACGGGCGGCGCGCACGGCGCGAACAGGCCGGGCACGTCGGTTCCTTCGAGCCTGAAGGCCCTTGAGTCTTACGGCAAGTGCGCTCCCCAGATTTACGAGATCCTTGCGCGGAACTACCTCGCGATGCTTTGCGAGGACTACGAGTACGAGTCGCAGAGCGGCCACGTCACGGAGTATCCGGTTTTCGTCGGCAGTTGTTCCGTGCCCGTGAAGCAGGGCTGGAAGCAGGTGTTCCAGTCCGGTGACGAGGAAGACGACGCGGGCAAGGGCCTTGGTACCGTGGCAAATCCCTTCGTCCACGAGGGATTCCCGCCGAAGCCGCCCACGCCGACCATGAAGTGGCTCATGAAGCAATGGGAGAAGCACGACGTGGGTACAGGCGCGACCCGGACCTCGACGTATTCGGACGTGACGAACGACAGGGCGAAGTATCCGCTGATGAAGGAGTCCCGTGGCAAGATTACGCTCACGAAGTACGGCGAGATGTCGTACAGGCTGTTGCCGGGGACGCACATCGGCTCCCTCGATCTGACGGAAGAGGTACAGAACGACATGCGGCTCATCGCCGAGGGCAAGCTCGACGGCGACGAGGCATTGAAGAAGATACAGCGGTACGTGATCGAAGACAGGGATACCATGAAGAA
>JAAUYS010000149.1 GCA_014804995.1 Clostridia bacterium
ATCGACTTGGTTGCACTCTTCGATGGGGAGACTGAACATCATTGGCAACTCTTCAGGAATGACATGAGGATACTTCAGGAATTCATCCATCCCGATATGATCTTCACTCAGGTAAACTATGCCACCGGTAAGCGATACTATGAACACTCCTATCGTCTGAGGAAGGAGATCTGTCACTTCGTCGATATGTTCCCTGAGTACCAACTTGCTGAGGAACGGTATCGGAAATTTGACATGAATGATGTCCAGAGATTCTTCGATACTACGTACTTCATCATTCGTCCTCAGGCACTTGCCTACCTCAAGAGAGAAAGACTCTTTTCGAGAGATGTGAGGTTCTGTGACTACATTGGGTTTGGAGGAAACTTCAATCACCGTGTCTTCTCACTCACTTCACGTGGGGACAAGATCTACTCCCACTACGACTTCATTGAGAAGAGATGGCTACATGAGCTGACTGAGACGAAGGTTCCTGATAAGCCAAAAGATGGTACAGTTACTGGAACAATCGATATCAAGGAACATCCTGAGGAAGCTCCAAGTTGGGATGAGAAAGATATTGCTGAAGAAGCTGTACGAGAAACTCCAGCTCCAGCAATCATCTCAAATGCAGTTGAGGAGATGGAAGGTTTCGGCGCGTCATTTGCTCCTCCAATAGAGGAAGAGATTGAGAATGAACCGCTCATCACTGTACCAACAATCTCCGTCGGAGCATACAAAATTCCTGCATTCGATCCAGAATACAGTGCTCAATTCGAGAACGATGATTCCAAGTTTGTAGGGGAATGGGAGGTATAAATCGTGACAGTAGTTCACCTTCAAGCTATCCTCGGTCCACTTCTCTCTATCATCGGTGCGATGATCATATGGTTCAACACCATCAACGGTAGTGAGAGTAAGAGTTCCCTCGCTGCTGGTATCATCCTCGTGATTGCTGGAATCGTACTCACAGAGATCGCAATGCATACTATACAAGATACGTGAAAGGAAAAAAGAAGAGGAGGGGCATTAAGCCCCTCCATACTTCTTACCTATCATTATTCTTAAGATGGACCTCTTTGTGAGTCACAGTAGTCATAGATGACCCAGAGATAGGCTTGAGTTTGAACTCAGGCTTCTTTCTCTTTTTGGGTTTCTTCTTGTTGAAGATAGGTAGGATACTCATCGACAATCTCCTTTCTCGTAGCTCCTAAGTATACCATGAATTCCTCCTTCTGTCAAGTATAGAATATATACGTGAAACTCCGGACAAAGGCGGAAAACCGAAGTTTAACGAGCAAGATGATTACGGAAGAAGGAGTTGAAGATAGACATGGGAATGATTGATAGACGAATCATTCAAACCCGGGAATACCATAACCCTCATGCCGAAGAACCAAAGCTGAATTACAGCGAGACATTCCCAGTCACGGTATTTGAGGCAGTCCGGGAATCGATGAATGATGCCAACAGTACAACCCTAAAGGAAGTACTGGATGAACTGAAACGGAGTATCAGCACTAAGCAACCTATACTGGAAGCTCGCAGTGCTAATCACCTCGTAACATATAGTGGAGTACCTGGAGGAACAGGTGCTATCCAGATATCTCATAAGATTCCGTGGGATCAGACTCAACAGAGTCATGACAGGATACCCACGGAAAAAGCCGTTGGAGAAGTACTCTTCACACTGGGTCTGATTGATGAAGAAGGGAAACCCATCAATGACCCAGAGAGCAAACACGTTCGCTGGAGTGATGTAATTGGTAGACCGAATGTATACATCGGTCTTGGTAATGCTGAAGATGGATTCATCACCCAGAAGGGTGTAACAGAAAATATCCTTGGTCTCGATGAAAAGATCAATTCACTAGCCGACGAATATCATGGGGATCAACGATTTGATCAACTCTATACTGATCTGGAGAATCACTTCACCAATCGAAATAATCCCCATAATGTGACGATATATCAACTCGATGGTGTTCCAATGGATTATTTCAAGGAACATATTGAGGCTCAAAATCCACATAAACTGACTAAGGCTGATATCGGACTCCATGAGGTAGACAATACCTCTGATATGGATAAACCGATATCTACCGCAACTCAGAATGCACTTGATAAACTGAGTCTAAATCTCGATGGATTGAAAGTCAATCTAAGTGAGATGGAGTTTGTCAAGCTCGTCACATATGATCAGACTAGTGGTCGTCTCCGTATCGACTTCAACAATGGTAAGGTTGAGTATTGTCACATCCCAATCGATGGATTGATTGATGAGGCATACTATGACAAGGACACGAAGGATATCACCCTCGTTGAACTGAGCGGCCATAAGACTGTCATCAATCTGTCTGATCTCATCGACTACTATCGAGGTATATCTAACAACGAAGTCAATGTCGATATCCACGACTTCACCGTTGGAGTGACATTAAAGACAAATGGTGTCGATGCGAATAAGCTGAGGGATCTATCCATTACAACTAACAAGCTTGGGGAGAGATCGGTTACATCATCCAAGATCGGATTCGAGGAAGTCAAGACTCTCAATATCAAAGACAGAGCAGTTACTCGAACTAAGCTCTTTACCAGTGATGAGACTGGAGTACTGGCAGTTACAAAGAGTAATGACGATCCTCAGTACACCAAGGTCACCAATGATCTGATGGGTGTCGATGCCATCCAAACACAGAACATTCTCAACCTCAATGTGACGACTGACAAGTTGGCCAATAACTCAGTTACTCATCTGAAGATTGCCGACAATGCTATTGGTACTAACAATATCGTAGTGAAGTCGGTTACATCAGAGAAACTTGCAAACTCACTCGTCCTTGGTGGTAACCCTAAACTTGCAGTACGTCCTCAGGCTAATCTCTTCAATGAACTGATACCCGATACCCGTTGGGTGTATAACTACGTCACCAATGAGATATTCGAGAACAAAAACCTTGGTAATCGATCTGTAGACGGTAGAGTACTATTCTCGTCTGAGGTGAGGAACAGGGTACTTACAGTCAGAGGCCCAGGTACAGATCCTCAGTGGGGTAGAATCAATGAAGAGATGATGGCTGATCTTGCAGTTGATACAAGATCACTCATTGATTACTCCGTCACAACTGAGAAGCTTGCTACACGAAGTGTCATCACCAATAAGATCGAAAACCAAGCTGTCACCACAAACAAGATAGCTGATAGGGCTGTATCAATAGATAAGCTCGCTATATCACTTCATCCAAACATGGTGATTGGTACGAGTGAGAAAGGCGAGCCACTCTATACCAAGATCCTCGAAGGTATGTATGGACCAGCTTCCATTCGTGGGGTTGATGTCCAGAATAATACTCTCATCCCAGCCAAGCTTCAAACCACTGATCAAGCAGATATGATCGTTGGTATCCACAGTCGTGGTACCACTCCATCATGGACAAAGATCACAACAGGGATGTTCAACAAAGCTGTGGTCGATGGACATGCACTGTTCAGATCACCACAGAAAAATCGTGTAATCATATCTGAAGATATTGAGGAAGAACCTTTCTGGGGTCAGATCAATACAGAAATGATCAGATCTCATGCAGTGACTCGAGAAAAGATTCAACTTCACGCGATTGATCACGATCTGTTGGAAGTACAGTCAGTTGATACAGTAAACCTCGTACCAGGAGCTGTCACTGAAGAGATCATTCACGATGGTGCCATATCTCCATCCAAAATCAAATCATCTCTGTTGCCAGATAGAATCCTTGCCGTTCGTCAGCAATGGGATGAACCTGTCTGGTCTAAAGTAGAGACTGATATGATCAAGGATGAAGCTGTCACGATGGCTAAGCTACAAAGATCGACGCATGCATATCGTGTACTAGCAGCTACATCTAAAGATGCTCCACCTGAGTATACTCAAGTTACTGGAGCGATGATCACTGATCATTCTATTGGTCCAAATGAACTCGAACCAAATATGGTGTTGCTCGGTGAACCATCACTGACAACACACCCTGACATCGATGCGAATGATTTCCATCTCGCATCAACTCGATGGGTCAATGATAAGATCAAAGATCGTCTGTCTAAGATCAGTTATGAAGATATCGAGAATCTCGATTGGCAGATATACGAGGCGGTCAGAGAGACTCTCAAAGAATTCAACTTCAGTGGTGGAGGTACCGGCGGAGGAGGTACAGGAGATAATGTACCGACAATCTCAGATGATCGACTCCAAGAGTTGATAGACAACATCATGAGTGACGTCAAACACCAGTTCGGTGCTTCATATGATCCATGTATTGATTTCGCTCCTATAGATGATGATCGACTTGCATATCTGGTTGATCAAGTGCTCGGTGAGTTTGAGAAGGAAATTCCTACATCTACCGAGTGTGACTGCTACACTATTGATGATAACAGACTAGCTGAGATTGTAGAGACTTCGATGGAACTCGCTAAAATGTATGGAGAGTTCCAAGGAGTTGAAGTCGTCGAGAATACATGTCCTGAATGGATGTCACTTGGATTAGAAGACATCTCATACGAGCAGTGTGAAGAGCTTCTAGAGTACGGTAAGTATGTTGAAGGTAGGCTCAATAGAGATGCCCTCATTGAGAAGAAGTATGGGAATGTAATGGCATGCCCAGGTAGATACAGTACCGACATGGACTATGCTCATTGCATCGAGCTGATGGATACTGTACTAAAGTATTACCATCGTGAACATGGACCGGAGATGCTTCTTGAGTGGGCTGACCTAATTGCCTCCGAGGACAGGAGTATCTGTTCCATTCACGGTCATTGTGTACTTCCATACTTCCCATACACTCGTGGTCTCGAGATGATAAATGCTACCATCTACTTTGTAGACCACAATAAGATCAATGGGTACCATGATTGGATAGCCAACAATCTGGAGATCTACCAGATGATTCGTGGCGGTATCTCTGGAGAGACTATGGTGCTGAAGAAGTATAGTGTATCCAATGAATACATTGCCTCATACAGTGTAGATGGAAGAACACTCTTCAGACCAAGTACGTCAAATCAGGTACTGTTAGTTGATGATGGGGGTACTGATCCCAAGTGGGGTAAGGTAGAATCTCGTCATATTGATGATGGTGCTATCACTCATGAGAAGATCGGACTCTATGCAGTTGATGACAAGAATCTGAATGTGGATTCGGTCAAGACTCATCATCTTCAGGACTGGTCTGTTACAGCACCTAAGATAGCAACTGGATCAGTTACTCCTCGGATACTTGCAGATGCTGCTGTCACCAATGAGAAAATCGCCACTGATTCAGTCTATACTCACCACATCATTGATCGGGCTGTTACATCTGAGAAGATCAAGAAGAGGACGATCATCAGTGAGAACATAGCTCTAGAGGCAATCACGACCGATCTCATCAAGGATCTTAGTGTCACCACTGATAAACTGGAGAACTGGGCTGTATCGACAGACAAGCTAGCTAATTCGTGTGTGACTACAGTAAAGATTGCTGATACATGTATCACCACTGCTAAACTTAGAGATGGTTGCGTTACTTCCGAGAAGATTCAGGAGAACACAATCCAGTCAAAGAACTTGGCCAATGGATGTGTGACGGCAGTTGCAATAGCTGATGGATCCATTCATAGCTTCCACTTGTCATCTGACTTCGCTGTTACAGCAGATCAGATCGGTGACAA
>JAAUYS010000150.1 GCA_014804995.1 Clostridia bacterium
CTCGGCGATGATATTTTTTTTGAAGCAGACCGGGGCATGGACACGGCCGCCCTTGATCTTGTTCAGGAAGAATGCTTCGACGGCCGCGGCCGAATAGGCGTTGTAGTCGGTGGGGGCCGTGGTGTCGTACTTCGAGCGGATGAGGTAGATGCCCACCCCCGAAACGACGCCGATGCGCTCGGCATAGGCCGATTCGCTGATGCTCGATTCAATGGAACCTAAGCGCGAATAGGCCGTGTTGTCGCCCACGGTGTAGGTGGCGCTGTATTCGTTCCACAGCTTCTTTTCGAAGCCCTGGATTCTCGACAGGCGGCCCGCGGCTCCGAATCGGTCGGCGTCGATCAGCACGACTTTCTGCCCTAATTCGTAGTTTTTGTCATGGCGCGTGCAATATACGGGATTGGTCGGGCAGTCGTAGACATCCGTATCGGCGCTGTTCTTCCGGGCCCACGTGCGGCCGGCTTCGAGCAGCCGGTTTTCCGCTTCGGCAATTTTCGCTTGAGGCAGCCGGATGCCCGTCAGCACGAACGTGTCGCCCGGCTCAGGGTGCAGCGAGGCATTCGGAATCGTCGAGATGCCCTCCTCGCCGTAGGTCTCGACCTCGGCGATGATCTCGAATTTGCGGTTGAAGCCGTCGGCCGGCGTCCAGCTCTCCGGGTTGATGACCGTATGCCCGGCATCGTCGCGGATGAGGGAGAGCCCGAACTCCCGCCCGCACAAGGGGCCGCTCGTGAATTTGCAGCCGAACGTCTCGCCGGCAATCATGTCGGCCGGCAGAAACGGCGTCTCCCGGCAATACATAACATAGGCGTCGAACGTGCGGTCGTTGTCCTCCGAGTTTTCGACTTTGCGCCGGATCGTTTCGATACTCGTTACGGTCTCGGTGCTTGTCGGGTAGACATCCTCGAAGAAAGCGACCTGCTCGACGACATCCGCCGGTGCGAGGTTCTCCCACGCATCGACATAGGGCATGCCGTCGGGCAGATGCAGCCGCTTTTCGGAGATATGGTTCGTCGGGCCGCCCTGCGCCGTGGTATCGTACTCCTCCGGCAGGTTGCGCGTGGAGCCGAAGACGTAGAAGCGCGTGCCGTAGCTGCTCTCGTCGCCTTTCTTGGCGGGAATCGACGTTACGACATCGCCGCGCTCGAAGCGCTCGGGGGTGCCAAACTCCAGTTTCCCGAAGTGCAGCCACACCTCGGCCCCGTTCTCGACCGTCCACCATTCGCATTCGAACGTCTGCGCGATCGTATTGACGGCATCCCAGCAGCTGTCGCCGTTGAACGACACCAGCTTGGCGACACCCGCCCACTCCTCCGGAACGGCCGCGGCCTTCCAGTTTTCCCCACCGAGGAAACGGTTCATGTTCTCGGCGATCAGATTGCCGAAGTCGGCCAGGAACGTCGTATCGTGGAACGTCGCCTCGGCATGCTTGCTTTTCAGCCAGAAGAGCTTGCGGCGCTTCATGTGGCTCTGCTGAGCCTCGAATCTGAGCGTATATCTGTAGCCGCCGGTTTTGCTGTCGAACTCCGGGCGGACATTCGACATGATCTCGAACTTGCGGCCCCGGTAGTGGATGTAGGAGCCGCGGGGAAAGCGCTTCGGCTTCGCGAGGCTGAAAGGCAGCTCGATGTAGCAGTCGCCCATCAGGGCACACTTGATTACGGCATCTTGGGTTACGGGGGCCTCTAAGAGAGCCGCTCCGAGCGGGTGGTAGATTGTCATTTCGTCGTAAATTACATGAAGTGGGTATTACACTCTCCTATTCGTCAGCATAGCGACAGCCGCAGAGCCGGCGCCCTCAGCATATTTCAGCAGCTTCAGTGGAATTGCGACATCTTCATCCGTGATAGTGATGCAGTCGGGAATTCCGTCCACAAGGGTTACCTCCGCGACCCGGAGCTCATCGTCAACAAAAAAATAGGTGTCGTGAGGCAGCCACTCCCCGTTTTTGTAATAACCCATTGGGGGATATGTTACGATGACATCGCCCCGATCCCTGCCATTCTCAACATCCCAGACCGTTCGGAAACTGGGCGGCTCCTGTTCGCTGATGCCGCCCCATGCCAGTAACCAAACAGGGTCAACAATCAAATCAGCATGGTAGAGAGCCTTAAGCTGGGCAAGTATGTTACTAATGACATTACGCTTGTAATAATAAATCGTTTGCCCATCGATCTTACGGCTGAAAGCGGCCATGTCGGGCATTGCCAGCGGCGCCGAGACCTGACCTACCCCTACGAACAACTTTTTGTACCACGAAATCCCCCATTCGTCGGTCGTGGTATCGGCGTCATCCGGGATTTCCGGGGTCTCCGGATAGGGATTCGTCCGGTTGCGGGGGTTGGGTTCCCGGAACTTCACGGCCACCTTGCAGGCGTGGAGCCGGTAGTTGTCGAACTGCGTGCAGCTGCCGAACAGCAGGTGGTAGCAGCCTCCCAAGTCGGGAACCTCCAGTACGACAGCTCCTTTGTGGAGCTCGGCCACAAAAGCGGCATACTTGGCCATGAAGTCGGCCGCATCGCTCCCCTGAATCAGAAAGGTAAGAGTTACATCCCGCTCTTTGACCCGCGGGGCATCGGCATCGGCGGCGCCCTCGGCGCTGAGGACAATCACGTCGGTGCCGTCTTTGAGCGGGTCGTCGTTCTCGACGAAATCTTTCAGGGGCGGCGGTGTCATCAGCGCCGAATAAGCCCCCGAAAGGAGCGTTGCGCCCATCGTCGAAAGGGACTTCCCGTTGATGCTTATCGAATCGTTTTTCATACGCTACAAGTTATCGAGTTTGCGGTTCATGGACGCAAGCGTGTCGTGCATGGCGGGCAGCACGCGCGTATAGCTCCGGATGTCGGCAACATGGCCGTTGAGCTGAATCATGATGTCGCGGATGTTGATCGTCTCGTTGAGCTGCATCGTCCCGTTGTCCGTCAGCTGAAGAATGAACGCCTTGATGTCGTGCACGTCGCCCTGAATGGCCGTAAAACGTCCGTTCAGCTCGTCGCCCGTCTCCTGCGACATGGCCTCAAACCCGCGCGCCGAGGCAGACTGGGCGGCAGCCTCTTTGCTCCCGTAGCCGGTAATGGCGACTATTTGGTCGCGCTCGGCGATGGCCGTGTCCACATAGCCCATGTATTCCTCTTTCAGCGCCTTGATCTGTTCTTCGGTGAGGCGGCCGTCGCTATCCTTCATGTACTGCGAAAAGCGGTCATACCACTGCTCCAGCTGCTTGGCATACTTCTGCCCCATCATGCTCGACAGGACGGCACGCATCAGCATCTCAGACAAATTATTGGCGAAATCCTCCGACGAGGCGTCCATGTCCATGAGCGTGTCCACAAAGTTGCTGTAGAGGTCGTCGAACGAGATTTGCGTTAGCTGCTCCTTGTAGGCTTTGAGCGCCTCCTTCGCCTCGTCTTCATATTCGATAATATGCTCCAGTGCATCTTTGTAATCACCGTCCATCGACGCCCACAGCTCGGCATAATGCTCCTTGATCCACAGCAGCTGCTCGGCCGAGAGCGAGGCGAAGTCGGCCATGCCCCGGATGTTGACGCCTAACTCTTTGTTAATATCGCCGGCCACATCTTTCCAGTTCTGACCGTTCGCCTTGTAGGATCCCTGCCACATGCGGTAGCCGTAGGAGTGCGACCCGGAACTGGCGCCCGCGGCAGCACGGGCCACGGCCAGCGCCCGCTGGCTCTCTATTTTCTGCTGGATAAGGGCCTGCGTCTGGTCGTTTACGGCCGTGAGCTCCTTGCCCCAGCTGGTGTCGATGTATCGCTGCTTGCGTGCGATCAGATCGTCCCAAACATCCACGAGGCTCTCGTACTTCGCCTTTAGCTCCTCGTAATGCTTCGTAGCGGCGGATTCCCGCTGTACGAATTTGGCAATGGCCATAGCAATCTTCAGCGCCGCAGAAATAATGGCCAGCACCACCGAAGCCGTCTCCATCGCCTGAATGGAGGTCGAAGCCGTTTCTGTCGTAGTTTTTACACCCTCGACCGTCCCATTCACGAGGGTCTCGATACCGTCTATAATACTGGCTGTCGTGCTGGCAATGGTGCCCACCAGCGACAGCGCTTCCCCGGCCGTGCCGCCAATCGCCTCGCCGATCTCGTGAAAGCTCGATCCGACACTCGTGAGCGTTTTGCCCAGTTTTTGCCAGTTCTTGATCCCCTTGTCGCTCGCTGCGCTGTCGCCGGAGGTTTTGGCATCTTCTTTCTCTACCTGTTTTTCTAAGGTATGTACCTTTGCCCGGGCAGTACTCAGCTGCTTGGAATCGCCTTTTCCCGACTCTTCAAGGGTCTGCAACTCCTGTTCGGCCCTTTCAAGGGCCTGCTTCAACGTATCAAGCGACCAGGCGGCAATTTGCTCCATCCATACCTGGTAGGTCGCTTCCCGCTGCGCGAATGCTTCGTCGAGGGCGGCTAAAGCCTCCTCTTCCTGATAGTTAGTCTCTTCGACGTTGCCCTGCGTAACCCCCTCTTTCAGGGTCTCGCCGTCGTCCTGATACAAGGACTTCCGCTTTTCCTGATATTTCTCCTGAATCTCCGAACGTTGCTGTTCATAGGTTTTTATGCCATCGAGCAGCTGATTCAGAATTTCCTGCTGCTCAGCCACATCGATCTGAGCATTCAGCGCCTGGGCCTGACTGCGGTCGATGCTGCCCGCCGCAAGCATCGCGGCCACCTCCTCTTTTAGCTTGGCATAGCGGCTCTTGATCTCCCCGATGCGTCGTTCTTCTTCCGAGAGCGTGGCATCGGCCGTTTGTCGGTGAATCTCCTGAAGCTGTTGGGCGCACTGTTCTTCGATCCGGGCCCGTTCGGTCGCCGCCGAAGCTGCTGCGGCTGTTTCGGCTTCGGCCCGGGCGGCGGCTTCCCGACGGGCATTTTCGGCCGCCTGCGCCTCTGCGGTGGTGGTGATGCCGGCACCGGAGAGTTGCTGCGAAGCCGTGTTATTTTTAGCGATGCTTAAGGAAATTATGCGATCTCCCTCGGCGGTCAGCTTGCTGGCCTCGTTCGCAATACCGTTGCGGATGCTGTCGACATAGGCGATTCCGGCCTCTACCCCGGCAGCCCGCACCATCTTTTCGATCTCAGCCGACGGATAATATATAGCGGCCCGCTGTGCCCCTAAGTCAACCCGCTTGCTGTTAGCAGCCGTTTCCATGACTTTCTTCAGCTGTTTTTGCTGATCTCTGGAAAGTCCGGTGGTCGAAATTCCCCCGTTGGAAGTCTTCGAGGTTACCCCTTCCGCCTCCACCATTTTCTGGATGGCCTGCTTGTACTTCTCGCCGGCGAGCTCCATCGCGGCGGCGGCCTGCGCCCGCTGCTGCAGAGCCGCGACGAATGCACCGGCATTGCGAATGAACAGGTTGTCGGCGTCGTTCACATCACTCACCTTGACCCCCAACTCCCTGAAAGCATCGGCATTCTCCGCGATGAACTTCTTTTTGGCCGACAAGGAATCACCCAAGTCGTCATATTGCTGTTTCAGGGTCTCAAATTTCGCAATCACCCCTCCGGCATGCTGCCCGACGGACGACGCATAGCCCTCGAACGCTTCGCGCCGTTTGGCGGCAGCCTCCTCGGCGGCTTTCTTGGCCTCCCGGTGCTTCTCGACTAACTTGGTGATGAAACCAACAGCGATGCCGATCGCGGCGCCAATGCCCATCGTCAGGGCCCCGTTCAGGGCGATCGCCGCGATGCGGGCCGTGTTGGCCGCCACCCCCATGCCGACAAGCCCTTTCCCCACCCGGAGATTGGCCGCATGCCACAAATCCGTAACTTTTGTAAGTGCCGTGATCCGGGCGGCCGAGGTGGCATGCACGGCATCCGACAGCTGCGCTATGCCCCGAAC
>JAAUYS010000151.1 GCA_014804995.1 Clostridia bacterium
AGATTCTGCCCCCTTAATTATTAAAGATTAAAGAGACGCATTCTCGAGCAAATTCTGTTCCTTCATCGCCGCATAAATCGCGTCATACCCGCGCAGCTGCTCTTCGCCAACGCGCACCCACTTGTTCAGCCCCTCCATGCTCATCATCTTGCTAATGATTGGGTCGTCTTTGCGCTCGTTTTGCGAGAGCAACATCTGCGCAAACGCCTCGCCAAGCCCCGAATCAAAGCTTGGCAGCACCGAAAAATTGCAGTGGCAATAGCCCGGGCTGCTCCAAAAGCTCGCAATCTCGGGGTAGCTGCCCTCTTGCAAAATGCGAATCCACGTGCTCGAGCCAATCGCGCCCGCGTCAAGCTCGCCGCGCTTGATGCTATCGAGCACATCAAACTCGCTGCGCCCCGTGTCGCCGTGCTTGCCCAAATCGCTATTGTGCCGCACAACGCTAAGCCCCGCCGCGCGAATCTCATCGCCGCGCCCGCGTCCGCATTCATCGGGCGAGTGGAACTCGGTGATGTCGGGCGCAATCTGTGCCTGCTGCAAATAATACAGCCCCATAATCGCCGCTTGCGCCGAATCGCGGCTGCCGAGCCCAAAGCGCTTGCCTTTGAGGTCGGCGAGGGCTTGGATTCCGCTGTCCTTGCGCGCGACAAACTTTGTCGTAAAATCAATGTCGGTGTCGCGCATAATAAGCGCACGCGCGGCATTATTTGTCGCATGCAATGTGCGAATCCACGCAACGTTCGTGTTCCAAGCCACATCGATATGCCCCCTAAGGAGCGAATCGACCTGTCGTTCATAATTGCTAAACAAAACATAATCCAAGCCGATTCCAAAGTCTCCCGCGTTCGCATAATCGCGGATGATGTCCCATATCGGCACAACCTTTGGGTCATACGCCACAGCGCCGAGCAAAAGTGTCTTTTTCATGGTCGCCCCCTATTTGCGCAACGCGTCCCCGAGCCACATCTTGACGACATCAAGACTAGGTGCCATCACCTGCGCTGCGTACGAATCGCGCAAATAACGCTCGAGCGGCAACAGCTTACTATATGCCTTGCCCCCGCCAAGTCGCATCGCGAGCGAGCAAATCTCGGTAACGAGCTCTGTCGCATTCACGCGGCATGCGAAAATCTTTGTCGCTGCGTCTGCCTCGCCCGAATCAAAGCTGCGCGCGGCTTCGAGCACGAGCGCGCGGGCGCTTTGGGCTTTGGTATAGAGTGTGGCGAGGTGGGCGCGCACCATCTCGAGGTCGCACAACGCGTTGCCGTTCGTGTATTTGCGCTCCTTCGTGTGCGCCAACGCGCATGTGTATGCCGCGTTGCCAAGCCCCGCATAGATTGCGCCAAGCCCCGTGATGAAATACATCGCGACAAGCCCCGCTTGGTCTTCGCCCTGCCCTTCAGCGCCAACGAGCCGCGAGAGCGGGACTTTGACGCCGTTGTATTGCACGGGCTTCGAGTTGTTGCCGCGCATGCCCACGCCGTTCCAGAGGTTGTGTTCATGCACGAGATTCTGACTATTGCGCTCCACGAGCCAATTATTACGTTTTCCCTTTAGCTTGCATGAATTGGTATACGTCAGGTAATAATCGGCAAATTCAGCCGATGTAACGAAGCTCTTGCGCCCGTTTAGAATCCGAAAATCCCCCGCCTCTTGCTCGGTCATGTCGGGCAAATCAAAATGCGTTCCCGAGCCGCTCTCGCTGTATGCGAGCGCAATCGCGATGTCGCCCTTGGCGATTTTTGGGAAAATCTCGCCCTGCAACTCCTTGCTGCCAAACTTCGCAATCATCGCTGTCGCGACATTGTGCATCATATAGCATAGCGCGGTGGTCGCGTCAAACCCAGCGAGAATCCAGCACGCTTTGGCATGGTGCACATCGCCGCCGCCAAGCCCGCCAAACTCTTTGGGCACGAGCAAGCCCATGAAGCCCTCCTTGCGCAACGCGCTATACGCCTCGGCGGGGAATCGCCCGTCCTCATCGACACTCTTCGTGATGGGCGCAATCACCCGTTCGCCAAGCGCTCTTGTCTCGCTTTCCAAATTGTCTAATGTCAACATCTTTACTCCTTTTGTCAAGGATTACACGAATCCTTCAGAATTAAGTCTATAGACTTTTGTCTGGGGGCAACGCTCCCCCACACAACAGCCTACATGAAATTGGGCGTGTGCGCCTTGCTTAGCTCGAAGGCAAGCTCCTCATCGATTCCGCATTCAACGAGCCTCTTGGTGCGATTAAGCTCCATTTTTGCCTTCAGATTCTCGACCATCTCAAACCCGCGCGCAATCTCTGCCGCGCCATCGCCCCCGCCGGCAAAAACGGCGAGAGATTCGAGCAGGAGTGTCGATTCCCCGCTGACTTCGTCCAGATAGACCTTGCGGCGCAACACGGAATCTTTGAGAATCGCAATGCGGTGCGGATTGCTAGAGAGCGCCATTTTGACATTGTTCATGCCATACGCGACATGCCGCGCCTCGTCTTTGCGCGCGAGGTTGAATAGCTTTTTTGTCGGCAAATCGGGCGCGCAATCCTCGAGAAACTTGAGCAAATCAATAAACGTCCCCTCGCCCATGATGTGCAGCAAGAAGCTTGCGGCGAGATAGTTGTTTTCTTTGAACAAGCTAAAGAGGCTCTGCTGCGTGGTGAGCGTGGAATATTGCACGCCCAAACGTGTCGCGTTTGCGCGCTTCGTGAAGGCTTCGATGTGCCGCGCCTCATCGCCGATGATGCTCGATAGCAGCATCGGAATGGGCATAAAATAGGGCGAGACCTGCGCGAGGAACTTCGCGGGGATATACAAAGCGCTTAGCTCATTCTCTATCAAATACGTCATAATCTGTGCAATCGCAAACTCGACTTTCGGCGCAAAGTCTGGAATCTCGCCCCACGCAATCGCGCTTGTCGCGTTCCATTGCGCCGCCTTGGCGTCCTCGTACATTCTGTCGATATTCTTGCTCCAAAGCTCGTCTTTGTGATTCAGCGCGAAATGATAATCGGGGCTCGCCCTTTGCGCCACAACGCCATGCGGGGCGAGCCCGATTTCGCGCGGGGCGAGCGCGAGCTCGGGCGAAAACGCGACAAAGTTTTGCGCAGAATCCTTGCGCAAGAGATACGCAAAGCAGCCTTTCAGCGCCGTTTTTTGCACAAACGATTCGCCCTTCAGCCGACACCACGAGATGAGCTCCGATTCGAGATGGTCGAATCGGCTTAGAATCTCGATTGTATCGCCCGTGTCGGCGAGCAAAAAGGCATTCTCAAGCCGCAAGAAAAACAGCTTGCCTAGCGGGATATTATCAAGATTCAGAGAATGGCACATCGCAATGTCTTTAGGGCTAAGATACGCAGATATAGCAGAAGAATCGGCTTGTCTGTGGTTTGCACACGGCAAAATATTGCGGCATTGTAGCGCAAAAAACTTTTGGTTTGCTAAAATGGCGCAACAACTGCTACAATATCCAAAAAACAGCAAAGGAAATCTATGCAGGCAAAACATTCTCATCTTGTCCCGATTCTCACCATCGCAGGCAGCGATTGCAGCGGGGGCGCGGGCATTCAGGCAGACCTCAAGACATTTGGCGCGCACAATCTCTTTGGCATGAGTGTCGTGCTTAGCGTTGTGGCAGAAAACACGGCGCGCGTGCTCTCGAGCTTCGATGTGCCCACGCAATGTATCGATGAACAGATTGAAGCGGTGTTCGAGGACATTCCGCCGCAAGCCGTGAAAATCGGCATGCTTGGCAGCACCGACATCATCGCGTGTGTGGCGCGGAATCTGCAAAAATGGCAGCCCAAAAATGTCGTCATCGACCCCGTGATGTTCGCCAAAAGCGGCTTCGCGCTGATGCCGCCGCAAAATTGCGCGCTGTTTGCGCGCGAGATGATTCGCTTCGCCGATGTGCTCACGCCCAACATTCCCGAGGCGCAGGCGCTTTGCGGCTTTGCGATTGACGATGAAAACGCGATGAAACGCGCGGCAGAGGCGCTACACCAAAAGGGCGCAAAGAATGTGCTGATTAAGGGCGGGCATCGCAGCGAGAACGCGAACGATGTGTTTTTTGACGGCAACGCAATGCACATTCTCGCGAGCGAGCGAGTCGAGACGCGCAACACGCATGGCACGGGCTGCACGCTTAGTTCGGCGATTGCCGCGAATCTCGCACTTGGCAAGGGCGCGCTTACGGCAGTGCGCGAGGCGAAAGAATATGTGTTTGGCGCGATTCTGCACTCTCTCAATCTTGGCAAGGGGCATGGTCCCACGAACCATTTCTATCGCGTGTTTGCGCCAGAATCTTAAGCTTTTTCAAAGATTTTATGCGATATATTCCTTTTTGATGATAATCACTAAAAGTGAAAGTCATCAAAAAGGATTTTCACCAGACCACAAAGGGGAGATTCTATGCAAAGGGAGAGTATTCGTCTCGGGCTATGTGTCGGCTTTTTGTCGGCAACATTGCGGCAGAAGCTTCAAAAGAGTTTCGCGCAACATCTCGCGCCCTATCAGCTCGAGCATCGGCAGGCGGGGATTCTGTGGGTGTGCCATGCACAGCCCAAAACGCAGAGTTTTATCAGCCAGCTTGGCGAGCTCGACAAGAACTATGCGCGCATTTTTGTCGAGGATTTGCAACAAAAGGGGCTGATAGAACGTGTCCAAAACCCCAACGACCACCGCGAAAAGCTGCTCATTCTCACGGAATCGGGAAAGAGGGTTGCCGAAGAGACATTTGCGCTCATGCTGCAATCGCAAAAAGAGATTCTGTCGGCTCATCTTAGCAAAGACGAAATCGAAACCTTGCAAAAGCTCCTGCATAAATGTTTTGTTGGAATCCACCAAATCAACATCTAGGAGATACAATGAAAATCGTAACACTTGGTAAGCTTTTGCTTTTGGTTGGAATCATAAGTGCCACGCTTTATGCGCGTGATTATTCTGTGCGCGAGGATTCTAAAATCGGCTTTAGTGTCGGTAAGTTTTTGGTGCTGAATGTCGAGGGCAGATTCCAAAAATTCAGCGGAACGCTGACGCTCGATGCGCAAAATCAAATCACGGCGCTTAGTGGCGAAGTCGCGATAGATTCCGTTACGACCGAGAACGCGAAACGCGATGCGCATCTGCTTGCGCCCGACTTCTTGGACGCGGCAAACTTCCCTACTGCGCGGCTCTCGCTTGTCTCATACATGCCCCATGCAAGCGAAGATTCGAGCAAGATTATAGGCAAGCTCACGGCACTCTTGGAGCTGCATGGCAGCCGCCAACACATCGAGTTTGATAGCGTCCTCGTGCCCGAAGCAGACAGCCCCACGCTCTTGCTTCGCGGCGAGTGCAACATCAAAGACTTTGGAATCGAGGGCTCGATGATGAACAGCAACGCCGTAACAATCGAGCTGCAAACATCGTGGAAGTAGCCACACGAGTTGCATGTTGGCAGGGATTGCATATTATTAAGCTATTGTACGTTACACTTTCGCATTTATTTTGGCGCGCGCCACGAGCTCGCGCGCACGCTATCAAGGAGATACAATGCGAAGCGACATCATCAAAAAAGGATACCAAAAAGCCCCCCACAGAAGCCTTTTGCGCGCCACAGGGCTGCAAGATAGCGACTTCGAGAAGCCCTTTATCGGCGTGGCAAACAGCTATATCGACATCATTCCCGGACATTTTTTCCTGAATAAATACGCGCAAATCGTCAAGGACGAGATTCGCAAGGCGGGCGGCGTGCCGTTTGAGTTCAACACCATCGGCGTTGATGACGGCATCGCGATGGGGCATAGCGGTATGCTCTATTCGCTGCCAAGCCGCGAGCTGATTGCGGACTCGATTGAAACGATGATGAATGCGCATGCGCTAGACGCGATGATTTGCATTCCCAATTGCGACAAAATCGTGCCCGGAATGCTGATGGGCGCGTTGCGCGTGAATGTCCCGACAATCTTTGTCAGCGGCGGACCGATGCGCGCGGGGCGGCTCGATGACGGGACGATTCTCGACCTCAATTCCAATTTCGAGGCTGTCGGCGCGTTCGCTGCGGGCAAGATTGACGAAAAAAGATTATACGAAATCGAGTGTAAATCATGCCCAAGCGGCGGGAGTTGTAGCGGAATGTTTACCGCAAACTCGATGAATACGCTCTGCGAGGCGATGGGTGTCGCGCTGCCCGGAAACGGCACGATTCTCGCGCTCACGAGTGAGCGCGAGGAGCTCTTGCGCAAAGCCGCGCGCAGAATCGTGGAGATTGCGCTCGATTCCGCGTTGAGCGAGAAATTTCGATTCCGCAACATCTTGAACGCCAAAGCCGTGTACAACGCGTTTGTTGTGGATATGGCAATGGGCGGCAGCACGAACACGATTTTGCACATGCTCGCAGTCGCCAAAGAAGCGGGGGTCGATTTCAACCTCGATTCGATTAACGCGATTGCGAGCCAAGTCGCGCACATCGCCAAGATTGCACCCGCGCTTGGCACGATTCACATGGAAGACATTCACCGCGCCGGCGGCGTCTCGGCGGTGATGAACGAGGTGGCGAAGCGCAAGGAATCGGTGCTCAAGCTTGATGCGCTCACGATTACGGGCGAGACGCTAGGCGAGCGCATTGCGGGCGCGGAGATTGTCGACTCAAATATCATTCGCCACAATGAGAATGCGTATTCACAAGTGGGAGGATTGAAGATTCTCTATGGCAACCTCGCGCGCGAGGGCGCTGTGCTCAAAGTCGCTGCGGTGGCAGAATCGATGAAAGAGTTTGAGGGCAGCGCGGTGTGTTTCAACTCGCAAGATGAGGCGATTGCGGGCATTGCGGG
>JAAUYS010000152.1 GCA_014804995.1 Clostridia bacterium
CAAATATCATGGATCGCGCTAACCTATTCGAGAATCAGGCTGGTGAAGATCTGTCAGTATCTGAACGTATCGATCGTGGTACATCTGATCTGCTCAACAACATTGTTGATTCTGCATTCAGTGGAAAGAAGGGTCAGCTCTCTAGCACCCTTGCTAAGGGTATGCAGGATATCACTCAGTCCACTGTCAATGGTGCTCGAAATCTTCTC
Organism: Clostridia bacterium; assembly: GCA_014804995.1. GTDB lineage: Bacteria > Bacillota > Clostridia > Christensenellales > Borkfalkiaceae > Coproplasma. The sequence goes on from JAAUYS010000152.1 coordinate 210, forward strand.
GATAAAATAAACAAATCAACTGGCAACATCACTGGTCATATCCACCACCTGATGACAGGTGCTCCATACGAGTATACCAATGATGAAGGCGAGACAGTTCGTGTCGAGAAGAATGAAAAAGGTGGCGCTGTCGGCCTCATCAAAGACAAGCTTCTGGGAGGTCTGGAGAAAGGTAAAGATCTTGGAAAGAAGATCTGGTCTGGTATCCAAAAGACGTTTGATTTTGGTAGTGGGTATGATGACAAGGAAGAGGATCCTCGTACCCAGGGTGAGAAAAAGAGAGCGATAACGGGTGGAGCACTAGCTGGTGCTGGACTTGGTATTCTTGGTGGTCCAATTGGTATGCTTGCAGGATCGATTGCCGGTGCTGGTATTGGATCATCTAAGAAGATCACTGATACCCTTATGAGCAAACTCTTTGGTCGATACCAAGAGGATGATGGTAAACATAAGAAGGGTGATGCTAAGGGTATCTTCACCAAACTCGGTGATACTATCTTCGATCCTATCAAGTTCCAGATCAACAAGACAGCCACAATCATTGGTCATAACATTAAGACCAAGATAGCTGATAAAATTCAAGACTTCGGTACCGCTCTTAAGGATAGGATCACTTCTCATGTAGACCGTGGATTCACACGCTTCATGAAGAAAGTTGGAGGAATCCTATTCAAACCCTTTGAACTTCTCGGCAAGGGTATAGGTAAAGTATTCAAAGGAATAGGTACCGGACTCTTTAATTTAGGAGCAAGAACCGGTCCTGGAATGGCCGGGTTCTTTGCTCGCCGTGCAGTCAATGGAGTACTCAATCCAATTAGTGGTGTTCTTGGAGGAAGCGCTGCATTACTGCGTATCAATACCTTCCATATCCTGAAGAATGGTGAGAAACACTGGCTCGTTGTCGGTGATGAATATTTCAACCCTGCTGAAGCTGAGAAGCTAAAAGAAGGTCTTGATGCAAAGCAGAAGAAGAACTTCGACAATCGAAGAGCTGTTCATAAACTCAAGAATCCAATCAACCAGGATCTTGTTGATTACTATCCTAATGAAAGCTTCAAGATAGAAGAGATCAAGGATACTGAAAGCAAGATTGATGGTAAAGATGGTGTTCTCCTCATCGGTAATGGCTCAAAGAACTATCCTCGTCCCACGGCTAATGACTTCCATGCGCAGCTCAAGTCTCAGCGTAAACTCGAGAATCAGAAGTTCAAGGAAGCTTTGAAATCGAAGAGCTTCAAGACGTGGCGGATGGAACATCATCTCGAGAAGATGAGTGAAGCCGAAGCCGCTAAACAATACATGGCTGAGAAGGAAGCCAAGGAAAAGAAGGAGACTGAAGAGCAAAAGGAGAAGACCGAGAATAAGCAGACCATCAACAATATCGACACCAATGTCAAGGATATTGCTGATGGCATCAAGGACATTGCCGGTGCAACTGGTAATATAGATCAGCGGGATGCTGAGATCATAGCTCAACAGAAAGAAGAAGCTGAGAAGAAAGAGGCTGGTGATACTACTCAGACTGCGGCTGAGAAGAGAGATCAAGATGCTGAAGCGGCCCAGCAGCAAGTCGATACGATCGCTACATTAGCAAACGATGAAGTCGACTCGCAGAACAAGGAAGCTCTGAAAAATGCTGTAGCTAATGCTGCAAGTGACAAGCCAGACCCTAAAAAGAACCAAGGTGAAGTTAATAAGGTAATCGATAACGAAGCCGACAAGAATAAGGAAGAAGAACGCCCAGAGAAGAATCGTAAAACCATCTTTGAGAAGATGGGTGATATGTTCAGTAATATGGGTGGTCTATCTGGTATCGGTAATCTTCTTGGTGGAGGATTAACATCACTTCTACCCGGTATCATTGTCGGTGGTCTTGCCATTGGATTCCTGACAAAGTTCCTTGGAGATCCAAGCGGGACTGTATCGGGGGTCTTCAACAACATCAAGGGTGCTTTCTCCAACCTGATGGGATTCATCAAGGATGGAGAAGGAAGTCCTCTCAATGCAGTTACATCCCTCTTCGACATGCAGGTGGACAACACTGCAGAGTTTGGTCTTCCTGTTGGAACGATCGACCATGTCACCACTGATGCTGCTGGTAATAAGATTACCAATCAAGCGGCTACTCAGGCACGCAATACCTTCTCTCAGCATGCGATAACTGATTACTTCACCAGAAATCAGCTTGCAAGAAACTCCATCTGGAAAGATCGAGTAGCTAATGCAAGACAATGGAAGTACCAGGGATGGTCTTTCAATGACAAGTATGTGGATCAGGCTCTTAGGATGAATCCTGAGATGACATCCCAGGAATTTGGTCAGATGCTTGCCAACAATGGAGTTCCGTATGATGAGATCGCAGCTTCTACTCAGAAGTTCAATCAGGCTAAGGATACACTGAATACCAATCGTTACATTGGCAGCGATGATATAGCTGAATACAATGCAGCCAACCCTGACAAGAATAAAGGTGGTGGATTCAACTCCAATACTGCTGTAAAGATGGCAGCTGCTACTGGAGTAACTGCTGCTGTCAGTGGAGGTGCTGGATTCCTTACTAGCTCCATAGCTAAAGGATTCGGTGCGTCGGATGAAACTGCCGGTATGGTTAACAGAGGAACTCAGGTTCTGACATCAGGTGCTATGATGCAGAACATGGCCAAGAACATGATGAAAGACCCAGTCAAAGGAATGGATAATTCCTGGGTGGGTAAGATCGTCAATGGCCTTGAGAAACTCGTCAACGGTATCAAGGAGAAAGCTATCCAAAAATGGCCTCAGATGGCTGAGAAAGTTGGTGGTGGATTCAACAAAATCCAAGGTTTCGTCAAAGGAATCAATGCCAAAGTACTTGAGCCATTCAAGAAGAAGATCAGTGATGCATTGGTGAAAGCCGGTGTTAAAGGTGGTCTCGGTGCTATCAGTGGTGGTGTCATGGTTGCTGCTGGTGCAGTAATGGGCATCATCAATGGTATAGTGTCGACAGAACATCTCTTTGGTGTACTCCCAGGAGATGCTACTCCTCAGATGCGTACCATTAGTGCACTCCTTGGAAGTGCAATGGGAGCTCTATCTGCGGTACCCGCTATCTCATTCGTAGTTGCATGTATTGATGTAATCGACATGGTCTTCAAGACTATAGCCGGTAAAGGTCTTATGCAGATGATCGCTGAAGCTATGATGAATGCAACTCCAGAAGGGGCACAGGAGCTGGCTGAAGCACAGGGTCGCATGCAGGCTGAGGTTGATGCATACAACGAGAAGTTCGGTACTTCGATGGATGCCAACACCTACAATGACATGGTCAACAATGCTGATCTTGGCCAGGCAATGTGGGAAGGCAACATCAAGAAGAATGAAGACGGATCCATCTACTACGACGAAGCTGGTGCAGTTGTTCGTACTGGTATGAAGAACATGTTCGTCGGCAGTGAGAAGCTGTATGCCCATGATGCAAATGGGAATCTGATTCGAGATGCCGAAGGAAATGCTATTCAGGCTATGGACGCATACGGCAATACCTTGCTGGCTGATGAGAACTGGGGCAACCACGTTGGGAAGTTCTTCCATAACATGGGCACTAAACTCTTCGGTGGTGATGTTTACGAGACAGATGAAAATGGTCAGGCCATTATAGATCCCGAGACTGGTCAGCCAGTTAAGAAGGGCCAAGAGATGGGCTTCTTCGAAAGCCTTGGACGCGGTCTCTTTGGTGGAGATGCGTACGAGAGAAACGAAGATGGTTCCATCAAAGTGGATCCAGTAACTGGTGAGAGAATCGTCAAAGAAGATACTCGTGAGCTCAACGGATTTGAGAGAATTGGAACTAACATATCTTCAGTATGGACTGGCCTATTCGGTTCCAAGGAAGAGAAAGAAGCTCTCGCTGAGAAGATGAAGAATGGTACCCTCTATGAGCGTACGAAAGAAGAAGATGAAGCTAACCGTGAAAAGGTTATGCGAGTCATGGATCCGAAGTATGCTGAGAAAGAATGGGGGCCAGAAGGAGAAGAATCAAAAGCTGGTAAGAGTGGGGATGTCAAGAATAAGGCAATAACCGGATCTGAAGTTACCACTGATGAAGAAGGTAACACCATTCGAACTGAAACCAAAGCCGATGGTTCTAAGGTAGTCACGACAACTCGCAAGGATGGTTCTTCCTACACCACGTACTACAAACCCAATGGAGAGATTGAGCTCAAGATTGGCAGTGGTGATAAAGAGAAGAACATGGGTGAGATCGTCACCGGATCTATTGGTGGTGTATTTGGTTCTGTAATCAAGAACGTTAGAGACATCACTGATGGTGTTGAAAAGTGGAACAAGGAGAAGGCTCCTTGGGGTACTGAAGATCCCGCCAAGTACATGTCAGATGAAGTTCAGGGATTCTACGATGGAGTTCTGGGACCAGTCAATGACTTGATCAAGAATACTGCGGCGAAGATGGGTAAGCTCCTCAACGTCAATGTGACATCCAATACGAGTTCCGGCGACTACACTTATGATGTCAATAGTGAGACTGGATTCTCTGATACTGAAGGATATAGCTACAATGGATCCGACAGTGTCACGGATACATTCGTTGATCAGTATGGTCTGGAAAGAAGACTTCCATCTGGATATTCTGAAAAGAACGGTGTTGTATATGACTCGAGAGGGAATAAGATCAATACTGATACCTTTGAGATAGTCAATCTTCCATCCGAGTATAGTCAAAAGAATGGTAATATTTATGACAGTAGAGGGAATAAAGTCAACCCAGAGGCACTCGGAGGGAAGCTTCAACTACCATCTGGATACTCAGAGAAAAATGGTAAAGTCTACGACAGACAAGGTCATGAAGTAGATCGCAATGCATTCAGAGTATCGAATACAGCTCTTACATCTACAGGATCAGTGAAGTATTCTGCTCCGATAGGACCTCAACCACAGGGTTCCCCAGGTGAGTGGGGTATTGGTGGAGATGAGAGTATGGCTAATGCCATGTCTCAGTTCTCCAATATTGGAAAGAGCTTCCTTAACGAGATCAGCGGTGGATTATTCGGAAATGGTGATTCAAGTGATGACATTACCATCACAACCAATGGAGGTTCTGGTACAGTCAACGGTTCCTCAGGAACAGGAATAACCGATGAAATCAGTGCCAATGTAAGTAATGGACAGCTTGTTGATAAGACTGGTCAAGATATACAAGTACCAGCTGGTCTTGGAACATCTAATCCATATATGCATTGGCAAAAGATTACAGCAGCTTCATTACAGAAGGATCTGAAAGATGCTACTGGAATGAAGTTTGACTCCAATGGATATGGTATCATTGATGGACGATACGTTGTCGCCATGACCAGTACCTATGGTCAGGTAGGTGACTATGTTGACGTGTATCGTGATGGATCAACCCTCAAAGCCATCATAGGTGATATCAAGAATCCAAATGATCCAGGATGTAATAAGTGGGGTCATGATAACGGTAACTCAGTCATCGAGTTCATTGTCAGCAAGGATGTCGTTAAAAACCAGAGTCAGATCTATGGAACTGATCCTGGAAAGAATAGAGGCGCTGTCAAACATGTCACAAATCAGGGTAACTGGTTCCTGAAAAATGGAGCTGGATCTCCTGATGATATACCTGATGGACTCGGGGCCCCGAGTCCACTGAGTAATGCTACAATCAGTTCACCATTTGGTGAACGACCAGAACTTGGCGACTACCATAAAGGACTCGATCTTATCCCGGGTGGTAATGATAGAGTACAATCTACTGTCAATGGTAAAGTGGTATCTGTCAAGAAGGGTGTCTCTGATAGTGATACAGGCATTGACTACAAGGGTAAAAATCCGAGTGGTAATGAGGTAATCATACAAGGTGAAGATGGACTTCTTTACCGCAATAGTCATATGAAAGCCTCATCAATACCAGCCGATATGGCCCCTGGGAAGACTGTTAAACGCGGAGACAAACTAGGACTCGTTGGATCAACTGGACGCTCATCTGGTAAGCATCTTCACTACGAAGTAGCAAAACTGGATGGGAAGGGAAATCCTATATCTATAAACCCACTAGCACTCGGTAAAGGATCTCAGTCTAGTAAGAATCAAACGAGAAAATATGGAGTTGGTTTCCCAGCTCTATTAAGGAATATTCGGAAGGGTATTGGCGCCGCTGGAGAAATGACTGGTTCAACCAGTTCAGACTTCAATAGGTGGGTCGAAATCTGTCAACAGGTCAAACTCCAGTATTCAAAGAATACTTATGACAAGGACAGTGGTAGAACCATACCCATCAGCTACGGTAATAAGAAGATAAATCGACGCCCAGATTGCTCTGGTTACGTGAGTGCATGTATCACATTCTTCTCTGGTAAAGATTACAACAACAATAGCTCCGGAATGATGAGCGATGGAAATGCTTCTGCATATGGATTCACAAAATCTAAATTCCCAGGGTGGAATAATCTCTGGGAAGGTGATATCCTCATTAAAGATGGACATGTTGAAGTCTACTATGGGAGTGTGAATGGGTCACACAAGTCATGGAGTGTTGGACCAAATGGTATCAAAGACCCAGGTCCAGGACCAGCTAACACCAGCATGAGCTGGTCATATATCTGGAGACCTAACTGCTCTACAGGTCAACGCGTTGATGTATCAAACATCACTGCATCAAATGGTACAGGTGAGCTCATAGGCGATGGTACTACAGTAGAAGCTGAACAAGAGACAGGACTTGCTGGAGTTCTTGGTCAGCTCAAGCAAGTTGGGGCTACATTCCTCAATGAAATTAGTGGTGGTCTCTTTGGTAGTGTTGATGGTAGTTCATCTACAACTACAGATGTTTCTGGTGTCGGTAGCAATATCGCTAGTGGTACTGGTGACTTTAAGAAGTACAGCTTGACAGATAGCGAGATCACAGGGCTTGCTAATATCGTTGGTCATGAACAGGGTAATAGAGCGGGTAAGTATGCTGAAGCATCACTCATTGCAAACCAAGCTGACATGCACAATCAGACACCTGTACAACGTGCAACAAGTAGTTGGTTTGCAGATGGCGCGAATCGTATGAAGGGGAGTGAAAAAGCTGATGCAGATGCCATTGCTGCTGTCAAAGATGTTATCATCGGAGGCAAACGTACCCTACCAGGATACATCGATGAACATGATTGCTGGTCTG
>JAAUYS010000153.1 GCA_014804995.1 Clostridia bacterium
CAAGGCGGTTTCGCTTTTGCCCTGCAAATAGCCGTGCGCGGTATCGAAATAGTTGAAGCCGTTTTCTATAAACGTATCAATCATTTTGTTGAACTCGGAATAATCCACTTCGTCGCCCTGCATAGGCAGACGCATACAGCCGAACCCGAAATTTTTACGTATCTCTTTAAACATATAGCTATCTCCTTTTTAAGATTATATCACAGTATCTGCCTTTACAGAAAGCGTTATGTTAATGCATGGGAATTAGACAAAAATTAAAGATAAGAAAGCTCGCGGATATATTATCCGCGAGCTTTCTTCCCGTTAATAAATTATTTACTGAGGCGGTTATTTTAAAATGTCCTTTAAGGTAGTCATAAGCTTTTCTATATCTATCGGTTTTGAAGCAAAGCCGTCCATTCCCGCGTCCATTGCCGCCTTTCTGTCCTCGTCAAAAGCGTTGGCGGTCATAGCCACAATCGGAGTCGTAGCCTTTGCGGGGTCGTCCAGCGCGCGAATGGCTCTCGTTGCCTCATAGCCGTTCATAATAGGCATCTGCACGTCCATAAGAATCAAATCGTACGTGCCTGCGGGTGTCTCTTTCATCCGCTCCACGGCAACGCTTCCGTCGTCCGCCGTATCAATAATGAAACCGACATCCTCCAAAATGGACTGCGCAATCTCCTGATTCAGTTCATTGTCTTCTACCAAAAGGATTCTCTTCCCGTCAAAGCGTAGCTCGTCATTATTCTTACCGTCTGCGCTTTCCTGCTCCTTTTGCTGTGGCTGGGCGGGGCTTTCTGCAACACGGAAACAAAAAGTTACAATAAACTCGGACCCCTTTCCTGCTTCGCTTTCAACCGAAATCGTGCCACCCATCAAATCCACGATGTTTTTAGTGATGGCAAGTCCCAGACCCGTTCCCTGAATACCGCTTACGGTAGAGGTCTGTTCCCTCTCAAAGGGTTCAAAAACGTGCTTTAAGAATTCACTGCTCATACCTATTCCGGTATCTTTTACGCTGAACTCATAGGACGCATAGCCACCCTGTGCTTCGGCTTTTTGGGTAACACGCACGCTGACCGTACCGTTCGGCTTGTTATACTTTATTGCATTACTGAGAAGATTTATGAGAACCTGATTCAAACGGAGCTTATCGCAAATTATCGTCTCGTTTGTTACGTTCAAAATGTCGACGTCGAATTTCAGTTGTTTTGCTTTCACGTCGGCTTGGACAATAGTTTTTAAGTCGTTCATAATTTCGGGAAGGCTGGTCTCCTTCTCCTCTATCTTGACCTTACCGCTCTCAATTCGGCTCATATCAAGCACGTCGTTGATGAGGCTTAAAAGATGATTGCCGGAGGTCATAATCTTGCCCAAATAGTCGCGTACCTGCTCTTTGTTGTCAATATGGTTTGACGCCAAAGACGTAAACCCTATTATGGCGTTCATAGGCGTGCGGATATCGTGAGACATACTGTTTAAGAAAGTAGTCTTGGACTTGTTTGCATATTGGGCTTGCGCCAGTGCCTCCGCCAGAACGTTCTTCTGGGCTTGCTCTTTGCGGATTACCTCGTCAATATTGCGGAAGCCCGCAAGGATGAAACCACTGCGTTCAGGGTCGTTATTTGAAATCTTTATATAAGAATATTGTAAGTGATGAATTTCACCGTTTTCCTCTATGCGGTAGCTACCCTGATATTCGTCCGTTTCGTTTAGCTTATCTCTTACGGTATCAAGTGAAAGCGCCTGAGACAGCTCCTCCCTATCGTCGGGATGAACGCGGGCGCGGATGTAATTTTCAAGAATAACGGCATAGTTATACTCCTCTGCCGAACCCTTTTTCAACCCCTCGGTAACGTAGCCCTCTAATTTAAGAATTTGGGCAGTAGCGTTTTCTACGTCAACGGAGTAAACGTTTGTATAATCACGGCTCAGCGCCTGAACTATGGAAAGCTGTTCGCCCATTTTCTTGTTTGACTGCTCCGTTGCATACAGTAGCTTTCTGTTCCAACGTCCGCGCAGATAAAGCACAAGGATAACGCCCGCTATAATGGCAAGTATAATGACCACCGCAATTATTATTGCGGGATTTGCCATTAAATACTGCCAAAAGTCCATATCTCCTATGGTAAAAGAGGTGTACTTAGAAGCAAGTTGATTAAGCTCTTCATCTGACATCTGCTTAATGCATTTGTTCAATATGGTAATTAGTTCGTGGTCGGTATTTTCGCTGATATGCATACTGAAGCTCGTACTCATACCGTTCACGGAGCTGTAATACAAAGAATTGGTGTGGTCGTGGTTTATAAACCACTGAGCGGCGTAGGAGTATACGTAGGCGGCGTCGGCATTACGGTTGAGTACGGCACGCATAGCCTCCTCCCCCGTAGGGTAGCTCACGACCGTATATCCCTCGTGTTCGATTTGCTCCTTGAACTGTGCGGCCGCTAGGGCGACGACCTTTATTTCGCCTTTATGGTCCTGCCTGGTTACCCTTGCCATTCTCGCAGTCATATAGCTGTCAGTATTAAAACCGTGGCTTACAAAACCCTCTTTAATGTCGTCGGCGCCCGTACTGTCAAGAATAACGTTTACACCGTCAGAGTCGGTGGCAACGAGCGTATAGGGCAGACTTTCAGTAAGGCCGGCAGACCGTTCGGCAATCTTCATTACCTCTGCAAAATAATCGGGCATAATGCCTTTTAACTCTCCGTTCTCTATATAGGAGTAAGGCGCATTGTTGCCGAGTGCAGTTACGGTAATGGTCTTATTAGTCAAAGCCACCTGACGGATATAATCCAGTTCATCAGCTGTAAAAAACGGTTCAGAGGAATAATCGGGGCCGTAGTACTTGTAGAACAATACGTTCTTCCAGTCGCCCTCGTTTATATCCATCTGATGTATAGCTGAGTTGATTTTGGGAAGTAGCCCCTTAGGGTCGCCGTCCTTAACAATAGCGTAGAAGTCGTCCGTCCCGATAATATCCAACGTCTTTTCGTTATCGGGTTGCTTTCTTAAATCGCTGGAAATTATTGCGTCGATTTTGCCTTCTTGCAATAAGGTCGCAAGCTCTTCGGCATTGTCGCGGTACACTTCTTCGTACGTAAAATCTTTTTTCTCCGCAAATTCTTTTAAGACGTTGTTTGAAGTGTTATCTCTAATAAGACCGACCTTCATACCTTTGTAGGAATTGTAATCACCGCTAATAAAGTCCGTTTCGTCGGAACGTATTGACAGAACGGTATTTTTTCTTCCGATAGGAAGTGAAAAATCGAACTTTGCTTCCCTCTCTTCAGTCCAGCTGGCTGATGTAACGACGTCTATCTCCTCATTCTCCAGCATAGTAAGCATATCGTCCCAGGATTTGTTATATGCCGTGTATTCAAAATTGAGGTGCGAGTATTTGGAAACGAGGTTTAAAAATTCTATGCCGTATCCCGTCAGTCTGTCGTTCTCGTCCTTCATATGATAGCCGGGGAACTCAAAGACGCCGGCTTTGACGGTTTCAACGGTTGCACTGCCGGACTGCGCCTCATCGGCACGTGCCGTTACGGAATTTATAATAAAGAAATTAGATAAAAAAAATATCAGGCACGCAATAAATGCCGATATTATTTTTACGCACGCCGTAAAACGCGCTTTATATTTTAAAACGTTCTGCATATCACATATCCTTGTCATAAGCGCCGAAAGCGCAATTTTACGATAAGTTTTTCTTCCTTTATGGTATTCGGGTATTACGTTCAATCAAGAGCGGAAATGCTTTCTACCGTTAAGCGGTAAGCGCTCTCCAAATCGGGCATCAGCGCGGTTACGTCAAGGCTTCCGCCCCTCAATACTTCCGTAACTGCAGAAGCTCTTTCGTACAGCGCGGTAAAACCGAGGTTTTGCGCAACCCCTTTAAGCGTATGCGCGGCACGGAACGCCTCTTCCTGCGAATTGCGGGCAAGCGCGTCTTTCAGTGCGTTGAAACTGCCGTCTGCGGGGAATTTGCGCACAAAACGGAGTACGCGTTCCTCCGTCATTAAACGACCCATCGTATCGGCGTAATTTCCGCCGATTATCTCATAAAACTTCTCAGCATTCATATACCTTTTGCCCGTCCTTTAATCTTGTCCTTATTTATACGAGCGCGTCTTCGTCCAGGTTGTAAATTTTACCGATTGCGCTTTCAAATTCGTATTTGTCCGAAGCGGAGCTCTTGCTGTACTGCGTTAAAATTGCAACGTGGCAACGGCAAGGTTTACCTTGAATTTTTATCATACAATTAAGGCTGACTTCGGGGTTTTCACTCGTTGCCGAGGCAATCAGGTCAAAAATATTTTTAAGCGTTTCTTCCCCGAAACAGGAAACGGCTTTCACGTCGTTCAAGGGGTCGGTTACGGTAACGCCCAAGCCGAGTTTTTCGCCACCGTCGCCAAAGAAGGAAAACATTGCGGGGTCGCGGTAAATTTCAAAAATTATTTCACGGCAATCAGACGCGATAAATTGATACTTTTCGCGCTCGCGGTCAAGTAAGTCCAGCGTACGCAGTGAAGTGGCAATTCCGCTGCGTGAAATCGCTTCACGCGTGATGCGTTCCATATCTTTACGGCTGTTCCCGCTTAAAGATTTTACGCGCAGAGCGCCACGGATTCTGTCCGCAGAAAATTCCAACACCTTTAAAAGAATGGGATTGAATGCTCCGCATTTGCCGTTTAAAATCATCTCTATTGCCACATCGTGATGTATATCTTTCCGATATGTCAGTACGTCGTACACGTCGGCAAGTGCAACGACCTGTGCGGAAAAGGGAATTTCGTCGCCCTTCAGCCCGTCGGGATAACCGTTGCCGTCGTAACGTTCGTGGTGATAACGGCAGATTTCCCGCGCCACGCGCAGTAACGGCTCGTTCTGATGGAAAGGAATATCTTTTAACATCTTCTCGCCGTACTCAACGTGCTTTTTCAGCATTGCATACTCTTTGGGTGAGAGCTTGTCGCGATTGTTCAGAATATTAACGTCCACTGCGATTTTGCCTATATCGTGCAACGAGGACGCCGTAGCAATCAAGGAAATTTCCTGCGGGGTCAGCGGATAACGGTCGGTAATCTTCATTAAATTCTGCAACAAAATCTCCGTTACGGTATAAACGTGCAAGAAGTGCATACCGCTTTCACCGTTTCTGAATTCCACGATTTGGCTGAGAATATTTATAAGAACCGACTGGTCTTTCTGCTTTTCGTAAATCTGCTCTTCCACAAGCCCTATAAGCTTTCTCTGTTTGGAATAGAGCATAATCGCATTCTGCACGCGGCGGAGTACTATCGTCGCGTCGAAGGGGCGTTGAATATAGTCGGTTGCGCCAAGCTCGTAAGCTCTGCTGATATACGAGGACGCGCTCTCTGCGGATATCATAATGACGGGGAGGTTCTGAATCCATTTAAAGCTGTTCATTACGTTCAAAACTTCCAACCCGTCCATTTTCGGCATAACGATATCGAGAAGCACGAGAGAAAGCTCCACACTGTAACTGCGAAGCACGTTGACCGCCTCTATACCGTCGCGCGCTTCCAATATTTCAAACTCATCGCCAAGTATATCGGCAAGAATGGAGCGGTTCATCTCCGAGTCGTCTACAACTAAAATTTTCTGCTTTCTTTCGTTCATACTTTACCCCGTCTTTTGTATAAGCCGAATATATGTATTTTCACTTTCAATTATATAATATAACCAGTCAAATATATCATATCACTTGTTGGGCGAAAAATCTAGATAATTCCGAAAAAAAGTTTTCGGAAATTTAAGGATAAGCAGGATATTGTCGGCAAAAACAAAAAAATACAGCGCCCACAAAGTGGATACTGTGTCTTTTTTTAATCCGGCAACTACCTTATCTGGCAGGGTTCAAAGGCGTGGAAAGGTTTTCAAAACCCCTCCACGCCTTTTCTTATTTATATTTTCCAAATGTCGTTCGCATATTCTTTTATCGTTCTGTCGGACGAAAAGTATGCGGAATTAGCTACGTTTTTAAGCTGTTTTATTGCAAACGCTTTTTTATCTTTATAATCTCCGTTGATTTTTAAAATGGCGTTTACACAGCTTTCCAAATCATATAAAACGAAATAATTATCGGGTTTATGCCAACTTGCCCCCACCGTCAAAGCATCGTACAATTCCTTGAAACAGCCTGTGTCGCCGTCCGAAAAAGTTCCGTCAATAAGTGTTGACACAGCGTAATTATGTAAGGCATTACCTTTTAAAACCTTAAAAGGCTCGTACCCGTCTTTTTTAAGCCGTTCTATCTCGTCTACTTCTGCGCCGAAAATATAATTATTTTCTTTACCGGCACGTTCTACGATTTCTATATTAGCCCCGTCCATCGTCCCACAGGTTACGGCGCCGTTCATCATAAACTTCATATTTCCCGTGCCACTGGCTTCAAGCCCCGCTGTGGAAACCTGCAACGACACATCCGTACCGGCTACTATTTTTTCGGCGTAAGAGACATTATAATTCTGTACAAACACAACTCTTAAAAGCCCGTTCGTATCATTATCCGAATTGACCTTACCCGCAATTTCGTTTATGAATTTTATAACAGCTTTCGCACGCTTATAACTCGGTGCGCTCTTTGCACCGAACACGAACAAGGAAGGTTGAAAGTCTTTTATGCTTCCGTCTTTTAAGCCCTTGTAAATTTCAAGAATAGCAAAAGCCGTCATAAGCTGGCGCTTATACTCGTGCAGTCTTTTTACCTGCGAATAAACAATAAAGCTGTTCGGTATTTCAACGCCTTCCTGCCACTTGATATAGTTGAAAAGCTGTTCTTTCTTTTGCTCTTTGACTTTAATAAATTCGTCCGCGATATCCGCTATATGCCCGTTCAAACCGTTTAATAACGATATATCATTGCGCCACCCACTGCCTATTGCGTCATCTATCAGTTCGGAAAGTTCACGGTTGCAAAGCATAAGCCATCTGCGCTGGGTCACGCCGTTTGTCTTATTTTGAAATTTATGGGGGTAATATTTATAAGCCGTTTTGAAAAGGCTGTTCTTTAAAATTTCGGTATGCAGTTTGGCAACTCCGTTTACCGACTTACCTACGAATACCGCAAGATTTGCCATAGAGAATTTATCTGAAGAATATATCGACATTTCAACAGCTTCTTCCTTAGTGCATTTCAGATTTGCCAATTCTTCTTGTTGCTTTAAGTGTAACTTTATTAAAAGCGCGTAGATGTCGGGCAGTATTTTCTTGACCAAATCCGCACTCCAGCACTCTAATGCTTCGGGCAGTACGGTGTGGTTTGTGTATGCGAAGGTTTTCTTTGCAACTTCAAGTGCGGTGGGGAAGCTGACTTTATAGTCCGCCGTAAGTATTCTTATTAATTCTGCAATTGCAAGTACGGGGTGCGTATCGTTCAGCTGAATTACGTTATAGTCGGCAAAGTTATCAAACCTTTTGCCGTATTTCTTAACGTGCTTTTCTACAAGCTCACCCACTGCCGCCGCAGAAAAGAAGTATTCCTGCCTAAGTCTTAAAATCTTTCCCTCTTCGGTATCGTCGGCGGGGTACAGGTATTCGCTAATCTTTTGCGCTTCCTCGCTTCCTTCCGCCTGCCATAACCGCAAACTGTTCGTGCGCTTACCGAACACGGGCATTTCGTAAGGTACTGCCGTAACGTTCATATCCGCAAACTTTATTGTTCGCTTTCCGTTTTCGCACCTCTTGCTCCACGGGTCGCCGAAGCGTTGCCAGTCGTCGGGAAGTTCTACCTGAAATCCGTTTTTTATCGCCTGTTTGAAAAGCCCGTACTTATATCTTATGCCGTAGCCTTGAAGTGGCAACCCAAGTCCTGCCGCAGAATCGAGAAAACAAGCGGCAAGTCTTCCCAGTCCACCGTTGCCGAGCGCTGCATCCTCAATTTCTTCGAAAACGTTTATATCAATGCCCTTTGTGGCAAGTATTTCTTTTGTTTCGTCAAGTAAGCCGAGCTCCATAAGGTTATTGTAAAAGCTACGCCCTATCAAAAATTCCATTGAAAGATAGTAAGCGTTTCTTGTGGCAGGCTTTGTGGCTTTTGCCAATCCGTAACTCATAGCGTAGGCGGATATTTCGTTGTAAAGCTCCGCCGTTGTTTTACCTTCCGTTGCAAGCTCTTTTAATTTGTTAGTAAATTCAGTTCTGTCCATAAGCAGGTTATATTATTTTAATCTCCCGTTGTGTTTCCACTACGCCGACTTTTTCAAAATCGGGTAAAAGGTATATCTCCCCTTTCAAATCTTCGTCGCATTTAATATATACGGTGTTTTCACCTACGGCGCACTTTAAGAACTTTTCATTGCCGTAGTCAAGCGCCTTGATAACGCTTGCGGCAATTCCGCTTTCCGATACAGCAAGGTCATACACACCGCACTCTAATTTCAATCCCGTGCTGAAAGCCTTCTTTATGCCGAGCGCCGCGAATATCTTTTGCGATTTTTCCTCAGAAGCTTCAAAGAAGTTTCCTCCCACTTCAAACCCGAAGCGTATAGCTTTCTTCTTTTGGGTCTTACCGTTTATTTCAACTTCTTCCTTCGTTTTCTTCTTTACGAACTTGCAAATGAACTCGTTAAGTTCAGGCATAGGCGAAACAACTTTTTCGCCACCCGATATAACTGTTATTTTCTTAAAATCGACGCCGATATTCACCGTTTTACCATCGATACAATCGGGCGATACAGCGTACAGCCTTTTTCCGTTAAGCGTCAAGGCAAGCAAGTTCACGTCGCCTATATTTTCACACGAAACTACTTCCGCTTTAAGATTACCGTTAAATGTTATTGCGTCCGTGGGCAGAAGAAGTTCTCCCTTCAAATCGGCGCAACTTACGACCTCGGGCAAGTCAATCTCGGCGCCAAGGAATTTCAGCTTACCGCCACTTACCTCGCAATCAAGATAGTTGTACTCGGGTATTCTGGGCAATACAGACGCTTCTGTTTCCTTGTCGAAAAGATGCACCCTGTTAAGGTTTAAAGCTACGTTTAAAACGTCGCCCGAACGCACTTCGCGCTCGCCGATATCTTTAATTATAATTCTCGTCGAACTTTCGCCGTATCCGTCGCCGTCCAAATTAATATCGCCGTAAATCAGCGTTTCGCTACCCAGCTCTTCCTTGTGTGAAACTTTTACCTTTATAACTGCATTACCGCTTTTTGCGTTTTCTTCCGCAATCGAGGCGTCCTCGGGACGAAGCCCTATGTACACCTTCGTCTTGCCGTCAAGGTAAGCCGGTTTAGCTTTATAAAGCATTGAATAAGGAACCGTAATCTTTGCTTCAGAATTCTCAAATCTTATTGCAACGTTATCCCCTGTCTTTAACAGCGTACCCTCGAAGAAGTTCATCTGAGGCGTACCGATAAAGCCTGCAACGAATTTGTTCGCGGGGTAGTTGTATAAGTTCTTGGGGGTATCAATCTGCTGAACGAAGCCGTTCTTCATTACAACAATGCGCGTACCCATCGTCATAGCCTCGACTTGGTCGTGCGTAACGTAAATGAACGTAGTTTGAAGCTTTGCGTGCAACTTCAAAATTTCCGCACGCATCTGCGTTCTTAACTTTGCGTCAAGGTTGGAAAGGGGTTCGTCGAGAAGCATAACCTTAGGCTCGCGCACTATCGCACGCCCAAGCGCAACCCTTTGCCTTTGTCCGCCTGACATTTCTTTGGGCTTTTTGTTAAGGTATTCGGTTATACCGAGTATCTCGGCCGCTTCCACCACTTTTTGATGAATTTCGTCTTTGGGAAGCTTCCGAAGTCTCAAACCGAAAGCTATATTTTCGTAAACGGTCATATGGGGGTACAGAGCGTAGTTCTGGAAAACCATCGCTATATCCCTGTCCTTCGGCTCCATATCGTTTACTATTAAATCACCTATTTTAAGTTCGCCCGCGGAAATATCCTCAAGCCCCGCTATCATTCTCAGCGTTGTCGATTTTCCGCATCCGGAAGGGCCTACGAATACGATAAACTCTTTATCCTGAATTTCCATATTGAAATCGTTTACCGCTTTCGTGCCGTTGGGATAAACCTTATAAATATGTTTTAAACTTACGTTAGCCATAAAAATACCTCATTAACCTTTGACGGAGCCACCCGTTACGCCCTCTACATAGTACCTTTGCAACCAGATAAACAGTGCCGTTATGGGAATAGAAACTATTACCGCGGCCGCGCAGAATACGGTGAAGTATCCCTCAGCCATAAGCGTTGAATTGTCTAACCAAGACTTCATTCCCACCGCTACTGTGAATTTGTCGGGGTCGCCTTTCATCATAAACGACGAAAACATAAACTCGCCCCAAGGCGCGATGAACGCCGTCAAAATGGTATAGATTATAATGGGTTTTGCCAGGGGCAGAATTATCTTTAAAAATACAGTGTGCCTGCTTGCGCCGTCTATTCTTGCCGCCTCGTCCAAGGATTTGGGAATAGTATCAAAGAAACCTTTGCAGATGTAGTACTGCATTGCCGCGCTTGCGGAATACACAAGCATAAGCCCTGCTAAGTTCTGGGTAAGTCCTATCTCTTTAAGTACGAAGTAAACCGCCGTCATAGAAAGGAAACCGGGGAACATTCCCAAAATGAGCATAATATTCATTATGGGTTTTCTGAGTTTAAAGCGAAGCCTTGATAAGGCGTAACTTGTCATTAAAACTATAATCGTTTGGAAAATAGTAACCACTACCGAAACAAGCAAGGTATTGCCGTACCAGGTTAAAAACTTGGTTTCTGTAAACAGTTTAACATAGTTATTGAATGACCACTCTTTGGGAAAAAGATAGTCTGCCGACATACCTACTTGTTCACCGCGGAATGACAGAATAATAAGCATTAAAAAGGGTATCAGCCATATGAGTGAAATGATTATAAGCACGGCGTAGACGGCTATAAGCGAAGCCCTTTCTGCGCCCTTCTTGCTTCTGAATTTATCCTTTTTCATTACATAAATTCCTCCTCGTTCTTAACCGATTTGGAACGGTTGTAAAGTATAAGCGACAACGCGGCAACGATAACGAAAGTAAATATACCGATTACCGACGCAAGCCCGTACTTATTTTCTGTTACAGTAAGTTTATACAGCCAGGTTATAAGCAGGTCTGTTTGACCTGCGGTAGTAGTAAAACCGTCCATTTCCAACGGAGGGTTACCGCCCGTCAATAAGAATATTACATTGAAGTTGTTAAGGTTGCCTATAAACTGCGTAATAAGGTAAGGCATAGTAACGTGCAACATATAGGGAAGAGTTATCTTCATATACGCTTTTACGGGGCCTGCGCCGTCTATGCGTGCCGACTCGTACAAGTCCGCAGGAATATTCATAAGTATGCCGGTACAGATTAGCATAGAGTAAGGAATACCTATCCAAACGTTTACTATTATAATAGTAATTCTCGCAGCCGTGCCGTCCGTAAGGAAAGGTATGGTTTTATCTATCAAGCCCCACTTTATAAGCAGGTTATTTATAAGCCCTTGGTCTGCAAGCAATTGCGACATAAACATTAACGACACGAACTGCGGAACGGCTATGGTAATAACTAAAATGGTACGCCAAAGTTTTTTAAATTTAACGCCCTTTTTGTTTATGAGTATTGCCACCACCATTCCGAGGATATAGTTTGTAAAGGTTGCAAAGAATGCCCAAACTATCGTCCACAATAAAACCTCACCGAAGGTGTAAGCAAACACCTTACTGTCCGAAGAAATTCCACCGCCGAGTACGGTTACGAAGTTATCAAACCCAGACCACTGGAATAGCTGTGCAGGGGGTTGATGCGCCTTGTCGTAATTTGTAAACGCTATGAAAATCATAAAGAATATAGGTAAAATGGTGAACACCACAAGCCCAAGCATCGGTATAGACAGTAGCGTTTTGTGATAGTTTTCATCGGCGTAGGACTTAAAATCGTCCTTGCTCGTCGGCAGGCGCAAATGAGCTTCCGTAAACTGTTGGGACAAAAGGTTGCCCTTTACGTTCTGATACCACATATACACGAACGCAACCATTATGAAAATGGTCAAAAGTGAATACAAAAGTATTAAAAGGCTGTTGTCGTAATAAATGGTTCTCTCAATACCCGTCAAGGGGTCTACTTCCGTTCTGCAAGCGACTTCACCGAGGCTTCCCATTTTAACCAGATACTTCCAGCCGAAGAAAACCATATAAAGAATGAACAGAATTTCAAAAACAAGGTATAAAATTCCCTTTAAATACTGCTTTCTTGCAATCAATCCAAATCCCATAACCACGAAAGAGGTACGGGTCTTCCAGTCGCCGTCCTTTGCCGACTTGCCGATATTTATAAAAATACCGGCAAATGCAAGCAAAAGTTTATAAAGCTTTTTGGGTATCGCCTTGAAGAACGCCACAAATGCCGAAGGCAGACGCTTGAAAAAGTTTTTGAAATTAAACCAAAATTTTTCCAAAGGCGACATTTTCAGATATGCCAAATCCATTTTTTCACCGAAAATTATTTTGAGTTCTTAATCTGCTTTTCAACTGCGCTAAGTTTTGCCTCATAGGAAAGTTTTCCGTCGCCACCAGCTTCGGTTATCAAACCGTCGATGATATTCAGCCCAACGCCTTTTAAAGGCTCCCAGAAACTTGAAGGAACTGAAGTTTGCTCTTTCGCAAATTTGTTCTGCTCGTTAAGTGCCAAGAACGTAGCGTCGTTTTTAATTGCGTTTGCCGCAGCTATGTTAGTAGGTCCAACCATATGCTTTTCAAAGCGTTCCGACTGCATAGCTTCACTTGAAAGGAAAGCGGCAAGCATATGCGCCTCAACAAGTTTGTCTCCGCTGTGGGGATTTACGCCGAACAGCTTATAGCCCTTGAATGAAGAAAGCTGTACATCAGTACCGTTTACGTTAACCGTAGGCAACTTGCATACACCGTAGTCTTTACCGAGAATATTTTTGATTTGGGCAGCGTTCCAAGTACCGGAAACGGCAACAGCAGTACTCCCAGTACTGAAACCAGTTATTATTTTTTCATTGTCGGTACCTTTGCCTGCAAACGCACTGCTTGCAGTAAGTTTAGCCATAGCTTTGCAAGCGTTTATACCGCCTTCGTTGTTAAGACTGATATCGATATTTTTCTCATTATAATTGTCGTTGTAATCGTACTCAACCGAATAGTCACAACCGTAAGCAAAAAACCAGCCCGCAGTGTACCAAGGCACGTCTAACGCCCAAGCGATTTGTTTATTCTTGCTTTCACATACGGAAATTATCGTTTCAAGTGAACCTACTTCTTCTTCGGTCAAAACCGACTTATTATAGAACATAAAGTAGCCGTTGTCAGAAGCGTAAGGATATCCGTAGACAGCCTCATCTGCCGTACCGTATGCAATTGCGCCCGAGCTTACGGATTCTGCGCTGTTATTCGTTTTTACGTCATTTAAAAACTGTCCGCCCACTTTCGCCAAAGCGCCTACGCGTAAAAGCGGAATGAGTTGGTCGTTGGAATAGCAGAAAACATCTGCGGCCGCCGAAGGGTCGGGGGCAATATTGCTTACCGCCATATCTTCCTCACAAATTCCCACTTTAATATCGTATTTCAAATCGGGATTTGCCTTTTTATACTCCTCCACCATCTGTTTAAGAGTTTCTTGTTGTGCCGCAGAACCCCAAACCGTAAGCGAATTATCGCTACAACCCGTAAGTCCCGCAACTGCGCTTGCAGTAAGCACGCCGCAAGCAAGTAAAGATATTAAACGTTTTTTCATCAAAATGTCCTCCTATACCGTTTAATTTTTTATATTTTTAACAACGACCGTTCCGTCGTTTAAAAGTCTGTTATTTTTATAATTCAGGCTAAAAATCACGTCGCCGTTTACTTCGATTTTCTTCGCTTTCCCGCTCGTGTTAAAGTACGCCGTAACGTTCTCTTTTTCCGCCTCTCTCGTTATGCTTAAAACGCCGTATTTGGCACATATGTGGCACCCAATGCCCTGCAATGCGGTAAATTTCTTTAAGCCGAGAATGGAGTAAAAGTTTTCTTTAAAGCCCGCCTTACGGTCTTTAAAGGTCCAGTCGAAGGGCTTTCTGCAATCAGGGTCGCCGTCGCCGTCCAAAGGGATTTCTGTCCCATAAAATACGCACGGCATACCGGGGAACATCACCATTGCGCAAAGAGCGCATAAAAGTTTGTCCTCATTGCCACCCGCGGTTCTTAAAAATCTTGGTGTATCGTGATTATCCAAAAAATTCAACGAATTTGCGTTAGCCTGTTCTGTATTCGCTATTAAAGCCCTGTTCATTCTGTCCGCCACATCTTTTGCGCTTAAGGGAACTTCACCGAAGTAGTCAACCAAAATTTTTTGAAGCTTATAATTCATTACGCCGTCAAACTGGTCGCCTTTAAGCCAATGCTCGTTGTCGTGCCATATCTCGCCGATAATTAAAGCTTGCGGATATGTTGCCTTTACTTCGCGCCGCAATTGTCGCCACATTTCGTGAGAAATCTCGTCCGCAACGTCAAGCCGTAATCCATCGAAGCCCGTTTTAAGATATTCAAGCGCAATATCAGTCAAATATCTTCTAACATCGGAGTTGCTGGTATTCCATTTCGGCATATGCTTGCACTCGGCAAAGCACGCATAATTGCCAAGCTTAGTGTCGGGATAATCCCCGTCAATTAAAAACCAATCGTAATATTTTGACTCCCTGCCCCTTTCTACTACGTCCTTGAAAAATTCGTGTTTACAATCACAGTGGTTAAACACGGTATCGATAATAACTTTCATTCCGCTATCGTGCGCCGAAGATAAAAGTTTTTTCAGTTTTTCACCGTCGCCGAACTGCGGGTCAACCGTCAAATAGTCCTTTATGCTGTATTTGTGATTTGATTCCGATAAGAAAATGGGGGTTAAATACAGCGCGTTTATTCCCATATCTTTAAGATACGGAAGTTTCCCCGTAATGCCGTCAAGGTCGCCACCCGTAAAAGAATAGCGGTTTATCTCACTGTCCCACGGCGTATTAATATATTTATCGTCCTTGTCAAAGTCTCCGCGGGCAAATCTGTCAATAAAAATCTGATAAAATACTGCATTTCTTGTCCATTCCACTACGGGCATAATGTCAACGCTGTTTATGAAAGCGAACTGAAAGAACGTATAATATGCAAGATTAAACTTATATTCCTCCGTTAGTCCTTCTTCGGAATAATAAAGCACTTTCCCCTTTTCGGTTATTTTGAAAATATACGCAAAACGTGCGTCCGATAGGGTAATTTCCGCACGGTAGTAGGCAAAGATACCGTCCTCTACATACCTCGCCATTGAAATAACAGAACGGGTTTTAGTAAAACTGTATTTGTTGTTATAAAGAATTTCTACTTTGTCCAACTTGTCGTTGGCGGCAACCCTTAAAACAATGGTTAGCTTATTCCACGCAGTGGCGTACGCATAATTGCTTTCGGGTTTATGAAAAATAGCGTATTTATTCATTATTACTTCACCCGTACGGTGTGCGTGGTCCCTTGAACGCGCTCTGTAGCTTTGTTGAAGCAATCTAAAATCGCGTCTACCCTTGCTTGAGTATTTGCAGGAACGAACAGCATATTCGAGTTATATCGCACGCCCAAGCTTTTCAAAGACGAGTTTGCGGTAACCACGTTGCCCGTCGGCAACTTGCTTATATCGTCGTCCCCAATAAAAACTATTTTGTCGGACAACGCGCGTATCTCTTCCTTCAGAGTTTCATTGTACATATCCACGAGGACTACCGAAAAATTGTCCTTACCGAACTCCTTTTCGCCCACTTTCAATAAATGGCTAAAATCCTGATAAACTTGGAAGAACAGCTCGTCGTTTATTTTTCCGTCAACCGACAAAAGCGGTACGTAATTCTCCCGTGCAAGGTGGCGGAACTTATCTTCCTCCATTCCAACGCAGATTATCGCGTCAGCCGTATCTATTCTGGTGGCTTCCAGATGCGTACGCATAATAACATTGTAGCCCAGTCTTTCAAACGTCTTGCAAAACAATCTTAAAAAGTCGTAACTTTCGGCTTTTTGCAGAATAGACTCGTGCTTGCCGATAAGGATAATAACGCTTCTGCTCGTACTCAGCGCAAACGACTGCGCAAGACGGGAAGGGTGAAAATCGTACAAGTTTACAATCTGTAAAACTTTACGCTTCGTTTCCTCGGTATATCTGTCCTCGTGCTTACCGTTTATTATGTAAGAAACGGTTGCAACCGACACACCCGCAAGACGGGCAATGTCCTTTATAGTGATTTTTTCCATTCTTATTTCAATTGAAATTAAAGTGCCTATCCGCCCAGACCTTCCCCTATTTAGAGGGGAAGGTCTTTACGGATTTATATAGGAGGAGAAAAATTAGATTAAGCCATCGGTTCAAGATATATCGTCATCGTACTTCCGCCCGAAAAGAACTTAATGTAAATGTTGTAATACCCCGTTTCTGTACCCAGATAAGTAAGTATAGGCTCTGTTCTCCAAGTGGTAAGTGTAGGTGCCGACAGATAATCCGCCGTATCATTGTCCTTTTCCGTACTTGCTTCAAGCTGTATGGAACGGCGACCGTCTTTATCTTCAACGGGGGCTTTTTCCGCCTCCTCCGCTTCAGATAATCCCGTAGTATAAACGGTAAACATATCGCCCGGTTTAAGCTCCAACCCCTGAATGCACAGCTCTACGGGATAACCGTATCCAAGCTCTTCTGCGCTCATCATATTCGTCGCCTGTTCGCGCATTGTAACCCTTTCAAGTTCGTCTACGCCGGCGTGCTTAACCATAAGATAGTGGTCGGGTTCAACCTCTACCCAACCTTCGGGGATAATAGGGTCCCTGCGCTGTGATAAATCTGCGCGCCAGTCGGCGTAAAGAAAAGTTGTTTCCGTAACCGTAGGCACCGTATCGTAATAAGTAACGGTAGCGTTTACGATAGCCCACCACCCGTTAAAGGAGTAAAGGTTATCGTCCTTATCCTTCCTTTGGCTCGTCGGCACGGGAAGATTTGCCCCCGCGGGTAGCGTACATTGATATACGTTTTCAGTATTCATTTCCGCACACACGTCGTCTGAAAGTTTAGTCGCCCCGTTGGATAAAGTGTTTTCAATCTTCACCCCGTCCGATACGTAAGTACCGGGGACGAAGTAAAGATTATCCTGCGCGGGTTTTTCTTCTTCTGTATTGCAAGCCGAAAAGGCTACCGCACCCGAAATGACAAGCATACTTGAAAGTGCTAAAGCTAAAATCTTTTTCATTCATTTTCACCTTATTTAACCTTGTATATCTGCATTGACATAGCAGGTACCTTTCCGCCGGTAAGTTCGCTTCCGTACAAACAGGTTGCGTCCGCCGGCACGGCATAGCTCATCTCTTGTGCCTGTTTTGAAGCGTTGACGTAGATAAGAATTTCACTTTGCCCGTCTGTTACCGAGTAGCAGACAACGCTACCGCCCGTCGTGTGTGAAACAACCTTGCCCCTTGAAAGCACGGGGTTTTCCTTACGGATTTTAATGATATCCCTATATACGTTGAGGATTGAATTTTTATCTTCAAGCTGCTCGGCAACACCGTCAAGCTGTACATTGAGCGCGTCCCAAGTCATAACGTAGTTATTAAATCCGATAGGATATTCGCAGTTATAAGTGCTGTCTTCAAGTACCTTCGTCCACTTCATAGGCTGGCGGTACCATCTGTCCTCGTGTCCCGCGCCTTCGCCTTCTGCGTTGGCAGTCTTTACACCGAACATACCGATTTCGTCGCCGTTATATATCCAAGTCATACCGGGAACTGTCAGCGAAAGTCCCGCCCAAAGCTTTGAAAGATTTTCGGATAACGTCCAATCTGCATCATTCTTTTGTGCGGTGCGGGGTACGCCCGTATCGGTTGCAAACACCTTATCGCGGGCGCGCTGTACGTCGTGGTTGGAAGTGAACACGCCGTCAATATAATCGTTACGATACTTTGTAAAGCTTGATTGTGCCGCCGCGTATTGGTTGAGAATTCCGACAGCCTCATCCTTCCCGTTCGCAATTTGGGTAAGTTTAGAGGTAGTATCGTAATACCAGTTGAAGTTGAACTGCGAATCAAGCCCTTGATAGAAAGGCGCAAGATTTGCAGCGTTGCCGTTGAAGTTTTCTCCCAACAAAATCGCGTTGGGATAGCTTGCTTTAAGCTTGGCGTTAAACTCCATAAAGAAGTGTACGTCTTTATTCACGTCAATCGAATAATCCTCGTCGTTCGTCGGGTCGCTGTCGCCTTTGGTATCTATATCTTGTACTATCCAATCCGACCTGTCGCGGCTTTCGTTTAACATATAGATGTGCTTAACCGCGTCAAGACGGAAGCCGTCAAGTCCGAAGCTCATCCAGTACAGCGCAACCTCTAAAATAGCGTCGCGCGTAGCCTGATAGTCAAAGTTAAGCTCGGGCATAGACGAGCCGAAGCTAGAATAGAAATAATATCCGTTGGCGTCCTTGAACCACTGCTTCTTTGCCCTATCGGGAAGCTTGCTTACGTATTCCTCGTTCTGCCAGGTATAGAAGTTACGGTAATCTATTTCCTTCGTAGAGCCGTCGGGCAATTTTACCGTTTCTTTAACTAAGTTTTGCGATTTAATGAACCACGGGTTGGAAGGCGACGTGTGGTTTAAAACGAAGTCCATAAGAACCTTCATACCCTTTTGATGCGCCTTATACAAAAGTTCTTTGTAGTCGTTAAGCGTACCGAACCTCGGGTCTACCGTGAAGTAGTCCATTATGTCGTAGCCGTGGTATGAGTTTGAGTGCTGGAAGGGCGTAAGCCAAAGCGTATCCACGCCTAACTCTTCAAGGTAGTCAAGCTTGTTGATTATACCTCTCAAATCGCCCATACCGTTGCCGTCGCTGTCTGCGAACGATGCGATAAATATCTGATAACCTACACTGTTGTTTTCCCAACCTTCCGCAACGGCTTGTTGCTTATAAACGTCGTTATTGCCTTTATTGGACACAACGTCGTATTTGGTGGTCGCCGAGCCCTCTTCAAGCCCTTCGTACGGGTCGTAAACTACGGTACTTGAAAAATGTGCCGAACCGCTTCCCACTTCACCTTGACGGACGAACCAGTGATAGTCGCCCTTGTCGCGCTTCGCGTCCTCTAAATTGATGTACACGTCACCGCCGTCGTTCACCCAGAAACCCGAGCCGTGGATACGGCTTTCCTGCGAGTATACCTGAATACCCAAACGGAGCGCAGCGCCGTAGCTTATCATAAGACCCTTGTTGTCAAGGGTTGCCTCGTTCCAGCCTGCGTCCGAATAGGAAGCCGTAAGGTCGATATCGTAAACCGCGCCCGACTCGTCTATTTTCATAGGATAGAAAGCTCTTCCTTCCGAATTGATGGGGAAGTATTCCCAAACCCAAAGCCCCCAATCGCCGTACACAGAAGAATTAATCTGCGTAGAATAATCGGGTTTAGCCGCAGTATTCACCGTGCCTTGCTCCGCGTCGGAATGTGCG
>JAAUYS010000154.1 GCA_014804995.1 Clostridia bacterium
GGGCTGTTATATCCATTTAACTACGGAAGCATAAGGCTTTTTATAACGCCGTCAAGCATTAAAAAAGCTGAATATTATATAAATAGAAAAGCGAGCGTGGTATGCGCTCGCTTAAAATTCATTTTACGCCATAGCGTTGAGTTTCTTCGCAAGACCCGACTTCTTGTTACCGGCCGTATTCTTTTTAAGAATACCCTTGCTTACCGCGCTGTCTATAACGGAATAGGTGTGGGTGAGCTGAGCCGTAGCCGACTTCTTGTCTCCGCCTTCAACCAATGCAAGGAACTTTTTGATTTCAGTCTTAACTTCAGACTTAACGGCTTTGTTTCTTGCGGTTTTCTTTGCGGTTACGAGAACGCGCTTTTTAGCAGACTTTATGTTAGGCATTTCATATCTCCTTTGGATACTTTCAACATTAATTCTTAGTCATTCTATCATAAATTAAACTGCTTGTAAACTGTTTTTTATCAGCTTTTTGCAATTTTTTTAATATATTTGGCGTTTGTAAAATATTTATATAGAGTGAACGATTTATCAACTTCAAATGCGCTTAAAGTATGCTTTTTTGACAGTGGAATAGGTGGGCTGACTCTATTATATGAATGCGCGCGTAAGCTGACGGGCGATACAAAGCTATATTATTTTGCCGACAACTACAACGTGCCGTACGGAAGTTTACCCGAAGAAGAGCTAAGCGCAAAGGTGGACGCTACATTTAAAAAAATTGCAAGCCTTGACCCCGCCGCAGTCGTAATTGCCTGCAATACCGTTACCGCAATGTGTGCGGAAAAGTTAAGAAGCAAATATTCTTTTCCTATAGTGGGTATTCAACCCGCAGTAAAACAGGCGGTAAAGGGCGGTAACAGTTGTGCGATTTTGTGCACGCCTGCAACAGCAGGGAGTAAAAGTTTAAAAGAACTTGTACAAAATTACGGAGAGGGCAGGTGCCGAGTGGTCGCTTGTCCCTATCTTGCAAGCTATATTGAAGAAAATATCTTCAATCTTGATGAAAAAGAACTTTTTTCTCTTTTGCCGGATATTAGTGCAGATGCGGTAGTTCTCGGCTGTACGCATTACGCTTTTGTTCAGAAAATGATAGAAAACATATATCATAAACCGATATTTAACGGTTATGAAGGGACTTCTAACAGGCTTTTGAGCGTTCTAGGCAAAAATTGTGGCGGAAATTCTTCTTTTAAAGTCCCCGATATAACTTTTTGCGGAGGAGACGAGGAGAAAAATAAAAACGTGTTTTTTAGAACATTCTTCCCATAAAACTGGGTTCGGGGAAATTTTTCCCACTTTTTCCCAAAATATTCCTAAAAAAGGGTTGACAATGGACGAAAGTAATGGTATAGTGTTTACATAAACCTACAAAAGGGCAATTCTATGTTTTATCTGACCGGTGAATACGCTCACCAAATGGACACGAAAAACAGAATACGTATTCCCAACAAGCTGAAGGGGGATGAAAAAGGCTTGTACTTCTCAAAGGGTACAAATAACTGCCTTTTCGTTTACTACGAAGCAGGGTTTAAGGAGCTTGTCCAAAAGCTTGAAGAAAGCGTTAAGATAAGCGACACGAACAAACAGAAATCATTGAGGGTATTCGCAAAATCTTTCACCTACGTTGAAGGTGATTCGCAAGGAAGAATGATTCTTCCCCAAAAACTTAAAGAATACGCTAAGATTGATAAAGATTTAGTAATCTGCGGAGCAGGCGCCCGCATAGAAATTTGGGCGAAAGAAGTTTACGATAAGTACTTCGAACAAGAGGACGAAGACTTTGACGAACTGTTTGGGCTTCTGGATATATAATGAAAGAATTTTCACATATCCCCGTAATGCTTGAAGAGTGTATGGACGGTCTTAATTTAAAAGACGGCGGGATATACTTCGACGGAACGGTCGGCGGAGCGGGACACTCCTATGAAATTCTTAAAAGAACGTCTCCAAGCGGTAAACTTATTGCTACCGACCTTGACGACGACGCGATAGAGACGGCGACGGAGAGATTAAAAGAGTTTAAAGACAGATTTAAAATATTCAAATCAAACTATAAAGATTTTGACGAGGTTTTGAAAAA
Source organism: Clostridia bacterium (assembly GCA_014804995.1). GTDB lineage: Bacteria > Bacillota > Clostridia > Christensenellales > Borkfalkiaceae > Coproplasma. The sequence continues at coordinate 2,087 of JAAUYS010000154.1, forward strand.
AGCCGAAGTCGAAAGTTTAGACGGTGCGATACTAGATTTCGGAGTTTCCAGTTGGCAACTTGACGAAGAGGACAGGGGGTTCTCTTATATGAAGCCTAACGCGCCGTTGGATATGAGAATGAACCGCGGGCAAGAGCTTACGGCGGAGAAACTCATAAACGAATATCCCCAAAATGAAATCGCAAAAATATTGCGGGAATATGGGGAAGAAAAATTTGCATCAAATATTGCCGTAAATATAGTAAAGGCAAGAACCCGAAAGCCTTTAACCTGTTGCGGTGAGCTTGTTGAAATAATCGAAAACAGCATACCCAAAAAATTTCAGCAGAACGGTCCGTGTGCAAGAAAAAGCTTTCAGGCAATAAGAATTGCCGTAAACGAAGAGCTAAAAGGGCTGTACGAATGCGTATTAGGTCTTACGCGAAGGTTGAAAAAGGGCGGAAGAATAGTAATTCTTACCTTCCATTCCCTCGAAGACAGAATAGTCAAGCAGGCGTTCAGGTTTCTTGAAACGGATTGCATATGCGACAAGAGTTTACCCGTTTGCGTGTGCGGTAAGGTGAAAGAGATTGAAGTAATCACCAAAAAACCGATTATTGCAAGTCCCAAAGAAACTACGGTAAATTCGCGTTCAAAATGCGCGAAGCTGAGAATAGCAGAAAAAATAATCTAAAATGCGATAAGGAGAAGATGATGGCAGTCGCGGTATTGGAAAGGGACGTAGAGACCTTAGAAAAAGAATCTACAAAACAATTAAACGTAATTAACGCTAATAACGCCCGTATGACCGAGGACGAATTGCATAACGCGAAAATAAGCGAAGTTTATGCAAGGCTTATCAATTCTTCGAATACGTCAGTAGACGAAGTTTTGGGCAGAACACAGCAGAGCAATGTTGTTGAAAAGCCCAGAGACATATTGGCACAGCCTTACCTTGTGCAGAACGCTAGGGCAACCGCAGATATTTTCCGTGCGGACAGCCCCATTAACCAAAGGATATTGGGCGTGCAATCGCAGGCAACTGCCACGGATAGCGAGGATGAGAACGAGGACTTACGTCCCACTTCTACGACTATCCAGTATAAAACTTACGGCGTCAATAAGACTGTTGAAGAGGGCGTTATAAAGAACACCGACGCGGAAAAGCGTGCGGGTTTATCAAAGAAAGAAAAGATTATAATCGCTGTAGTAGTCAGCGTTATAGTTGCTATGTTTGCCCTGATTATTATCAACTCGGCAATCATTTCCGGCTTAAATGCCGATTTAAGCTCTCTTCAAACGTCTTTGACTACTGTAAAAGCTTCTTATGCAGGCGTTAGCGACGAAGTAAATTCATTGCTTTCAAATGCGGTTCAGGACGCCATTAAATTTGCCGAATCCAACGGTATGGTAAGATAAGGTATTTAAAGCATATATGGGGGTCTATCACCATAAAACGATATAATAAATCCGGTTTTTCCTTAACGGTTTTACAAAAGAGGTTATTGTCATTAAGTTTGGCAATAACCTTTATTTTTTTCATAATTTTGGGACGGCTTTTATACGTTCAGATAGCTTGGGGTAGCGACCTTGTAGAACTTGCCACCGACCAGTGGAACAGGGAAATTCCCGTGGTTGCCACCCGTGGAATTATAACCGACAGAAACGGTACGGTAATAGCAGGCAACCGAACGACGTACAGCGTCTTTTTGCGCCCCAACGCCGTAGGGAACGCCGAGTATACTGCCACGGTTCTCGGTGGCATATTTTCACTTGACCCTAACGAAATTCTTAAAAAGATTAACGGCGGGAAGGTATCGGAAGTTACAATTGCCCGTCAAGTAGATAAAGAAAGTATTGAAAAGTTAGTATCTTACGACCTCGCTGGCGTTTACTATTCGCGCGATAACAGCCGTCAGTACACTTATAACGACGCGCTGTGCCAGGTTTTGGGCTTTACGGCAAACGACGGCACTGGACTTGCCGGAATTGAAAAGTATTACGACAATATTTTGGGCGGAACGAACGGGGAAATTACATACACTACTGACATTATCGGTGTCGAAACGGAAAACTCCGTCGTAGTTTACCGCCCTGCAAAGGCGGGCGACGAGATAAGACTGACGATTGATATGGATATTCAGCTTGCCTCGGAGAACGCAATGAGAAGCGTTTACGCTTCAAGCGGAGCAAAAGCGGTATCCTGCATAGTCTTAAATCCGCAAAATTTCGATATTCTTGCACTCGTAAACTATCCTTCTTACGATTTAAATGACGTCCCGCGCGATGATACCGAGACGTTAAACGCTCTTTCACGTAATCTTTTAGTAAGCGACATATACGAACCCGGTTCAACTTTCAAGGTCGTAACCTCGGCAATGAATATAGAGGAGTACTTAAAGGGTAACGGTAAAGCGTTTTCTAACTCATACGTGTTTAACAGTAGCAGAACGCGTAGCGTTGACGGCACTAAAATTAAGTGCTGGTCGGACCATTCCAACGGCAAACATTCAAACCAAACGCTTGCAGAAGCGTTAAATAACAGTTGTAACCCCTGTTTTACCGACATTGCTCTGTCATTAGGCAGTGAAACGTTTTATAAATATTTAAGCGCTTTCGGTTTCGGCGGAGTTACAGGCTTGGACTTTACGGGTGAAGCTCTCGGTATGTTAGTTCCGCAAACGGCGGTTAGGGACTGTGATTTGGCGCGTATAGGTTTCGGACAGACAATAGCGGTTACGGGTATTCAGCTTGCCTGTGCAATTGCAGCGGCAGTAAACGGCGGTAATTATTACGCCCCGCACTTCTTAAAAAGCGTAGTTTCGGCAGACGGGAAAACCGTTTCCGAATATAAGCCCGTACTTAAAAACAAGGTAATAAGCGAACAGGCTTCTTCAATTCTTGCGGGGATGCTTGAAGGCGTTGTAACGGAAGGTAGCGGTAATAAAGCTTACATAGAAGGATATAAGGTGGGCGGTAAGACGGGAACTGCACAAAAGTATGAAAACGGACACGTTGCGCAAGGCAAATACGTGTCGTCGTTCTGCGGGTTCTTCCCTGCAAACAACCCCGAATATCTTGCGCTCATCGTCGTTGACGAGCCACAAGGGACTTATTACGGTAGCGCGGTTGCTGCACCGGTGGCAAAGGATATATTTGAAGACATAATTAAATTAAAGAACATTGAACGGTACGAATAATGAAACTGAGTGAACTTTTAAAGTACGTACAAGCGAAAGAAATTATAGGTGAAACAGATATAGAAATAAGCGGATTGTGTACCGACAGCCAAAAGGTAAAAAACGGAGATTTATTTTTCTGTTTTGCCGGTGGAAAACACGATTCGCACGCTAATATGCTTGAAATAACGGGGGGAGGGGCTGTTGCGATAGTTTGTGAAAAGAAGCTCGATTGCCACGTTACGCAGATAGTTGTGGAAGACGGAAGGGCGCAAATTGCAAGGGTTGCACAAGCCTTTTATAATTTTGCCGATAAAAAGCTGAAAATTATAGGCATAACGGGTACAAACGGCAAGACTACGATAACCCATATGCTTGCAAGCATAATGAGTTCAAACGGGCATATTGTGGGGGTAATCGGAACTTTGGGCATAAATTACTGTGAAAAATTTATCGACCCGGAGCTTACTACGCCAGACCCTATTTATCTCTATTCCGTGCTTGCCGATATGGCTGACGCAGGCGTTGAATACGTATTTATGGAGGTATCTGCCCACGCGCTTTATTACGATAAAATTTACGGGCTTGTGTTTGAGGTAGGAGTGTTTACGAACTGCACGCAGGACCACTTGGACTTTTTCGGAAATATGAAAGACTATGCCGACTGCAAAAAGCTTCTTTTTAAAGAGGGGCGGTGTAAAAGCGCAGTTGTCAATTCCGATGACGAGCTTGGAATAGAACTTCTTTCTTCTGTGAATAACGCAGTCAGTTACGGGTTAAAGAATCCCGCCGACGTGTTTGCCGTAGACGTTGTGGAAAGTTTAGGGGGGAGTACTTTCGTAATCAACCTTGCTGACGAATTGTATGAAATAAAGCTGTGTCTTCCCGCAATACATAACGTTTACAATGCGCTTGCTTCGGCTTCCTGCGCAAGACTGCTCGGAGTAAAAATGAACGTTATCGCAAAAGGGCTTTTTGATTTAAAGAAAGTACCCGGCAGGCTTGAGAGGGTGGCAAAGTATAACGGCGCGGATATATTCGTGGACTTTGCCCATACTCCCGACGGGCTGGAAAAATCGCTTCAATCACTCAAAAAACTTTGTAAGGGCAAATTATATTGTCTGTTCGGTTGCGGTGGCAACAGGGATAAAACCAAGCGTCCCTTAATGGGTAAGGTTGCATCAGACTATGCGGACTTCTGCATTATCACGTCGGATAATCCCCGATACGAGGACCCGTACGATATAATCAGTGAAATTGAAGAAGGAATTAAGCCTACAGGCAAAAAGTACGTTACCGTTTCCGAAAGGGATGTTGCCACTGAGTACGCGATAAGACTTCTTGAAAAGGACGATATTCTTCTCGTTGCCGGTAAGGGCGGGGAACACTATCAGGAAATTATGGGTATAAAACACAGCTACAATGACAATACGGTTATAAAAAACATTATCGGCGGTTAAATGAAAGTCATATCGATAGCAATTGTCTGCGCTTTTTTGGCGTCGGGCGCGCTTTTATTGCTTATTTTGCCTCTTTTAAAGAGATTGAAAGCGGGGCAGTATATCCTCGGATACGTTAAAGAACACAAAAATAAGGGCGGTACGCCTACTATGGGCGGACTAGCCTTTATTTGCGCAATCGTCATAGTGGGTTTCTGTACTTTGGGTTTTAGCGGAGGTGAAGCCAACTTAACCCTTGCAATAACGGCAAGCTTTATGGTGGTTGGCTTTTTGGACGACTTTATAAAAATTTACCGTAAAGAAAACGAGGGACTGAAGCCCTATCAGAAAATTCTTTTCCAAATTGCAATAGCGACCGTTGCGGGGTTGTATTGCTATTTTAACGGCATAACGCGGTTAAACGTGCCGTTTGCACCTGTTTCAGTTGATATAAGTTGGGGAATAATACCCCTAGTAATTTTTATTTTTACCGCAACCGTGAACTGCGTTAATTTAACCGACGGGTTGGACGGGCTTGCCGGTGGGACAAGCTGTGCTTATCTTTTGGTTTTAGGGATTATGCTAGCCATGAAA
>JAAUYS010000155.1 GCA_014804995.1 Clostridia bacterium
TGGTAGTTCATGAGCTGGATAACTTCCCTAGTGGTAAGATGTGTTCACCAGCAGCATCCATAGGAAACAAAGCACTATTTGGTGCAGGAGCCTATGCGAACTCGACGTACTACTCTAACGTGGATGTGATTGATGATTCACTCACCTTATCAAAAGCGACTGATACCACTGCGGTAGATTGGGGTGCTGGTTGTTCATCAGATAATTGCGCATCATTCAGTGGTGGATGGCTTAAAGGATCTAATGCAGCTTATAACATGTATGAGTGTTATACGGAGACATTGTCGAGATATACGGCATACATGAAGGTCGGTAGAGCTTATCACCGAATGGCTGCAGGCAAGCAGTATCAAGTAGCTGTTGGTGGCTTGAACCTAAGAGGTTCAAGCCCTACATCCATCACAGAAGCCGCTGATGGAATTTCAGGGACAGTCAAGCAATATAGCTCCGTAGTTGGTAGAATGCATCCGTTTGTGGGAAGCAGTGGTCTTTACATCATCATAGCTGGGGGATCTACCACAGGTTCATCAACGAATGAATATACCTCTAGTGCAGAATACATCGAGGCTGAGACTGGAGTTCATGGAACTTTAGTAGACATTGAACATCCTGTATGGTGTGGAACTGCTGTGAGCATAAACGGGTATGTGTTACTTGCCGGAGGACAACTTTCCTCCGGCAAGTACAATGACGAATACGGTGTTCGAACAATCAATGTATATGATCCAGAGTTGACAAAAAGAGATTCTCTTCAGCTCAGTATGGGAACATATGCTATGGCCGGTGCCACGACAAGCGAATATGCAATGATTGGTGGTAGCTACGACCATCGCTATGTCGAAGTATTCGGATTCAAGGAATAAACATTCACCCTAGTCATTGATACCGAGGTGAGTGTTACATCAGAAAGGAGTACACTATGCCTCTGGTATTAGACGACCTTTACAATGAGATTGCAGATGCAATCCGTGAAAAGGATGGAACAACTCCTGATATACAGGCAGCAACATTTGCACAACGCATCCGTGATATCAGGACCAAAAACAACATCAGTGACTTTCCACTGATAATCCATTCAGCCAAAGGTGCTGTGATCACTGCTACTCAAGGTGATGTCTCACTGAGCACAACCATTGACAGTAGTGGTACTGGTATACTCTGGCTCCCAACAGAAGGTGAGTGGGAAGTAAAGGCTACGAAGGGTAGCTATACATCTCCTGTGACCATTGTGGAAATTCATGGTAGAGCTACACTAGAAAGTCCAAAAGAAGTACAAGTAGGTGGTAATGAAGTAATCTCAGAATATTCTTTGAGTAACTCTTCTAATGTTGGTCAATTTGGTGGAAATACTGGTGACTATGCAGTAGTAGGGGGGGGGGGTACCACTAGAGATATGCCCAGTAATAGCAATAGATGAACCTCTTACACAAAAACTTATCCGAAATAGTGGTATGTGGTGGAGATCTGCTACATCTTTTGATGATAAAGTGTGGTTCGCTGGAGGATTCAACAACACTGTATACTACAATACTCTTCATGTATTTGATGAAGCCTTGACAACAAGTACTAGTGCTATTCGAGATCAGATGTGTAATGTTTCAGCATCACATACAAAATCTTATGCATTGTTTTGCGGTGGGAGTACTAGAACTAGTGGAGGGTCGTCTGTAGTAAATGCATTTACAGGTAATCTTACGAGAACCATCAAAGATCTGTTTGGGTCCTGTAGGGATTTATCGAGTGGGAGTATTTCAGATATAGCTATCTTTACTGGTGGTATATGTAATGGTGACTGGAGTGGATTAGTAGAAGGATACTCCGACGAACTAACTCATTTCAATATAACATCCATACACCCACGCTATTATTTCCCCAGTGTATCTACAACAAATCACATCATATTCACTGGAGGAATCGACAGCCATGACCCCCTCGCAATGACTGATATATTGGATGCCTCTCTAACTCATATATCAGGCAGTGAACTTTCACTGCCACGCTATCACATAGGTGCAACGAATATCCAAAATAACTCCTTATTTGCGGGAGGAGAGTATAGGGCCGAATATGGTGGTGACATTGCATCTATAGTAGATATCTACGATGATGAACTGACCCACAAGGCATTAGATGCAAAGACTAAATTTCACAATGTCGGTTCTGGAATAACCATTGGTGACCATGCATTGTTCCTATTAAATGATACGATAACGCTATGTGATCTTGTATACAAGTAAAGGAGGAGATCATGCCAATACTGGATGAGTTATACACTGATATAGCATCAGCCATCAGGGAGAAAGAACCTAGTGAAGGTGATATCAAAGCTTCTGATTTTCCTGATCGCATCACTGGACTGCGTACGAAGAATAACATCTCATCCTACCCATTGCTCATCCATTGTGTGAAAGGAGCAACCATCACCGCCACCCAGGGGGATACTGTTATCTCCAAAGTCATGGGGGGGGGGGGTGTCGAAACACTCTGGTTGCCTGAATCTGGGATCTGGAATGTAGTAGCCCAGAAAGGAAGCTATACATCACCTATTACTGAGATTGAACTTAGTGGAGATGTTACGCTTAAAGAGAAACTCATTGATCTAATACCGAATGCAGTAGAACCACTTACCACTGCAAGACGTGCTATTGCCGGTGCCAGTATTGGATATTATGCAATCTTTGCTGGTGGATATAGTCCAGAAATTGATGAAACATTCGCATATGATTCGTTGCTGACGAAAGTGGATACACCACTATTGAGTGATAAAAGAGCTTATATTATGAGCGCTTCTAATCCTTCTTATGCGGTATTCGCTGGTGGAATTCTATACGATTGCGTTGCTAATGTAGAAGGATATGACTCAAACCTTACTAAGAAAGCTGGTACTAATTTGCGATCAGCTAGACGATGGGGTGGGTCAACAGGTGTAGGAGATGTAGCCATATTCGGTGGAGGAACTCTTAGCGGATATCCATTAACAGCAACCAGTAATGTCGATTCATACAATTCTAACATGACTCGTTCGGTCGGAAGTTTATCAAGTGTGCGATGTGTTCTGGATTTTGTAAATCCTGCAACATCAATTGGTGATTATGGGCTTATTGGATGTGGTTGGATATCGTCATCAAACACTGTCGATACACTGGATGCATTCACTGAAACATTGACGCGTAAAGCTGCCCCAGTACTAAGTGCTAAATCCTCCCAGACATCTGCATGTTCTAGTACAAATTACGCGATGTTTCAGATTTCTACTGGATTAACCGTCTACAATGCAAATCTTACTAAAAGTAATGGTCCACGACTTAGCTGCTCTGGGAACAGTAGGATAGGCGTATCATTAAATGGGAATGGTATATTTTTTGGAGGAAATGGTTCTGAAGATCAAAAACTTATGGCTGAACTTATCGATCCAAATTTGACAAAAAAAGTTCTCAGTAATATGACTACTGGTGGAACTGAGCTTAGTGCCGCCACTACTGGATCATACGCCATAATCGCAGGCGGATGCGTTAACGCTAAACCACAAACAACAGTGGATGTATATGGAATAGAACCATAAAATGGAAAGAGATGAAAAATGGAAAGAATGTTAGACACACTCTATACGGATATAGCTGATGCTATACGCGAAAAAGAAAACAATGGGGGGGGGGGGTATTAAGGCCTCCGATTTCGCAGACCACATAAACTCCCTTCGAACGAAAAGCAATATTTCCTCATATCCCATCGTAGTGAACTCAGCTAAAGGAGCTACTATCACAGCAACACAAGGTGATGTGACTATATCGAGTGTCATAGATGCTAGTGGAACAACCGTACTCTGGGTGCCCACTGCGGGCACCTGGAATGTTGTTGCTTCTAAGGGTTCTTATACTTCACCAGTAACAGAAGTTGAGATCAATTGCGATGCTAATTTAGTTGAACCATACTCTATATTGACTCCAGAAATTAAACTCCGAGAGGGGGGATATAATGGGGCAGCCATAACTCTAGGAAACAAAATGTTCATCGCAGGGGGATATGAAGGAACGTATACTCGCGATTCGAGGTATTTAGACGTAGTCGATACCGATTTAGTGATATACCATGAGGTGGGAAATTTTGAAAAACGCCATAGTTCCACAGCTCAATACGTTGGAGATAAAGTAGCTTTTGTCGGTGGAACAAGTATAAGTGGCATAGGTTTGAGTAATGTTGATGTATATGACGAAAACCTGAGCAGAATAACCATTATAACTATCTCGAACAATTCTCTCCAGCAACGAGATAATCCTAATGGACTAGGACCTCTTGGAGATATGGTCATTGTAGCAGGTGGAAAACTATCAGTAAATGATGCCCCGACGAATATAGTTGAAAATATATCAGCTGATCTCACATATTCTCGCATAACATCATTGATACAAGCAAGAACTTCAATAGGAACAGCAACTACTTCAGAACTTGGGTACTTCGTGGGTGGAGATAAAGTACGATATAATGGTGGTGAAACTAGATCTTGTGATCAAGTGGAAACATATGACAACGAGTTAACAAAAAATGTACAAAACTCACTCGAAATTTCACAATTCAACTGTTATGGATTTACTATAAATGATATCGCCATTTTTATCAGCGGTTATACCGGCGATAATTGGCTATATGAGGTTTTTACATATCAAGAATCAACGAAAAAAATAGTAGATCCATTAAGTTTTCCCAGAGTTTCTAAGAACATAACTACGATACACAATAAAGGGTACATATTAGGAGGGAATACTCCTGGGAGTCCTGATGTCATAGATATCATTGAAACATACGATGAGAATCTTACACATAGCTTATTTCAACTTGATATACCCCCTATCAATAACCGAATGTGCACATCTCACGAATCCGGGATCATTTTGTTAGCTGGTGGGTATAATGGCAGTACGATAGCCTCAAACAAAATAGATGTTATACGGGTAAATATCTAAATGATAATGCAAAAAATCGGAGGCCTCATTGGCCCCCGATTCTTCTTTCTCGCCTTCCTGAGATACCACACTCTTCATTACGAGTTTATTCAATCACTCTAATGAAGAATGGTTTGAACATCCAATTCGGACCAAAGATCAACTTGTCCTGTTTAACAGAGTATCCGACAGCATCACCCTCTGTAAGCTCCCATATCCCATCATGGTTGTATCCATAGAAGAGTGTCGGTTTCCATCCATCGAATTCATACAAACCTTCCTGCTCTTCAGTAAGGCAGGGAATGTAGTCACCGTACATGATGAATCCCTTGTCGTAATCCTCATCACTCGGGTGACCAATATTAGCCGCCAATGGATGAGATCTTTCCTTGAACCACTCAGGCCAGTTCTCCTTGTCATTCCAAAACTCTTCGCTGAGTTCTACCAGCAAGAGCTGGTCGATATCATTCCGAACCAGCTCAGTCTCGTACTTGTTCATCTCAATCTGAGTCGACTCCATCGCGAAGCCGATACTCATTCTCCTCCTTTGTCTCAGGATGAAGATGCATACCATCTACCATCACCAGATAGAAGTAGTTCCAGAATTCTCGGATACCCTCATCGGGATGATAGTACCCAATAATCTCAGCCGAATGAATAAGATGGAGGAGATAGTGCATTGGATACTTATCCATATCACGACGCATCATCTCCACATCATTGACATTCACATCAAACTTCATGAAGTTGGTGTTTTTAGTCCCACCATTCTTGAGAATACAACCACACAGGAACCGTGAGATCTTTTTGGATACATCTTCCTTTGGGAATCCATCGCATCCCCGAAGAGCGGAGAGAACGACCGTCTGTTGTTTGAACGTTAGGTCGTTCATCCACTCATGTACTACTGATGACATCACTTCTTCTCCTTCACGTATTTGGCTATGAACTCATCACCTTTCATCTTCCGGTAGAGCTGGTCGGCTATGAGTGTCGACATCACCAACTCCTTACTCTTGAGCTTAATGTCGGATGGCAATGCAATCCCATAGTTTCTGAACACAAATGTTCTGAAGACCTCAGGGGTTAA
>JAAUYS010000156.1 GCA_014804995.1 Clostridia bacterium
AAACGTAGTTGCAAGTATGGGTACTTCGCTTACGCAGGACCAGGCAAGGCTCTTAAAACGATACACTGACAACGTTCTTATAAGCTACGACGGAGATTCGGCTGGTCAAAAGGCGAATATGCGCGGGCTTGACGTCTTAAAAAGTAACGGGCTTAACGTAAAAGTCGTACCGTTAACCGACGGGCTTGACCCAGACGATATGATAAAGCAAAGGGGTGCGGAAGCCTACCAAAAGTGCCTTGACAGCGCCCTGCCGTTAATAGACTACAAGCTGAAATCAACCGCCCGCGGTTTTGATTTATCAAAAAGCGACGATAAGAGAAGATACGTTTCGGAAGCGGTCAAAATAATAAAGACGGCAGACAGCGCGTCGGAGCAGGAAGATTTATTGAAGTCCCTGCGCGATACGACGGGCATAACTTACGAAAGTTTGAAAAGGGATTTAAACAGCGCGCCCGCCGTCCAGCAGACGGTGCAAAAGCCCAAAGAGCGGAAGGACAATTCTTCTATGCAGGACAGGGCTTCGCGCTTCGTAATTTCGGCTTTCCTTTTCGGTTCTAAAATAACCGACGGTGAGGACATTTCAAAAATACGCTTTTTAAACGGCGTACACGAAATTATCGCAAAATATATCTTTTCCAAAAAGTTTTTGGATGAGAGGGTACAGCCCTCCGAACTCTTTGAGTTCTTTGACGAGAACACCGAAGAGTACGAAGAGTTGACGAGAATTTTAGACTATTCCGACGGCAACGCCTTAAAAGGCGAAGTTGCGGAAAAGTACTTTCACGACTGTGTAAAAACGCTTAAATTAGCGGAAATAGACGAGAACGTGGCAAAAGTCAAGGCGCAGATAAATACTACCGAAGACGTTGCCAAAAGAAAAGATTTAGCAATAAAACTGCAATCGTTAATAAACCAAAAGGAAAAAATCAAAAGCGGAGAGAAGAAATGAATTTATCCGAACAGAAACTTGGCGAAATTTTAAAACACATTATCGATACGTACGGCGCTAAGGGTTCTATAACCACCAACACCTTGTGCGACATAATGGAAAAATACGAAACGACCCCCGCGCAAATGGACTACGTCTATAAGTCCATAGCCGAGGCAAGTATTCAGATTATCGACGAGGCAGAGCGCGATAAGGAATTGTACGAACAAGCGCTCTCCGATATAGGTCTTGACGACCCCGTCAAAATGTATTTAAAAGACATAGGCAGAGTTCCCCTTCTTTCCTCCGACGACGAGATAGAGCTTGCCCGCAGAATGCAGGAAGAGGGCGACGAAGAAGCTAAAAAACAGCTTTCGGAGGCGAATTTAAGGCTCGTCGTATCAATCGCAAAGCGCTACGTAGGGCGCGGAATGCTGTTCCTCGATTTAATTCAGGAAGGCAACCTCGGACTTATGAAAGCCGTTGAAAAGTTTGACTATCAAAAAGGCTTCAAATTCTCAACCTATGCAACCTGGTGGATAAGGCAGGCAATAACAAGGGCAATTGCCGACCAGGCGAGAACTATCCGTATTCCCGTGCATATGGTTGAAACCATAAACAAGCTCACCCGCGTATCGCGTATCCTTTTGCAGAAGCTCGGAAGAGAGCCTACCCCCGCGGAAATCGCAAAGGAAATGGGCATAAGCGAAGAAAGGGTCTGTGAAATTCAGAAAATCGCGCAAGACCCCGTGTCCCTTGAAACGCCTATCGGCGAGGAAGAGGACAGCCACCTCGGCGACTTTATAGAGGACGTAACCACGGCAACCCCGTCGGACAGCGTGTCCACCACGATGCTTAAAGAAACGCTTCTCGGCGTTTTAAACAGCCTTACCCCCCGTGAGGAAAAGGTTCTACGTTTAAGGTACGGCGTAGACGACGGCAGACCCAGAACTTTGGAAGAAGTCGGTAAAGAATTCAACGTAACCCGTGAAAGAATAAGACAGATTGAAGCCAAGGCTTTAAGAAAACTCCGTCATCCTTCGCGGTCTAAACATTTAAAAGATTTCTTAGACACCTGATTATAATGGACAGAATTAAAAAACTGTGTTCCTATCTTGATAAATGCAAAACCTTTGCCGATATAGGTTGCGACCACGGTTACTGCACGCAGTATATGCTTAAAAACGGCTTGTGCGAAAGCGCGGTAATAGCCGACATAAGCGCAAAATGTTTAAAAAAAGCTGAAACTCTTTTAGACGGTTACATTAAAGAAAACAGAGTAAAATCAGTCTGCTGTAACGGACTTGCGGAAATCAGCGAAGAGGTAGAAGAGGTTCTTATCGCAGGAATGGGCGGGGACGAAATAGTGGAAATTTTATCTTCGGCGTTCGTTCCTGAAAAGTTCGTTCTCCAACCTATGAAAAACATCCGCGCCGTAAGGCAATACCTTTTAAGCGCGGGCGCAAAAATTACCGTGGACGAGCCTTTTGAAAGCGGTAACAAATTCTACTTTGTAATTAAAGGCGAAAGGGGTTTGCTCTCTACCAAGTACTCAAAAACCCAGTTGGAATACGGTTTAAACTTAAATAGTGAAACGACGAAAAAGTTCCTTAAAAGCGAACTTGCAAAAAAGCGCGAATATTTAAAAAGGGACCTGAACGCCGACGCACGCAGAAAAATATCAGGCGAAATATCGCTTATAGAAGAGGTTTTACATAGTGAAAGTTGAAGAAGTTCTTGCTAAAATAGAAGAAGTTGCGCCTTTAAAACTTTCTCACGACTTCTGTAAAAACTACGGTTTATACGACAACAGCGGAATTATCATAAATTGCGGAAACGCAGTTACGGGCGTACTTTTTTGCCTTGACCTCACGGAAAAAGCCGTTGAAAAGGCTATTTCCTTAAATTACAACGTTATTGCAACACATCACCCCGCAATCTACGGCGGAATTTCCAAATTCGACTTAACGGGCGACCCGCAGTCCCGCGCTCTTGCAAAATGTATGCAGTGCGGAATTTCCGTAATCTCTATGCACCTCAACTGCGACAGCGCAAAGTACGGCATAGACTACAATCTTATGAAAGGTTTGGGCGGAAACAAGTGTGAAATCTTGTGTCCCTTACCCGACGGCGGTTACGGCAGAGTTTACGAAGTAGAGGAAACCGATTTTTCCTCGTACTCAAAAAAGGTTGCCAAAGAATTTAACACGGACAAGCTTCTTGCCTACGGCAACGGTTCTAAAAAAGTCAAAAAGGTTGCCTCTTTCTGTGGTGCGGGTTGCGACGATAAGGCGATAGCGTTCGCCCAAAATAACGGCGTGGACGTATTCGTTTCTTCTGATATGAAGCACCACGAAATAATTGCGCTTTTAGGCAGGGGAATAAACGTAATAGTCCTCACGCATTACGCGTCGGAAAATTACGGTTTTGAAAAAATTTATCTTGAAATAAAAGACGGACTTAAAGCTCCTTCTTCGTACTTCACGCAGGAAGAACTGCTTTAAATCCCAAGGAGAAATATATGGCACAGGTTGAAAAACTTTTAAAGTATCAGCAAACGGACGAGAAAATGCTGAAAATAGAGCGCGAAACAAGCAATTCGGAAGAACGTAAAAACTACGTTCAGGCTAAGAATTTCCTTACGAAAGCTCCCGAAAAGCTGGACAGTCTTGACGCAAAAGCAGTAGAGCTTAACGCGCTTTTATCAGAACTCAACAAAAAGTACGAAGAAATTTCCGAAACCCTTTCCGATTTTGACCATATCGACGAAATGGTAGACGGCGGTGCGGACATCTCTTTCTACAAGAAAAACGTTACCCAGATATCCGAAAAGTTAAAGTCCATTAAAGCGGAAGTAGCTTCTCTTTCCAAGGCTATAAAGGACGCCGACGAAGAGTACCAGTCTATGAAGAAAAAGACTATCGCCGTGCAGAAGCAGTATGCCGAAGCTTCCGAGGTCTATAAAAAGTTTAAAGAAAGCAAGCAGGCGGAGGCGGTCGCCGTCAAGAAAGAGCTTGACGTTCTTGCAAAGGATATTGACGCTGAAGTCCTTAAAAAATACGAAATAAAGCGCAGTGAAAGGATATTTCCCATTCTCTGCCCCGTAAAGGACGGCAGATGCTCAAAGTGCGGAAGCGAGCTTTCCCTTGCAGGTAAAGAAATGATATCGTCAGGCACAGTCGTAGAGTGCGACAACTGCCACAGAATACTCTATAAAGAGTAAATTTTGGTACAATCTGCACAAAAATCACAGGTTTTTATTGACAAAATTCGACAATTATGATAATTTTAAAGTCCTCTCTCAAAGAGGGCTATTCAGACGGCAGAAAAGCTGTTATTAATAGGGGAAAAAGTAAAGTCGCAGAAAATTAGTTTCTGCGACTTTTACTTTTAAAACGCATATAAGCGTCGTTATACTTTGTCAAGTTTCGCTCCGCCTTAGTAAGGCTTCGCCTTCGATACGACGTGTACCACAAAGTACACTCCTTGCGGTCGTTGCTCGCTTTCCTCGTCTAACTCGCTTCTAACCGTTTTGATTGGAATTAAAATATTTGACATTATAAACTAATGAGAGTAGAATACCCTACGGAGAAAAATTATGAATTACTCTTTAAAAACTCTTGCCGTGTTCGGCGACAGCATAATGTACGGTTCCGGCAATAACGGCTTCGGCGTAGGCGAATTTCTTGCGAAAGATTACGGTTTTAAATTAATAAAATACTGTATAGGCGGGGCAAGGACGGGCTATTACGAGGGTAAGAACTGGATAATAGACCAAGTCCGTCAGGCAATTTCAGACGGCATAAAACCCGATTACATTATTTTCAACGGTTTTACCAACGACTGCTATAAAACCGACGGTGAGAATTACGACGTTCCGCTCGGCGAAGTAAGCTCTGGCTTTGACGGCTTCGATATTTTCGCCGTTTCCAAGGAAAATACCACCTTTTCAAACTGTTTTGAAAATATACTCTGCGCTTTTAAAAAGTACTTTCCCAACGCAAAACTCCTATTTATGCGCCCCCACAATATGGGCAGAAGGGAAGAGGTTATTCAAAAAGTCTACGGTGAGCGCGCAGTGGAACTCTGTAAAAAGTGGGGTGTAGCCGTTGCCGATATCTACGAGAACAGCGGTTTAAATACTTTTCTCCCCGAACACAGAGATTTATATACAAACGACAGCTACGGCTGGGGAATAGGCGACAGCACACACCCAAACACGCTCGGTTACGAAAAGTTTTATATGCCTATAATAGAGAAAAAATTAAAGGAGCTTTAAATGAAAGTTTTAATGATAAACGGCAGTCCCCATAAAAACGGTTGCACGAATGAAGCATTGTCCATTATTGCAGAAGAGCTTAAAAATCAGGGCGTAGACAGTGAAATTGTATGGCTTGGCACAGCTCCCGTCCGCGGTTGCATAGGTTGCGGTGGTTGTAAAGCCGGTAACGGTTGCGTATTTAACGACGATATTTTAAACGCCGTAGGTGAAAAGGTAAAAACGGCTGACGCCTACGTTTTCGGTGCGCCCGTGCATTACGCTTCCCCCTGCGGAGCGTTAATTGCAGTATTAGACAGGCTTTTCTACTCTTACGGAAGATATATGCAGTTAAAACCCGCAGTAAGCGTTGTTTCGGCAAGGCGTGCGGGAACTACGGCTTCTTACGACGTCTTAAATAAGTACATAGGTATAAACAATATGCTTCAAGTTCCGTCAACCTACTGGAATATGGTTCACGGCAACACTGCCGAAGAAGTAAGAAAGGACGAAGAGGGCGTTTCAGTTATGCGCGCGATAGCAAGCAACACGGCTTGGCTTTTAAAGCTTTTGCAAAAAGCTAAGGGAACGGAGCTTGAAAAACCCGTTTTAATTCCCAAAGCAAAGACAAACTTTATAAGGTAAAATAATGGGTAAACAACTCAGGTTTTTACAAACGGATGATGACGAAATTGCACTCGTAAAGTATCTGTTTGACCAAAATTATACTTTGTCATACGGCGTGCCTTACGAAACCGGCGAAACTTTAACGCAGGAAGAGGAAAGAGTTGAACTTGACGGCGAAACTGTAAAATTTGTTACAATTACAAGTAAACCGGTTAAATTATACGACTGGAAATATTTTGAAATAAACACTTTCGATAAGTTCCTTACCTTATTAAGTGATAAGCAAATACGTCGTTTAAGTACGCAACTGTTTTCTGTTTATCGCGGTAAAAATACTGATTTAGAGCCTTATAATAAAAAATATACGCAAAATTTAAGTTACAGTGATTATCCTATGATAGAGTTTTCCTCGGAGCGTATATGGCTTGATTCCCGTGCAAAGGGCAATCCTATTTGGGACGATTACGAAGCTATAAAAAAATGGATTAAAAAGAACTACGTTTACGATAAAGAAAAAGAAGTGTACTTAGGTAAAGAATATTTAAAAACAAAATAAAAATAAAGCGGAGCGCAAATCGCGCTCCGCTTTTACTTTTAATTTTACGGGGTAACCCTGTTTATATCTCTGGGGAACATAGTAGCGTTTCTTACGTTCTTAAAGCCCAAAAGGTGCATAGTTAATCTTTCAAGCCCAAGTCCGAGGCCTCCGTGAGGGGGTGCGCCGTACTTATGAAGCATAAGATAGGTTTCAAACTCGTCGGGGTTCATACCCATCTTTTTCATTTTCTCAACCTGCATATTGTAATCGTGTATACGCTGTCCGCCGGAAGTTATTTCTATTCCCCTGAACAGGAGGTCGAAAGAGAGGGTAACTTCGGGGTCTTCGGGGTCGTCCATAGTGTAGAAGGGACGCTTTTTCGAAAGGTAGTGTGTTACGAACAAGAAGTCTGAATTAAACTGCTGTTTAGCCCACTTGCCCAAAAACGCTTCCTCCTCGGGTTCGAAGTCCTTCATATCTGTAATGTTTTTAAGCTTCTTTACGCAAAGCTCCTTAGCGTCCTTAAAGCGAACGCAGGGGATAGAGGTGATTTCGGGGATATCTACTTTTAAAAGCTCCACTTCGGGTGCGTATTCCGTTTTTAAAAGGTTCATTATATACTTTAACGCGCCCGTTTCCATATTCATTATGTCGGTGAAGCTGTCGATAAAGCCCATCTCAAAGTCCATTGAAATGTACTCGTTGAGGTGGCGAGAGGTATCGTGATGCTCCGCACGGAATACGGGCGCAATCTCAAATACTCTCTCGTAAACGGGTACGAGTGCCTGCTTGTAAAGCTGGGGGCTTTGGGCAAGGTAAACGGTCTTGCCGAAGTAATCCAGCTTGAACACGTTAGTTCCGCCTTCCGCACCGGCAAAGTTGATTTTGGGGGAGTGTATTTCAGTGAAATTCTGGCTCTGTAAATATTCTCTGAACCCGCGCTGGATTCCTTCCTGTATCTTAAAAATCGCACGTTCTTTGGGATTGCGCAAGGTAACGGGGCGGTTATCAAGGTTTACGGAAAGCTCGCAGTTTATCTGCTTTTTGGAAATAACAACGGGCGGAATTGCAACGGGGGAGGAGATGACTTCAATATTGTGAATTTGAAGCTCATATCTTTCACTGCCGTCGCGCGTTTCGCTGGTAACTACTTTACCCGTGATTTTTGCGCAAGCCTGTTCAACTATACTTTCGTTAAGTCTGAACGCGGAAAATTCGGGGGAGTAGACGCATTGGATAAGCTCTCTCGCGGTTCTGACCAAGATGAACGCAAAGTCGGACATTTCTCTTATATTATGAATAACGCCCTTTATCGTAACTTCTTCGCCGATATGGTTTCTGAACTCTGCATACGGGGTAGAAGTAGAGGGGATAACGCCCGTAATTTCTTCCATAGAATTGCCTCTTAAAAACTTTTTATTTAATTTTAAGTCTTTTACGGTCAAAAATCAAGTAAATAAAAGGGTTTCAAAGTCAAGTTTTTAAACCTTTAAAATAATTTTATCATTGTAAAATTTTTCTTGTTGCCTTTTCATATACTAAAGTATATAATAAAGTTACAGTCTGCGGTGTTTGTGGTATGGGAAATTCGTAATCCACAATGTTTAAAAGGGAGCGCTCTGTTCGCCGAAATAGTTAAGGTCTGTTAATTCGGAAACAACGACGTCCGGCTTCGGCGCACCCACCTGCGAGACGCGGGTTAACACTTTTTCATATCACGGCACAGGCGGATTTTTTTAATGACTAAAACCTCAATCTCCCTCATAGAGGGAGATTTTTCTTGCCATAATTTATCGTAAAAATGAAAAGTATTATCAAAAAAAGAAAATACTTTTAAAAAAAGACCTTGACACCGCATAAAATAAATGATAGAATTAATCTGTTAAATTATGAGTATAAGTGCGCACATAAAGCATACTTAAAACTCAAAACATTTGTAATTTAAAAGTTATGGAGGAAATGATGAAGAAAATCAAAGGATTTTTGCTGGCTCTTGTGTCTGCGGTTTTAGCATTCAGCATCCCGCTTGCAACCGCCTGCGACACTTCGGAAGACGGCAAACCTCAGGAAGAATTGCTGTCTATCACGGTAAATTCCGACAGTGTGAGAAAAGAGTATTACGTAGGGGAAGATTTTACTTCTGCGGGGTTAACAGTAACTGCCGAAGTAAAAAACCTTAATAATGAAACTGAAACCCGTAATATTACGAACGAAGTTGTTATAGACAGTTCTGCTTATAATAAGAATGAAGCAGGCGAGTATGCTATCGTGGTTTCGTACACTATGGGAGAAATTACTAAATCCCAGCCCTTCAGCGTTACCGTAATGGAAATAAGGGAAGGTCTTTACGTTGAAATCGACGGCGTTACAGAAAAGACCATTTACCTTGACGCAAACAATAAGTCTGCCGAAATTGACCTGTCTAAGGTTGTGGTTAAAAAGGTAGAGTACGGTAAGGTGCTTGACGGCGATATAAAAGACCAATGCACTTTAACGGTATATAAAGAGGATAAGAAAATAGAAGCTCCTTATACGGGACTTGTAAGCGGAACTTATCAGGTTTGGGCTTCAACCCCTGCCAAAGAAGTTCCCACATATACACTTGAAGCGTTTGCAAGAATATACGTAGTTGAAGAGGTAGTAGAAAACAGCTTTAAGTTCGTTAGCGGTAAGACTACCCAAAACATCGGCGTTGACGAAATGACCGAAACTTGGACGTATGAAATTCAATACGCATCGTCTGAAACTTCTGCATCGCTTTCTTACGAAGACGTAACCGTTTCCGGCGTCAATACTTTGACGGAAGGCACTAGAAACGCAACGGTAACTTATACGTATATCAAGCCTGACGGTAATACTACGCAATTATCGGTTTCTGTTCCTTATACTATAACAAAGGGTGCAAACCAGATTAAGGCAGAGAATATTTACAAGTATTCAAAATTGCCCAACGAGTTAAAAACAGCGGCAAACGACAAGAAACAGCTTACCCAAAGCGATTTCTCGGATGATGCAAATTCGTTCTTAACAGTCGGTTCAGGAGAAGTTACTATAAGACCTGAGCAGGATGGCGGTGTTATAGAAGTCAAATACGACGCATTATCCGTAACGTTCAAGGGCGTAGGAACTTTAGAAATAAGTGTACGCTCCAACAGTACCGGTAACCTTTCTTCGATAGGTTTAAAATGTTTCTTGGGATTGACGGAAGACGAAGAGGAAATTTACGAGTACGTAAGCGCAACTTACAATTCTGCAAATGTAACGCCTCTTGAATTTGAAGCAGGCAATATGTATGAAGTAACGGGCAAAGATTATATAACGCTTACTTTCACTATATCGCACCCCGGAACTTATACGTTGTTCACTTCAGTTATCTCTCCCGACGGAGCGCTTCTTTACGACAGACCTGCCCGTATAGACGGTATTATTAAAACAGACGTATATGAAAATACTTCTGCTACGAATGCAATAAGCGTTGGAAGCTTAAGTGATATTAACCTTTATAACGAAGAATTAAGGTCGGCAGAGTAAGGGGAGGAAAAATAAATGAAAAATAAGAATTTGAAAAAACTTCTTTCGGCAGTTGCCGTACTTGCAATATCTGCTACTGGCGCAGTGTCAGCACTTTCTTTTGCCGCTTGCTCCAATAATGATAGTAATGCGGAAACAGAACCCGAGAAGCTTATATCTGTAGACAAAAATCACGATTCTCAGTTTATTTCAACGGCAAACGGTCAAATCGAAACTAAAAACAGCGGTAAAAAATACTACGTTGCCCCTGAAGGTGCTTCAACCAACACGGGCGAATCGTGGGATTCACCTTTACCGATGTTTGAAATGCTTGACGGTGAAACCGTCAAACTTCAACCCGGTGATACCGTTTACGTTAAACCCGGCACATATACTAACAGCGATATGGTTACCATACCCGCAACAGTAAGCGGTAGCTACAATAACTATATAAGAATTGTAAACGCCGCATTAGAAGAAGGTAGCGATTATACCGGAAGCGAAAAGATAGTTACCCTTGATTTCAGCAACCAGGAGTTTTCCAGTACCCAACGTGGTATTCAGATGTACGGCAGTTATATTTACTGGTACGGTATTGATGTCTGCGGAGCAGGTGATAACGGTTTATATATAGGCGGTAGCTATAATACGATTGAGTATTGCGAATTCTACAATAACCGTGATACCGGTTTGCAATTGGGCAGACAAGAGAGTGGACATAACTCAATAGACCAATGGCCCAGTTATAACCTTATTAAGAATTGTACTTCACACAATAACTACGATAACGAAACTTACGGCGAGAATGCCGACGGCTTCGCCGCAAAACTTACGGTAGGCTACGGTAACGTGTTCGACGGCTGTATCGCATATCGTAACTCGGATGACGGCTGGGACTTGTATGCTAAATCGGATTCCGGTAACATCGGTTGCGTAATTATTTACAACTGCGTAGCATTTGAAAACGGATATCTTGAATATACCCAAACGGATAACAATGCAAGATTCACTACGTTTAAAGAAATGTACAGAGAACCCGAATCCGACGGCAGGTTTTTCAGAACGCGCGACGGCGACGGTAACGGCTTCAAACTCGGCGGTTCGGTTATGGAAGGCGACGTTGTTATGTACAACTGTCTGTCATTCTATAACAGAATGCACGGAGTAACGGATAACTCCAACCCCGGTTTCCTCAAAGTAGAGGGAGTAACCAGCTTCGATAACAGCGCGGCAGTTGATGATAATCCTAGTAGCGATACTTTCGGACAGATTATCAAAGCGCAAAATCACGATAAGCACGGCAACATAGACGTATCCCGTCAGACGTACAGCTATAATACAGTTATAAACACATTGTCTGTAGGAAGCGGTTTGGCGGAATCCCTCAACAACGACGCTTACCGCGGTTCGGTTACCGACAGTATCCTCTATGCGATTACTAAGCAAAACGTCGTAAACGGCAGTATTGACGCAGATTCCAAGTACGGCAAGGCAAGTACTTCAACGATGAATGCGCTCAATCCTTACGATATTTTTGAACAGCTTCCCATTGATTATACCGTTACCGGAAGCGGAGATACCAAGACAATTGAACACACTTACAATTTGAGCGGTCTGCACGATTTGTTTGTTGACGTTGAAGGCGTAACTCAGGAAGGACAATTAAACCCTGCGAGAGTTCACGTAACTTACCGTAACGATGACCGGTCAATCAATATGCACGATATCCTTGCCAAGAAACAGGGTGTTGACGATGCTTATCTTCTTAACGGTAAAAACATCGGTTCAACTTTGAATTTGGAGCATTGGGGCGATTACACTCACTTCTTTGAAAACGATTTGACAAACGGTAGCTTAGCAAATGAAAATTTGGCAAAGCTTGAAAGAGCTTATGAAACGTTGACCATCAATACCGACGCAAATGCAGTTTATCAGGATTTCGAAGTTCCTATCAAGCTCAACGGTTGTACTATAGAGTGGAAATCACTTGATGCGGATACGGTCGTAATAGGTACGGACGTTGAAAACTCAGTATCCACTTCTAAGTATATTACCTTGTCAGTTTTCCGTCCTTTGGATGAAGATAAACAGGTAAAAATAGTTGCAACTATTAAGTGCGGAAATGAGACTAAGGAAAAAGAATTCATTCTTAATATAAAGAGTGGTAAACCTTCTATAGGCGCTATCAGCGTGGTAACTCCCGACGGTATCGTTATTCCCGAAGGCGGTTCAACAGTAATTGACCAGTATGCAATTTATACTGAACCCAAGGTTCAGGTTGAAAACGGCATAGATTATAACGGCAAGCTTCTTAAAGGAGGCGAGCAGTACACTTACACGACTTCTTACCGTT
>JAAUYS010000157.1 GCA_014804995.1 Clostridia bacterium
CACCCACATGGAGGCATCGTATCGCCAGCTGTCGCCGAGGGCTTCGTCGAGCGTCTTGTTGGAGAGCACCAGCATGACGGCACCGTCGGTTTTGGCCTTGAGGCAGTTGGCATATCCCGCCGGTACGCAGACCAGTTGGCTGCGCTCTTCCGATAGTTCGAAAATTTGCGCTTCGAGCGCTTGCGAGGGTTGCTCCCAGTCGTCTATCTCGACCAGCGCAAGCGTGAAACTCCCCTTGACACAATAAAACCACTTGCGTTCATGTTGGTGGGCATGCCATCCCCGTACGACCGTGGCATCCGGGTGATGGATGATATAGGTGCGCCGCACACCTTCGAAATGGAAGTCGTTGAGCGAACTGATCTGGCCGCGATGATCGCGGAAGATTTCGCCTTCGATGATTTTTATGCCGCCCATCATTCGCTGCGTATTTCCCGCGGTTTGTCGTTTTCGATCATTCCGAGGTCTGCCTGCACGAAGCGCAGACGCAAAAGCTGTTCCTTCATTCCCTCTACGTCCAAGCGACGGGTGTTGTGGCTGTGGTAATCTTCGATCTTCGACACCTCTTTGTTCCCGATCGCAAAATACTTGTCGTAGTTGAGGTCGCGGGTGTCGCAGGGGATGCGGTAGTAGTCGCCCATGTCGATCGCTTTGGCCATCTCTTCGCGCGTAACGAGCGTTTCGTAGAGCTTCTCGCCATGCCGCGTGCCGATGACCTTGACTTCGGTTTCGCCGTATCGGGGATCGACTTTGGCGTAGAGTTCCTTGAGGGCCGTCGCCAGTGTGTCGAGCGTCGCTGCCGGGGCTTTCTGCACGAATAGGTCGCCGTTGTGGCCGTGCGTAAAGGCATAGACCACCAGATCGACCGCATCGTCGAGGGTCATCATGAAGCGGGTCATGGCAGGGTCGGTGATCGTAATGGGGTTTCCCTCCATCATCTGCTCAACCCACAGCGGAATGACCGAGCCGCGGCTCGCCATGACATTTCCATAACGAGTGCAGCAGATCGTCGTCGCCGCACCTTCGCCGAGTTCACGACCTTTGGCGATCGCCACTTTCTCCATCATGGCTTTGCTGATGCCCATCGCGTTGATCGGGTAGGCCGCCTTGTCGGTCGAAAGCACGACTACGTTTTTGACGCCGTTCTCTATAGCCGACAGCAGCACGTTCTCGGTTCCCTCCACGTTGGTGCGTACGGCTTCCATCGGGAAAAATTCGCAGCTCGGAACCTGCTTGAGCGCTGCCGCCGAGAAGACGTAGTCCACTCCGCGCATCGCGATGTCGACGCTCGCCTTGTTGCGGACGTCGCCGATGAAGTACTTGACTTTCGGGTTTTGGAGCTTGTGGCGCATGTCGTCCTGCTTCTTCTCGTCGCGGCTGAAGATGCGTATTTCGCGAATGTCCGAGTCGAGGAAGCGGCGCAGCACGGCGTTGCCGAACGAACCCGTTCCGCCGGTGATCAACAATACCTTGTCTTTGAATACTGACATATACTTTGTATCTGTTTTGAATTTCTATGCGTGTCTTTCTATCGTTTCGATCAGTTTTCGGGCCCGATCTTCGTAGGTGTCGAAAAGCGCCGATTGTTTTTTTTCTTTTTCGACGAGCTGCGAGCGGTATTCGGACGAGTGGTACAGCTCGGCGATCGCATCGGCTAACGCTGCAGGATCGGTAGCCGAATAATATGCGGCGGCATCGCCGCAGAGACTGCGCGCGAAGCCTAAGTCCGTTGTGATGATCGGCAGTCCCATTTTCATGGCTTCTACGTAGTTCGCGCTGAAGCATTCCAGCAGCGAGGGCTGCAGTACGATGTCGGACTGTCGGTAGAGCGGCGGACATTGGCGGATGCCGACCGTTCCCAAAAACAGGACGCTTTTCCGCGCATCGTCCGACAGGTTTGCGAATGATTTTCCGTCGTCGACGGTGAGTGCGAACCTGACTTTTACATCGGGATAGCGTCGTCTCAATTCGTCGAGCGTCGGTGCGATGATCGACAAGTTCTTGTGCGGATAGTCGTTGCAGACCGTGAGTAGCGTGAGTCCGTCGAACGGAGGAAATGCAATCTTGTCCTCCCACGCTTCGGGATGGTCGAATATCTGATTGTAGTTGTTGGTGATCGTAACGACTTCGGAACCAGGTAGTCGGGCCCGAAGCCTTTTCGAGATATACTCGTTTTCCGTGTAAAACAGATTAGAACAGCGCTTGAAATCGTGCGACATAAGCCGATTCCGGATTTTAGCCTTGATGAGCGCCGGCATGGACAGCCGCTTCCAGAACGGAGAATCCGTCAGCACGATGTGCGACATGGCGAATCCACACAGATGCAGGCAGTTCGGCTTCCAGCGGGTCGGCCCGAAAATAGAGATAACGGCACGGATTTCCCGGCTCTTCACCAACGAGTCCATTATCCGGTCTCTTCCGGTAAGGAGGATTTCGGCGTTCATCGGGAGATTGTATTCGACGACCGAAACGTTGGGATGCGCTTCGATCTCTCGGGCGCATGCTTCGAGTAGCGAGGGCAGTACTACCGTAAATTCATGCTGCGGATATTTGTGCAACTCGCGGCAAACCGAATCGGCCACCTGAAGCCCTCCTCCGGCGCGAAGATTGGATGCGTTGATGAGTATGTTCATTTTTCGGAAATTCTGTTTCGTCAATCAAATATAGTCGAAAACGGGCTAATCCCCAAACCGTTTCCCAAAGAAATTTGACTGATCAGGATCATTTTTTCGTATAAGACCAAATAAATGAGAAAAAATCCGGCGAAAACAAGTTTTCTGTATCGTGCCGATATGGCTCTGCAAGTGGGGTAGGCGATGAATGCCGGAACGAAACAGAAGACGTCGATGAGTCGTCCGAAAATATGGATTTGCGAGGCCAAGATATATGAACCGATGAAAAGGAGGGTCAGGACGCACAGAAATCCGCTGTGCGGAACGGTTCGATGGATTCGTTTGAAAAACAGAATGAAGAATACCGGCAGTAGCATGTTGGCGACGATTCCCAATCCCGATCCCACGTTGGCCTCCGTGTTGTAACCCGAGTTGACATACACGCCGTAGGGCGAATCCAGAAACAGCGAACTGCTGAACAACCATTCGATCATTCCGCCTCCCATAGTCGCTGCTACGACGCATGCCAGCGAGATATACGCTTTGCGGGGTGTGATCTTGATGTTCTTGAAAAACAGCAGCGGCACGTAGAGTGCGGAAGAGTAGTGGAACAGGAATGCGAGGATGTTGGCGAACAGATACTTGATTGTACCGCGCTTATGATAAAGAGCGAGAATGCCGCACGTCATCACGGCGATGGATATTTGTTGCCGGCTCGTTCCCATGATGTTCAGGTAGTTCAGAAAGAAGAACATGATGATGAACGACGAACAATTCCGTTTGGGAACGTAATAGCAAATGGGAGCGATGGCCAGTACGGCCAGAAGAATGATGAAGAACTGGTAATGGATTCCTATCCAGTTCATGAGCTGGCCGATCCATACGAATCCGATTTCATGGCTGTCTCCGCTTCTGGCGTATTGTTGGTAGAGCTCCACATAATTCCAATAGTCCGTACCTATGTTCCGTCGGATACAGGCCGGAACGGCCATCGTCAGAAACAGGAGGGTGCGGAATCCGTATTCGCTGATCCGATCGCCCGATCTTTGCAGCAGGCAGGCGAAAACGACGACGAAAAGCAGAATGGAATTATAGACGATGTAGGTGTACAGCATCTTATTTCTCGAACTCGGATTTTTCGGGTAGGATCGAATCGAAAGCATCGCACAGCAGTCGCTTCGAAGTCTCGAAATCGGTTACTTTTCCGTCATTTATGCAAATCAAGGGTTTGCGCTGTGCACGGACATCTGCGATCGCCCGCTGCAGGGTTTCGTCGTCGATCGAGGAGTAAGTGATGGACGACCGGAACGGATTGATCGGGCAGAACGATCCTTTGACGAGTTGGTAGTATCGGAATACGTATTGGTTTACATTGTCCGTGTCGCGGAAGCGGCATTTGCAGGTACTTTCCAATTTTTCTCCATAAAGGTTCCACACTTCGGAGAGCGTTTTTTTGAGAAAGGCATTCGGCAGATGCGGATCGACGAAGCCTGTGAAACGGGGATAGCGGAAGAGGGCCAGTGTCCGTAGCAGGTAACTCCCGTATTTCGGAGAAAACCATTTGTCGGGATTGTTCTTGATCGTTGCTTTCTTGTTGAAAAATTTATTTGCGAACGCGATGTCGTTGATCAGAATATGATCCATTCGATCCCCCAGAAACTGAGGTGCATTCCGCGCTGCCATATCGCAGGGCAGCCCTTTCCGGAAAAATCGTTCGGGACCGATGCGATCGATAAGGAATGTGTCGTCGTTGAAATAGACGAACTTGTCGGACAGCTCGTCGATCCGGTGTAGGTTCAGCTCGATCGTATTGGCATTGAATGTCGGTAGACACTCCGCCGGAATATAATCCGCATGCTTGACGAATCGCAGCCGGGGATGGTCGAGATTCAGCCACGAGGGAACATGGCCGCATGTTACGAAGAAGACGTTGTTTACCCAGGGAGCGAATTTTTCGACGCCCCGAAACCAGTATTTCAGCGTGCCCCAGTCCCGGAAACGGATCGACGCCGTGTCTCCGGTCGCTTGTGCGTAGTATTTTCGGTAGGACTCCTGCCATTGCGGATCGCTGTCGTCGACCCAGATCAGTACGAAATCTATCTTATCCATTTGATGAGGTTTTTTAGCCATTGTGTGAATCCGGAAAGCGCCGCTTCTACTTCGAACCGCGTCGCATATTGGCTGATATTGAGCCGGGAGAGTGCGAAAGCATCCGCCGCGGGCGAATATTCGTTCAGGACGGCATACTCGAATGCGGAATTGCGGCACGCTTCGATGACCGTCGGACTTACGTCGCGCTTATGTCCGAACGGGTAGGCATAGACCCGACAGTTGAATAGTGTACCTGTTTGTGCCGAGCAGGCATTGAAATCCTCGTCGAGCTGTTCCCGGTCGAGCTGCGACAGGATGTCGTGGCGGACGGAATGTCCGCCGATCAGATGTCCCCCCCCCGTGGTTTTCAGGAATTGCAATTCGCTATTTGTCAGCCCTTTGAATCTTAGTTCCCGATATGCTTCCGGGATCGGCAGTTCGTCGAACGGGAGGATGCTTTCCAGTTGGGCGATCACTCCGTGCGGCTCGTAGGAGCCCGAAGCGGAGTCGTAAAGCGAGTCCATCAACTTCGAGAATGATGCTTGTCGGCCGGGTTGGTCGGTGAGCGTGTAGCTTCGATCCCCGATGCGATATGTTCCGGCGGGTACGTAGGCGAACCAGCCCATGATCCGGTCTACCCACAACGGCCCCCCGCCGATCACCGACAGCGGAACGAAGAAGTAAGCCTTGCAGGCATGTTTTTCAAGCGCCTCCCGGGCTGTCAGTGCCGCCCGATAGCCGTCGTCGAACGTGATGACGGCCGTTCCCGGTTCGCCGATCGTCGTGCTATTCTTCAGCCGCTTGCCGACGATCGACAGCAACCGGTCGAACTTCGATTGGGCCGTGCAGACGATTTTCTGCTCGAAGCTGTCGTTGAGGTAGCAGTCGGGGACGATGTGGTGGAATACCAGTATGCGTTGCCTGTTCCGGTTGATCCGATAGAACAAGGCGATTGCGCCTGTATAATAGGCGAGTGCATAAAGCAGACGCAGCAGGATTTTCCGGAATTTATAAGACATAGCTAAGGATACGTTTCAGCCGTCGCAAGAATCGGCGGTAAGATTTGAACAACAGGGCCATGCAGATCATTGAGATCGACGCGAACAGGAGCAGGTGCACGATACCCGCCAGCAGGAAATTCATCCACGAATCGG
>JAAUYS010000158.1 GCA_014804995.1 Clostridia bacterium
ACTGTAAACGTTTCTGAGTACCTGTCTTACGAACGTTTTGTATTTGTACGCACCCGATTCAAACAGTACGTAAACCCTGCCTTCTACGGTGCAAAGCCCTTCTGACATAGAGGGGATAGAGTAGTCGTTAATCTGGTTAGCGCTGTCAATGTAGTAGACGTAGGGATTATCAGTCGAAACGTATGGTTTCTTTTCTGGGCCTACCGCTCTGTAAAAGCCATCGTAAATAAGTCCGTTTTTATCCACGGCGTCTTTATATGTCTGACGGTTGTTTTCGGATATCTTCGTGTTATCCCAGTTAAACGAATAGTAGAGTATGTGGGAGTTTTTAAGCCCGTAGCTCTGTGAAAGCACTATGCCGTTAGCAGTGCGGGCAAAGCCCTGAATTTCACCCGTTATAGAGAAAATTTTCTGAATTTTAGGAGGACCGATTTTTTCGTCTTTGGAATCAACTAATATATTGCCTTCGGCGTCAAATACACCATAAGAACTTTTATCCGACGCAAGCCCGTATTTGTTATCATTGCTTATGTTGTACTCGTACGCAAACGCCGTGTTGTTGTCGCCGTTAGGCGTTTGTAAACGGTGTTTTTCGTTCGTTTCGTAGTTGCCTGCGCGGTAAAACTCTCCTACGTAAAGCTTATTTGAACTGCTGTTGGGAGTGGTAACGCCGGGGTCTTGATAATAATATAAGAACGAGGCGTTGCAATTTGCGTTAAAGGAGGAAGTAAAGGTTACGCTGTTATCCGCGCCCTCTTCGCCGTAAAGCGCTTTTTGAATAATCTGCACCGCGATATTCGGCGAACTGTTTGAAGAAGAGGTGTCGGTAGAAGTAGTGGTATTAGTCCTTGTAACGTAAACAGTATTGTCGGAAGAAACCCAAAGAGTAGGACCGTTAGTGGCAACTCCTCCGCAATGTCCCGTGTAGTCGCTTCCGTCTGTGTTTTTAAGGGTAACGTAGCCCGTTTCGCCTGTCTTCTCTGCAACGACGTATATGCGTGAGGGCTTGCTCTTGAAGTACGCGCTTATAAAAAAGTAATTCTGCGTATCCGTCTTGGGTTTGCCGTTCTCGTTCAATACGGGTTCGCCGTTTTCGTTCTTGACCTCGTAGCTTGCGTTGTAAACCGTCATACCCTGCGGGCAAGCGCCGTCTTTAAGTCCGGGTATTTTTATCTCCTTACGGAAGTCGGTAAACCCTTCGTAAGATTGTCCGCTTTTATAGGTATCGCCCCAGAACCACAGCATAACGAATATGCTAAACGCTATTAAGAACGTAATAATTGCGGTAAACGCAATAAACAGCTTCTTGTATTTCATCTTTCAGCCTTTATAATAAAACTTAATTTTTAAATTTATAAATAATCAACGGCGCAAACAAAAACCACGCTTTTTGTGTAGCGCACCCAAACTGTTGCGTAAGCAAGCTCACTGGAAGTGAATTGGCGCAACTATACAATTGTGTGCCATTTAAAGGTTGCGCCAAGAGAAACTTAGTTTCTCAATCTCACGAACTTTTTAGTTCGCAGAATAGAGCTAAAAAGTTGTGAACTCTTTTTAGTATGCTTCATTTTATCAAAAACCCGTAAAAAAAGCAAATATATAAGCCGTATTTTGTCAATTTGCCCTCAAAATTAACTTTTTATGGTGCATACGGGGCAAAAAACGGGCGCATAGCACACGTAAATATTAACGGCTGTGATATTTGACAACTTCGACAAATTGTGCTAAAATGTATTCTAAGTGCATTTTGCAAGTATTTTACGGAGAATATAAATGAGCGTTTTAATATGCGATTCCAACTGCGAGCTTTGGCATTCGCGCGTTGAAGAATTGGGAATAGATTACATCTCTATGCCTTACTGTTACGGTGGCGAAGAGTATTATTATGACCTCGGCAAAGAGACCGATTTTAACAAGTTTTACACGGCGGTAAGAGGAGGCGCAGTCCCCAAGACTATGGCCTTAAACCCCGAAAATTATAAAGAAATTTTAACCCCCTATTTCGCTAAGGGAGAGGACGTTTTATACATCAGCTTCTCGCACGCGATGAGCGGAACTTTTTCACAGCTTGACAAGGCTTTGGAAGAGCTTAAAACCGAATACCCCGAAAGGAAGTGTACGGTTTTCAACACAAACTCCATATGCCTCGGCGCGGGTATTCAGGTCGAAGCCGCTGCAGAGCTTAAAAAGAAAGGCGCTTCCGACGAAGAAATTCTTGAATTTTTAAAGGATTTCACAAACCGCGTTTCTATATATTTCGTGGTGGACAACTTAATGCATTTAAAGCGTGGCGGCAGGCTTTCGGGCGCGTCCGCCGTAGCGGGTACTATTTTAGGGCTTAAACCTATGCTTACCACCAGCGAGACGGGCGGTCTTTCCGTCTGCGAAAAAATCGTTGGCAGAAAAAAGGTTTTAAGAACGCTTGCCGACAAGGTCGTAAACGGGCTTACCGGCACCGAGTACAGCGTTTATGTAGTGGACGCGGACTGTAAGGAGGACGGGGACGAGCTTGCCCAAATGATAAAGTCCCTCCGTCCGGAAGCTAAAATCGTCCGTCAGATTGTAGGACCCGTAATAGGTTCTCACTGCGGACCGGGTACGCTTGGCGTAATCTTCATCGCCGACGAGCGCCCTATAAAACTTGGAGAGTAATAATGATTGAAGTTAAACAAATATCCTTGGACTCTAAAAAGGACAAGAAGAAATTTTTTAAATTCTTAATTGATTTATACAAGGGCAATCCTTACGCTTGCCCCAACCTTTATACCGACGAATTTGCTGAGTTCGACCCTGAGAAGAACGACGCATTCCGTTTTGCGGACTGTAAAATGTTCTTAGCTTATAAGGACGGAAAAATTGCGGGTAGAATAGCCGGTATCTGGCACAGGGGCGCGAACGAAAAGTTCGGTTACAAACAGCTCCGTTTCACACGCTTTGACGTAATTGACGACTTTGAAGTTACCAAAGCGCTCTTCGCCGAGCTTTATAAGTGGGCGAGAGAACTCGGTATGGAAGAGATTATAGGACCTATGTCATTCTCCGACTTGAACGAAGAGGGAATGCTTATCGAAGGCTTCGATAAGGACAGCACGTATATTGAAATTTACAACTATCCTTATTACGTAGAGCATATGGAAAAGTTAGGCGCGTACAAAGTGGTTGACTGGGAGTGCTACCGTATGGCGGTTCCCCCCGTTGACCCCAAGTTCGAACGCCTTAACAATATGGTAATGGAGAGAGAGGGTTACGAAGTTTTAGACGTAAGAAAGACGAGGAAGAAGGGCAAGAAGTATTTAAGCAGATACATTATGGAATGCCTTGACGTTCTTGACGAAGCTTACGCGCCCTTGTACGGCGTTTCTCCCATAAACGAAAAGCAGAAAAGGCGTGAAATGGCTACCATTTACCAGATACTCATTCCAGAGCTTGCCTGCCTCGTTTTAAAGGACGACCACGTCGTAGCGTACGGCTTTATGATGCCTTCCATTAACGAGGTTATGAGAAAGGGCAGGGGTAGCGTGTTCCCCCGCGGAATTATCCCCTATATAAAAGCGATGACCCATTGCAAGGTTGCCGATATGATGAGTATAGGCGTAACCAAAGCGCACAACAACAAGGGTGCGGTTGCAATGATTATCCACAACTGCATCGTCGGGTTAAACAAGATTGGCGTAGAGTACCTTGAAACGGGTCCTATGCTTGAACACAACACCCACATTCAGAACTTGTGGAAAAGGTTCAATCCCGAACTCGTAAAACGTCGCCGTTGCTGGGGACTTAAAGTAAACGGTGAAAACAATGATTGAAGTTAAGCAAATCTCTTCCAAAAAGGACAAGAAGAAGTTCTTTAAATTCGTATTCGACCTCTACAAGGGCAACCCTTACGCTTGCCCTAACTTTTATGCGGACGAGTTTGCGGAGTTCGACCCCGAGATAAACGACGCATTCCGCTTTGCAGACTGCAAAATGTTCTTGGCTTACAAGGACGGCAAGCTTGCGGGCAGAATAGCGGGTATCTGGCACAGGGGCGCGAACGATAAGTTCGGCTATAAACAGCTCCGTTTCACCCGCTTTGACGTAATTGACGATTTTGAGGTAACAAAGGCTTTATTTGCAGAGCTGTACAAGTGGGCAAAAGAGCTTGGAATGGAAGAAATAGTCGGACCTATGTCCTTCTCCGATTTAAACGAAGAAGGTATGCTTATAGACGGCTTCGACAAGGACAGCTGTTACATTGAAATTTACAACTATCCTTACTACGTCGAGCATATGGAAAAGCTTGGCGCGTACAAGGTGGTGGACTGGAACTGCTACCGCGTAAAGGTGCCTGAAAAGCACGACGAACGCTTACAGCGTTTGAGCGACAGAATAATGGAGCGCAACGGTTACGAGCTTCTGGACGTTGCCTATTACTTAAAGCACGACAAGAAGAAATTGAGCGATTACATAATGCAGGCAATGGACGTTCTTGACGAGGCTTTTGAGGACTTGTACGGCGTTTCACCTTTGAGCGATAAGCAGAAAAAGCGTGAAATGGACACAATCTATCAAGTACTCGTACCCGGATTTGCGGGCGTAGTTTTAAAGGACGACAAGGTTATTGCTTACGGCGTCGTAATGCCCTCTATGAAGGAAGTTATGCAAAAGGGCAGGGGACGCGTATTCCCCCGCGGTATAATTCCCTACTTAAAGACTATGAAGCACTGCGAAGTTGCCGATATGCTGAGTATAGGCGTTGCAAAAGACCACGCCAACCAGGGCGCAGTCGCAATAATTATGAACGGCGTATTAAAGGGACTTATTAAGCGAGGAGTTAAATACCTTGAAACTGGTCCCGAGCTTGAAAGTAACGACAACGTGCAGAACCTTTGGAAGAATTACGACAGGGAGCTTGCTAAACGTCGCCGTTGCTGGGGACTTAAAGTAGAATAATATTCACGTAAACAGTTTTCTGTGGAGAGCGGACGTTGAAAAAGAAAATCTGTTTAAATTTATTCATAGCGCTGATATTTATTGTCAGCGTGATTGCGGGAATGTTTTTAACTTCCTGTTCTATATGGAATAAAGGCAATGATAAACCTGACGATAAAGACGGAGAGATTGAACAGGGTGGCAACCGCGTATTCTCTTTTTCCGAATACGTCGGCACTGTTTCAAACCCCGGAGTGGGTTATACCGCGACGGACTGGCTTAACGCTAAAATAGGTGCAACGCCCGTACACGACAAGCAGGGCGACGTAGTTCTTTTCTTTATAGATATAGGCGCGTACTCGTTGGGCATAAACGGAGTTGCCGACTACGATTTGGACGAACAGTTTTTCACT
>JAAUYS010000159.1 GCA_014804995.1 Clostridia bacterium
AGGATCGAATAGGCAAAATACTAAAGGAAGGACGGCATTGACAATGGCTCACATGCATACGGTTCGATCGCCGAACTTAAGCAAGTCCAAGCTTGCAAAGGCCGTAAGGCTCTTCCGTTCCACGGAAATCCCAGTTATACTGGACAGGTTCTGGGAAAATATCCCCGACGACAAAGACTACACTGACGAACAAAAACTTGAATTCGTAATCTGCACGTATCCGGATATCGGTGCCCAGACACCGGAAATGCTCCACCATATCATAATCCAGGAAATCACAATCGGTCCCGTGTTGCAACCGACCAACCCGCGAGACTATGAAGGGTCAAAACCCGCGCTATGGCATCGCGTCGAACGCCTGAGTCCCGAAATGGCAAGATCACTTGCCGAGACCATGCGACCGCACAAGCATGTGCCCAGCCACGTGTCCGATAACGACATGTGGTTAGGACTGATTTCCCTGATGCAGTTTATCGACGGCCTATACGTAAGATACCAAGATCCGCTACGCGTGAATCGCATCCTAATAGATAACGACAACACACTCATGTCGGAACTAAAAGAATACCTGTCCAAGATGCAGGATGCCAGCAAGACGATCCTGGAAGGCTAGTCGATGGACTGCGATGAATTGAAAACAAGTCGAGAAAGGGATGCCGTTTCATGCCAAACTACGATAACATGATCATACTCGACGAACTTCCGAAAGAGAAACCCTATAGTTCCATTCACGAAATCATGTACGAGGATGAAAACCTTGACTTCGATCAGAAATACGACAAGGCTATCGAGAACCTCGGTGGACTTGCAGCACTGAAAGACTACGTGCCATTCACGGAAGAACAGATACGGACAGCATTGAAAAAAGGCGACAACCACCTGAACACGCTACCGTTGCACGTATGGAATACAGCCGCCGGTTTCACGCAAGGAAAAAATGGCAAGATGACGCTTACCTATTCCCCGCTATGGATGCTCTTCGCCCGTAACGGCATACGGTCGGCAAGCCCCTCGGACTGCGTCTGCCTGCTAAAGCGTGTCGCCACGAGGATGACCACTGAACAAACTGAACAAACAAAGAGGAACCAATATGCCTGAAAACAAAACATTCGAAATCACGGCCCAAGTAACAGGTTATGTAACCTTGACAATCGACGCGCCGAACGAAAGCGATGCCATAGCAATATTCAACCAAAATATTGAAAACCTTGACTTTGGACCTTTAACTAACGTCGATTGGTGCGAAACATCTATCACGCCAGTCTAATTGAAAGGACAGACCTACATGCGATTTGAACCAATCATCACGTCCCTGCTTACCACCGACGCGTATAAACTGTCAATGGGACAAGCCATCTATCATCAATTCCCCGGAGACGAAACAGCCTGGACATTCAAGTGCCGAAACAAAGACGTCCATTTCTCCAACCCCATGGTGCAGGAGATCAAGAAACAAATCAAGGCGTACTGCGGCCTCAGGTTCACCGAGGACGAATTGGCATACCTCTCCAAGATAAAATGGATGAAACGCAGCTACATCGATTTCCTTCGCCTATGGCGGCCGAACTTCAACGACTTCGACATCCAATACAACCCCGCCAGCTTGACGGGACTTTCCCTCGAGACTCACGGCACCTGGCTCAATACCAGCATGTACGAAATCCCCGTACTTGCAATCGTGAACGAGGTCTATTTCCGGATGAAGTACGACTATGATGACCTCCTGCAGGACTATAAGATCCGACTGGATGCCAAGCTACAGATGCTCAGGGACAACAACCGCATCATCGGGAATTTCTCTGAGTTTGGGCTCAGGCGCCGGCTGTCCGGCGAGGCCCAGGACCATCTTATCCATAACCTCAAGGAATTCAACGAAGAAACAAGGTACCCTACTAAGCTCTCCCACTGCGTCGGCACGTCCAACGTATACCTTGCCAAGAAATACGGCATGGTACCCACCGGCACCCAGGCCCACGAATGGATCATGTGCGTCGGCCAGGGCAACCACAAGCACAACCCCGCGTACTCGAACTGGTATGCCATGGAACACTGGGTCAAGGAATACGGCATACTGAACGGCACCGCCCTGACGGACACCATCACTACGGACTGCTTCCTGCGTGACTTCCAGCTCACGTATGCTACCCTGTTCTCCGGAGTACGCCACGACTCCGGCAACCCGTACGAATGGGGCGAGAAGTTCGTCAAGCATTACACGGAACTTGGAATCGACCCCAAGACGAAGACCCTACTGTTTTCCGACAGCCTCGACTTCGACAAGGCCGACAGGCTCTATGCCCACTTCAAGGACAAAGCCAAGGTCGCGTTCGGCATCGGCACGTACCTGTCCAACGACACGTTCGCGGAACCCCTGAACATCGTCATGAAAGTAACGGAATGCAACGGCATGCCCGTCGCGAAGGTCTCCGATACCCCCGGCAAGGGCATGTGCAAGGACCCAGCGTACGTAGACTACCTGGAGCGGTCGATTAAATGGCGCATGGAACACGAGGAATAAACGGCATGTTCGAATTAGGCGACTTTCTTAAATACGTGCTCGACAACGACATACAGGTAGACGAGACGCTCCTGCTCGAGCTCGACCCGGAGGACCCCTGCATGGAGGGCCTGATGCAGGACGTAGGCGTACGCATCCCATCCATGGGCATCATCGTCCTATGGGGCCTGCTGCTCTACGAAGGCGAACAGCAGACGTGCGTATCGGTCATCTACCCGGACGACGCGACGGACTTCACGACAAGTTGGCTCGGATGATATCCCGACGGCAACATCACGGCAATATGCAAGCATTTCAACATGAAAGAAAAAGATGTTGCCGCGCTCATGTGCGAACTCGTCCGCATCGACGAAACCAAATCACAATAAAAAGGGAAATGATGCTATGACACAAAATCTCCAGATATACTACGGCATCTACAAAGACGATGACGATGAGGCCATAGTCGTCACCGAAAAGAACTTCTACGACAACAACCGCCGCATGGACGACGGCGAAGGCCAATACTACGAGGAAATCGAAAAAGCCTTCATCGCAGCCGGCGCCGAATGCCTGGCCGATTCCACATACGGGCCCTACACAGCTGATATCCCCACAATCTTACAAAATGTAAGAAACATGGGATACAATCTTATCAGAAATCCAGCACTGGAATAACCATATACCTATAGCAAACCCCAAACCCAGCAACGGCTGAACTTCCGACCCGGCCTACCGGCCGGAGCCGGAAGTCCGCCTTCATGGGATAACGCCCCTCATTGCCAAGAAAGGACGCAACCCATGAAAAAAAAAACTTCGAGGAAAAACTTTCAGAATACTTTCGAACAGGATGCCTGATTGCAGCCTGCATATTACTGATATGTGGAATACTACTAAGAACAAGATAACACTCAGCAAAAGGAAACGATAAACATGTCCTACAAGAAAAGAAAGAAACCCCAGATACCGAAGAACTACCCGTTCAACACCAGTACTCAGGTATACAAGAACATCAGACTGACCTTACGGCCGTATCACCCGGATTACTACGCCCAAAGGAACGCAAAGCGTTTTACGCTCGGTGACCCGTTGACGGAGATCCAGAACATCTGGATTCCAAACTCCTGCCTCCTCCCTGACGCGACGTTGAAACCGGGCGTGGACCTTGACTGGATCTTTAGGAAAAGGACTACCAAGATAAAGCTTGGCTATGCGAACGAAACAGACAATCCGTTCATGCGGCAGATAACTCCATACCAAGAGAGGCTGAACACATGTCGAAATTAAATTACCCCTGGGCCGTAGTCGTGACGAACACAATGGACGACGAAATCGAGGTATCCGTCCACAAGACATACGAACTGGCCCAAAAGGCACTCGTCGACGACCTGATGAACGAGGCCAACATCAAGCAACAGAACGACATCGAACACGAAATCGACGCATCGACGCTCGACGAACAGGACTGTGCCAGGCTGTTCATCCACAATGAATCGGCCCTGCTCAGGTACCATTACATCTGGCAGATCGTACGCATCCCGGAACCGGAAAACTGACGGCATGGCCCCAGCCGCTATCGCGGCATGTCCACCGAGGTCGTCGCTACGCGACTCCCAGGGTGTACTATGGGGCCGATAAGCGCCGAGAACCCAATCGAAAGGAAGTGATGGCAAATGGCTACCTGGTACCATGACCTCTCGATCAACGATTGCTGGCATTGGAACTCAAGCCACCTTGAAATCACGGTCGCGCTCGATACGTTGAAGGACCACGGCACGTACAAGGAATTCAGGATCTACATCAAGTTCATCGACTTCCACGCGCAAACCAGCACCATGTGCATCGTCGAGACGATCGAAGGAGCCAAGACCATTGCCATGCAAATGGCCCACGACAAACTCATGGAATTCCGAAATGATGCCCTCGAGTCGGACATAGAACTGTACGACCAACTGAAAGAGAGGCTCGCATGCCTAAAATAAAGATAAACGCCGCGCACAACCTGGACCCATCATTGGGTCTCCCCTGGTGGGCCGAGCGCCACGTACTGACCCTTTGCGACAGGCATATCACCAACGAGACCTGGAAGAAGATCGCGAACGACGCGTTGCCCCCATGTGGCGGCAGCCTGTTCGTCATGGCCGAGCATCTGGTAGGACAGGCATACGACGACTACGTCGTCTATTTTGACGACGAGACCGACATATCGGACTTACCCCAGGACCTGAAGGAATGCGTCATGTTCGCCGCCGCCTGGGGATACAACGCGTTGCAGTTCGAACCCGAGGAACCGGAAAACATGGAACCCATAAGCCAACTCAAGACTTACAGATAAGAAAGGACGATAACATGGGATACTCTACCTATTTCGACGGGGCTATCAAGGTCACCCCCAAAATCGACCCCCTGACCTGCACGAACCTGAACATCTGGCTGAACATGCGGCACTGCAAGTCGAACGAAATGCCTAACGTCACGGCCGAATACGCAGACAAGGCATGGGAGCCCGACGGGCCCAGGATTCCCAGCCCGAGCAGAATCATCGACGGCTTCGTCGCCAAGCGACCCAAGGCCAAGATGTTCGCGTTCGACGAACTCTCCAGCATGGTATATGTACCGGATCCTCCTTATGGCCAGAACAACCAATGGGCCCCGGAACTTCCGCAAGGTTCGGCCCACGCGTACAACGAGATATGCTACCCCCATATCTCGCTATGGAGCGACGTCAAGATCTACCAAGGCTACGATTGCAGCTACCTTGCGTGGGACGAAAGCGAAAAGGCCTATGAGATGGGCGTCTGGTTCGAGTTCCTCGTGAACCTGCTTACCAAGATGGGCTATGCGTGCAAGGGTATCGTCAAGGCACAGGGCGAGAACGACGACGACCGTTGGACCGTCGTGTGCGAGGACGGCACCGTGAAGATCGACGACAGCCATGACAAGGCACCGACCTACGAGAAAGAACTCCACGAGATCAAGTCCAGACTGGCGACCATATGGGAATAACCCATGACACCTACAACCCCTGGCATGGATGCAGGAAGTTCTCCGAAGGATGCGAACACTGCTACATGTACTTTTTGGATAAACAATGGGATCGCGACACCTCCATCGTGACGAAGACCAAGTCCGCGTTCAAATACCCATTGCAAAAGTACAGGAACGGCGAGTACAAGATACAATCGGGCGAACAGATAAGGGTCGGCATGACCTCGGACTTCTTCATCGAGGATGCCGACCCATGGCGTCCGGAAGTATGGAAGATGCTCAAGTTCCGCTCGGACGTCGTCTGGCGCATCATTACCAAGCGCGCGCACAGGATAAGGGACTGCCTGCCACCGGACTGGAACGACGGCTACGACAACGTAGTCATACAGGTCACGACAGAAAACCAGGCCCGTGCGGACGAACGCATACCGCTGCTGCTAAATCTGCCGGCAAGGCACAAGACAATCATCTGCGCTCCCCTGCTCGGTCCGATAGACCTCTCGCCATATCTTGGCACGGGCCAAATCGAACAGGTATTGGCCGGTGGCGAGAACTATGACGGCTGCAGGCTATGCGATTATGCCTGGGCCCAATCGCTCTGCGACCAATGCAGGGCGAACGACGTCGAATTCAACTTTTATGAAACTGGAACCAAGTTCGTCAAGGACGGGATAGAGACATGGAATCCAAAGCGACGGGACCAGTCGATCGTGGCGTATCATCTCGGCCTATACAACCCATCTAGCAAAAAGCCGAGTTACGGACTCACCCTGCCGGGCACGAACGTGCCGGTGCCACCTGAACGGCTATACGTGAAACGGTTCCTGAGGGCCACCTGCCGCCAATGTGCCGACTCGCACACCTGCAACGGTTGCTCCGATTGCGGTAACTGCTGCTGCTCTGAGCCGTACTGATAAGGAAACGAACATGGAGGAAAGCATGGAACTGGATTGGACGATAAGGATGGACGCGTTCGTCTATGACTCCACGACTAATTGCGTCCTGGAAGGCTATATAACGACCATATCGGAAACGAAAACGGGTGAACGGAAATTTACCTTGAAGGACTATGTATGTAACCAGACGTTCACCGTCAGGGAATCCGAACTCCACCGGACATGGGAATCCGCGTATACGGCAAAGCAGGACGCGATAAAGCAGGCCACTGCGCCCGTAAAGGATTTACAATCGCTGATGGAACTGATAGAATCGATCATATACGACCCCACGACCAAAATGACGGACTGCAACCGGAACCTCATCGTCACGGCCATAGCCGCGCTCAGGGACGGGGGCTGATGCCCCCTGTACATAACGATGACAAAAAAGGAGCGATTGCCATGATAGATATGCAAATCGGAACGAAACTTGTCCTTGAGCCTAAGGGGAACGCTGCGCGCGACAACCGGGGAACCATAACGGGGACGATTACGAAAATAGGCCGTGACTACTTCTACGTCAGCATCTTCGGCGACGAAAACGCACCCGACAACTGGCCGCTGAAGTTCAACAAGACTACCTTGAGATACCACAACCCCCAGGACGGCAACTCGAGCTACCAGATCTACGAGTCCATGGACGACTACGAGAAACACCTCGAGCTCGTCAAGATGGTCACGGCATTGCGCCAGTACTTCATGGACTTTTCGACGCAGCACGACTACGGCACCATCAAGAAAGTATACGAAACAATGGTGGCCGGCGGTGCCATCACGGAATGAACGGAGGAACGAAATGGACTATACGATCGACGAAACAAGGTTCTACTATGGCCCCTTGATGAAAGCATATGGCAACGGCACATTCGGCCTTGCCATAATCTCGGCCACGGTCTCGAACGAATCCAAGACGGTATGCAAAGTAATATGCACAAGGCATGGCGACGTAGTCGTACTATGGAAGGACCTGTACTTCAAGGACAAGTCCGATGTTAACGAGAACGTCAGGAAAGCCACGGACACGCTCCTCGGGAAATACGACGAAAAGAAGTCGACGACGTATGTCGCCTACCTCAAGGAACATGCGGTACGTGACGCGGAATACGACATCGGCTACATGTCCGAGTCCATGGACTCCGACTCATGGACCGAATACCCCGGGGCCAGGATCTTCATAGGCCTGTTCACGAGCAACGACGAAAACCAGGCGAGAGCACTCGCGGCTCAGTTCGCGCAGACCGACGTGCGGAACGTCGAAGTACTGCCCGTGTCGTCGACGACCTAGGAAAAGGAGCGAAGATACATGCCTGACTGGAAGAACTACGAACCGATACCGAACCGACACGAACTTACCCTACCCAACGGACCGGAAATCGTACTCTACGAGTACGAGTCCGGTTACAGGCTCCAAGTCTCGTACGAAAAACAAGAACCTACGGAAAGCATGATAAGGAACCCGAAGGTCTCTGTCAGCACGGAACTCATATACACGGCGGACGACCTCGAAAGAGCAAAGGAATACGCCGTGATGGTCGCCAAGATGATGCTCTCGAAAGCCGTGAACCAGCTAAAGGTCGCAGGGAACCACACCGAATTCTACACCCAGGACGAACAGCCTGACGAACCAGGACCGTTGGACGGCATCGACCCCGATACGATACTCTGGACCGACCATGTCGTCACGAACAAGGCTATACGTGACCGGACGGCAACCCATCTCCTTGAGACGGACATACCGGACAGGCGGCGAATCATAGAGGAAATCAAACGGCCCGCAATGGAACGCCGCCAGGAACTGTTCTCGAAACTCAGCCGGCATGACTACCAGGGCCATTGCCTGATTTCGATTACAAGAACATGGCATGACGCAATGCGTACCGAGTCCTACTTCAACCAAATAGAGGACGACCCGAACCTCGGTGACGTCCTGGCCTGGATATCCAACCTGCCGGAACAGTCCACCGTCATTTACTTCAAGGACCAGGACGTACACGTAAGGCAAACGACGAACTACGGGTTCTCCGACACGATACTGCGCCTGGCTGAAATCAAGCCGAATCCGCAATTCAGGATGCGGGTCGAGAAAGCCACGCACGACGGCATATCCGATCTTGACGACATGACCATCAAGCTCGAGGAACCAATCAGAAAGGCACTCAAGGAACAATAAATAAGGCCCCATCGCCGCCAAAGGCGGCGTGTCACTT
The DNA here is from genome assembly GCA_014804995.1 of Clostridia bacterium. Lineage (GTDB taxonomy): Bacteria > Bacillota > Clostridia > Christensenellales > Borkfalkiaceae > Coproplasma. Next base: position 8,631 of record JAAUYS010000159.1, read on the forward strand.
TGAAGGTCGCGGCTACGCCGCTCCCGACAAAGTGACATCTGGGGCCATACATAACACAAAACAAAAAAGGAGGCACAACATGACGATACCAAGTCCGTTCTTCAAGGACGTACCCTCGATAGGCGACCTGGAAGTTGAACAAGTCCTGGAGGAATACCACGTCCTGCTCCTCTTTACATGCCTCGACAAGCACGGAAACCGATACCTGTGTGTATGCTACAACATACATCTGCACCAGGACTGGCTCGTGGTCCCCGTCACGACGGAAACGCTCGTAAGCCTGCTGCGTAACGAAATGATGATTCGCCAGGCACTCGCCCAAGTAGACAAGAACGCGATCGCCGTAACCCTGGATTACGAGACCAGGAAAGAAACATACAAGGAATTACGGCACGACTCCGATGAACTGAAGGAACTAATCCGGACGCTCAAGGAACTGGACGTACCAATGGACGCCACGCCCACGGACGACGGCGACCAGGAGTCGTTCGAAGAATATATAGAAAAACTGGAAAAGGAGGCGCAGTAATGGGTTCCAAATACGTAATACGGTCGTGCAGCCGCTCCATCGACTCGAAGATCTTCCTACGGATCGACACCGACGGACAGACAGGCCAGCCCACGTACAGATGGGTGAAGGAAATCATCCATGCGACGACGTTCTCGCATCCGAAAACGGCAAAGATCAACTGGGAACGTTACGTGCATGACGTCAGCCCGAACCTGAACCACCCGGACATCGACTACGACATCATGGTCCTCAGCTTCACGTCAGTCGAACCGCTCAACAACTACGACGAACGCACGAGACCGGATCCGGATAAGGAGGATTGAGACATGCACACCTACTACTTCACTTATGGTAATGACGAGAAATTCCCGTACCAGCACGGCTGGACGGAAATCACGGCACCGAGCCTCATATGTGCCCAACAAATCTTCAGGGCATGCCACCCCAATCGGAAGAACGACGATGGCACGGAATCCGGATGCCTGAACTACTCGTGGCACTACACGGAGGACGAATTCAAGGAAACAAGGATGTATGAGGACGACGACAATCTCGGAGCGGGCTGCGTCGAAAGGATTTCGATGGAACGTCTCATGATCGAGATGCCCGACGACTATTTCCAATCTGATACGAAAGGATGAATGACCATGGACGACGTCACTAACCACCGCGCGAGACGGAGCCTGACGAACAAAATCCAGGAATGGTTGGACAAGTACGTCAACTTTGTAATGGACGCCATGACGGACACCGAGTTCGAGAACCTGACGAAAACCAATGAACCGTTACTGAAAGCACTGCTCCAGATCATACCGCCGCGCGTAATGGATACGCACTGCGTCTATCCAGTAGGCGATATTCGGTTCCTGGTACCCAGAAACGTCACGCTCACGGAAGAGAACAGGAACACATTGGCCCGCCTTGCCAGCGACCCCGAAAAATACGAGATTGCGAACCCCGTATATGTACTGCAGGAAATCGCCAAGCCGAATCGACTTGTCATCGACGACATAGGACCGATCTATGCACCACAGTAAACCCATAACGTCCCTAAATCGCACCAGAATCGTCTACAAGGAGCCTCAATAATCCACCTGAACAAACTACCCCAATGGAAACCAAACGGCTTCCAAGGCCCTTGAAATCATCCTAAAGGCCATCCAAAAAAAATAAAGAAAATTTTCCAAACCATGCTTGATTTCCAAGCCAATCGATGATATAATATAGGCATCAAAAACAAAGGAGAACTAAATCATGCCCAGTATGATTTTCGTCGCTGACGACACCGTCGTCAACCTCGACCATATCAAAAAAATCAAATTATGCTGTGTGAACGAGGACCCCAAAGCCACCGACCCCGTCCGCCTGGACCTCACCTACACGGATGGACAGCTCGACCAGATCGACACCACGTACGACTACGCTGAAAATGCGCTCTACATGACGCAGGTATGCAGCGGCCTGATCGACGAGGACGAATATACGGCTGCCGAAAAGGAAATCGACGACTACTGCGTCAACTGCACGCACTTCGTCGAGGATCCGGACGACATGTGCGAGCATTGCGTCCACAACCTCGACGAGACATTGAAACCGGCAGGACCCGAGGACAACTTCACGGCCGAGATCGCAACGGACGGCCAGGACTGAACCCGTGTACAAGATTTTCTTCATAAATCACCTTTTCTAAGAAGACAAGCCTGCGCTTAGCGCAGGCTTGTCTTTTACTTAAATCACCCCACGAAGGTGCAACACGGCGCACGTAACCATGAGCGGTCCCGCGAGGAACAGGAACGCCTTGACAAACGAAAGAATTACGAGCCTGGATGCCTTGAAAACGAACTTGAGTACCGCGAGCAGTATGCTCAGGCACAAGCACAAGAACAAAAATACCAAACCGATAATCATGACAATGAGCCCTCCGTCAATCACACAGGAACACGCCGTTCGCGTCCACGCGAATGCGCCCCATCAATATGGAAATGCCCTCGATCAGCGCCCATATCCAAATCCCGACGGCAGCGAGGCCGCACGTCAGGGTGCCACCTACGAACGTACCCAGCAACTGGATCAGGCCCCTGGATACGTAACCAAGATAAAAGTTATGGATGCCGAAGTTACCAAGGATGATGCCGAATACGCCCGCGACTATCCGGCTCTTCTGGCTGTAGCCCATCGAAGGCGGCATGCCGGCCTGCGCCTGTACGTACTGGACCGGCTGTTGCTGCGGCCTGAAATTGTTGTTCACGGAAATCACCTCTTCCCCACCATGATAGCACAAACATCAAAAAAACACAAGCGACGCACCAATCACGTCAGAAAATAGTAAAGAACCCGTAACGACGCAATATGACATGAACCAGCAAAATAACTTTGCCGGTTCAAAAATGGAAAATCATTTGACCGAAAGACGTGTATGACATTGGACATCTATGATGCGATACGGCTCGAAAACGAACGTAACAGACTTAACGACCCGGCCACGTGGCATGCCATGTACCGCACGTGCCGCATACCGGCCGAAATAAAAGAGATATGCCTGTCGAAACACGGCATAAAACGGAGAAATGCGGCCTTTTTCATAATAAAGGACAAGAGGAAACAAATGTGCTACCTGATATGCATCGAGCACAAGTCCGTCTATGTGAACAAAGGTCTCGGCTGGACATGGCATGCACACGAGATGAACATGAAGAGACGATGCAGGGACGAATTGATACCTGCGTAAGGAGAGAAACAAATGGGAAAAACAATTGACAGAATGAGACAGTTCGAACTCGAAATCGAACCGCACCTGCCACAACCCGTAATAGAAGGACTCGACCGCCTGGGCTTCTTCAAGGCCCCCGCATCGATCGGCTACCATGGATCGTACCCTGGCGGCCTGTATGACCATTCGTACGCCGTGACGACGGCACTGCTCGAACTGACGAAAAAATTATCGCTCAAATGGAACCGCCCCTGCGGCCCATACGTCGTGGGCATGTTCCATGACTTGTGCAAAACGGACAACTACAAGTACGACAGAGACACGGACAAATGGACGCACGACAAAGATACGCTCATGCCCGGCCACGGCGACAAGTCGATTCTCATAGCACAACGATTGCTTGCCATAACGGAAGAAGAAACCATGTGCATCCGCTGGCACATGGGTGCGTTCGACGACAAGTCGAACTGGGACTACTACTGCAAGGCAATAGCCAAGTACCCGAACGTACTCTACGCGCACACGGCCGACATGATCGCGAGCCAAATCCGGGGCACCTGAATTTTTACCTTGCAAAATAGACAAATATATGATATAATATAAAGGAAAACAACGATGAGCTATCACGTACCCATGCATCTCAAACAATTGAGTTCGCCCAACGAGGTCTTCGAACTGCTCGACCTCGTACACGACACGAGGAAAAAGGACATCGACGAAATCCTGATGGCCATATGGCATGAACTACCCTCAAGGTTCCATGACGTGGAAGACAGGCATGACGCGTTCCACCTCGACAAGCCGTTCATATTGGACGCGCTGCAGACAAGATATATCTATTGGCCCGAATGGAACCTGATCGGGCTCATAGGCTTCCCCAACGTACTCGGCACGAACGTCCAGGACCTGTTCCCCTGCCATATATACTTCCAGAACCAGTCCGACCAGGACTACGACTATGAAACTTACGACGGAATACCGTTATTCCGCCAGATAACCAGGCAGATACACCAGACGAAGGGTATCATAGTCGACAACCTGATGGACGACAACTTCGACGCCGACGTCGACCACGAACAAATCGACTATGACCTCAAGTCCCTCGCATATAAGACGATATCGAACCTCCTTGGCATCGAGGAATACGTATACGACGACAAACCGAAGAAGGCCCACGTACTGACCGAGTCGTACCTCAAGTACGCCTACGGCATCACGGACCTACAGGGCCACTACATGGCCCTGTACAACAGATACCAGGACATAAAGAAAGGAAATGACGAACAATGACATGGCATGACCTTCTCCCCAAGGAAACCATCGAGCTCTCCGACCACCTCTATGATCGCGTAATCGCCGAACGAAACGGCGGTGCACTCATCTGGCCCGAGAACAGCCAGATTTTCCGCGCATTGCAACTGACGCCTCCCGACAAGACGAAGGTCGTCATCATCGGACAGGACCCCTACCATACGCCCCACCAGGCAAACGGCCTTGCGTTCTCCATCACCCCCGGCCACAGGATCCAGCCGTCCCTGCAGAACATCTTCGCCGAGCTCAACGAGGACCTCGGTATCCCGATTCCGAACAACGGAGACCTGACCCCATGGGCGGAACAGGGCGTGCTATTGCTTAATACCGTGCTCACTGTCTACCAGGGCGAACCCAACTCGCATATCGAATGGGGCTGGCATGCCGTCACGAAGAATATTCTCAAGGCTGCGGCACAGCTGGATCAGCCCATCGTATTCCTTGCATGGGGTAAGAACGCCATGGAAAACGTCCAGGCGGTCAAGCTTGGCCCGGACAAGCTCGTTCTCAAGTCGACCCACCCAAGCCCCTACAGCTACGCAAAAGCTACCAGGCTCAGCCCCGCGTTCAAGGGATCCCGGCCGTTCTCCAAGACGAACGAATTCCTTGCACAGCATGGCTCCACGCCAATCGACTGGTCGCTTCCGAACCTATGACCCTGATTTGCTATATGGCCAACGGCTCGACCGGCTGGGAACAGTTCGCCACGGACGTGGACTTGAGGAAATGGATCTCTGACAACCCAGACAAATCCCCGACGCACGTATTCAGATCCGGGCCGCAATACCAGATAGATACCATCGAACAAGCCCAATTCAATGCGATCTGCCATGCGTTTGGATTCGAACCCGAACACTACCGGCACCTGGCCTGCGAATCGAAGAACGAAATACTTGAAATGTACGGATTCGACAGAGACAAGAATGCATGCTTGTTCCGTAACATACAAACGAACAAGGTCCGCACGATATCGCCCAAACAGGCGTACGTGCTTCTAAACATTCTGACAGGAGTATGAATATGGCATTAAACAAACCCGAGATCGGCACTATCATGACAGTATCCACGGCACACTTGACGCCGAATACGTTAAAACGACTGGAAACGGCCGACATGTACGATTCCACGTTCGCGAACATCGCCTGCTACCCGAAAATCCTGGATGGAGAAAATATAGGCTGGTTCATTTACCCGTGCATACCGAGTTCCCAGATCCACGAAGATATCCCCGAGGACCTGAAGGCTATCCTGGACCTTGCCGAGTTCTGCAACGCGTCCGTAATCTGCCTCGACAGCGACGGACCCATCGTCGACAGGTTCCTCGGCCTCAAGGCATACCCCCATTGAACCAATGACAAGAACGGGAAAAAACATGTTAATGACAACGATACTCGCGCACTACAAGGGATTGGGACTGGACGAAAGGTCATTCCACGACGTATTCAGGCAAACGCCCCGGCAACTGCACCGACTCGGCACACCGTTGGAACACGTGCTCAATGCCAACACGAACAGGCCCGTAAGGGTCGAGGTGACGGACTGGAAGGATCCGGACCTGAACAAGTACTACATCCAGATCAAGGCGGCCCGCTGGAACCCCGAGATAACCGACCTTCTCAGGGAAACGGCAAAAGCATATTACCACAACCCGACGAACCATAACTTCACGGTACACCTATCTGCCGTCATCGACCACTCGAACGAATGGACGCGCAAAGCGACGCACTGCTTCATCGGCAGGGACGGAAACCTCACCACGAGGCTCGATGACAATGCCTTGCTGGACGTGTTGAACAAGACGGAGGACTATGTCCTGATCCACGCGGACATAACCGACATGGACTAAATTTGGCCTATCGGCCGAGGGCCTCTGTCCGCTACTTCTCGGTTGGGACTTACCCGCCCTGACGGGCGGACGTCCCTTCCCTCGAAGTAGCGGATGGCGACCACGTGACCAAGAAAGGAAAAAACATGACCATCCTGAACCCGAACCCGAGGAACAACTGGCAGCGCGAAGACCTGGTATATTACTACGACGAAGAACGGAATAAGATCGCAATGGGCAAGATCGTGGATACCATCTTCACGAGGGAATCCGCGCTCGTGTGCAATCTCATTGACATGAGGTTCTGCACCAGGCATTTCGACGAACTGTTCGACGACGAGTCCAAGGCTGAACGGGCATTGTCGGATACGATTGACGCAAAGGTCGAAATGTATTGCAAGAACATACACACCATAAACGACCTGCTCAAGTTCGCGCTCGAACACAACCTGCAATCCCCCGGCGTCTACCCGGACAACACGGCGGAACGCCTCGCGTTCGTCCGGATGTCGAAGGAACTGTTGCAAATCGACCTGACGCATTAACCGAAAAAAGACGAATGAAAATGTGTACGTCACCACGATAAAGTAGCTTCGTAGAATAACCAAAAGAAAAAACACCCGACATATTCGCAATCGACTGGGCCAAGAGCAAGTACGCGACACTCCCATAAAAAGCACGATACCCTGACGCACCCGACAAATACTAAGACCGACGGCCATAGCAAACGACGTTTGCCGACTCACCTTCGCAAAAAATTAAAGCAAGGGAGTCGAAAAAAATGAAAATCGGAATTACGGAACGCGGCGACGCCGGCATTGATTTCTCCTGGGTCGACAAGGTCCCGGACATGAACCTGACCATCTTGGTCACCAAAAACCTGAACATAAAGTTCAGGGACCACGTAATGCTCCAGCATACCCTCGGCCGCAGGCTCGTCGTACACGCGACCTGCACGGGCTGGGGCGGCACGTTCATGGAACCCAACGTGCCGGAATACCAGGCGCAGCTCGGCAACCTGAGGGAACTTATCGACGCCGGATTCCCCAAGGCGCAATGCGTGCTCAGGATCGACCCGATCATACCCGCGTCGTTCGACGGGATCGACGGCATCGACCAGGCCCGCAAGGTAATCGCCTACGCGCGCGAACTTGGGTTGCTGCCAGGCATGCGCGTACGCGTATCCGTCGTCGACGAATACCGCCACGTCAAGGATCGCCTGAAAAAGATGGGATTCGGCACGATCTATCCCAACGACGCCAAGTACGCGAAGTCGGAGCAGATGGCGAAGGTCCGGGACCTGTGCCTCGAGAACCCCGACGTCACCTTCGAGTCGTGCGCCGAACCATACCTCAAGGCCCGGAACGTCACGGCCACCGGATGCGTCTCCGAGAAGGACCTGTCCCTGTTCGGCCTCACGCCCGACACGGACAACCTGAACCCCCAGAACAGGTACGGATGCCTGTGCCTGGCCGGAAAGCACGAGCTCCTGACCAACAAGCGCCAATGCCCGCACAAGTGCGCCTATTGCTATTGGCGCAGCTAAAAGAAAATAACCCAGCCGCTCCGCGGCTGGGTATATATTCCCATGCAGGATGTGACAAACCATGACATACTACCTCGTTGACACCGAGAACGTCCAAACGAACTGGGACGTTCTCGTACCGACGGCAGACGAACGGGACGAGTTCATATTGTTTTACTCGAAAGCGACGTCTAAGATGAGCATGTCCCTTTTCGGACAGGCCGGCCTGAAGGACATACGGTTCAAATTTCTCGAATGCTATACCGGACGTAACGGCATGGATTTCCAGATCGCGACCGAACTCGGACACCTCGTGAACCAGCATCGGACGGACGGATTCACCATCGTCTCCGACGACACGGGATTCGACGTCCTCGTAAGTTATTGGAAAGACCGGAACGTACGCGTGACGCGACAAGGCGTAAAAAAGGACAAACCGGACGAGCCCGTACACGAAACGAAACCCCCGGTACAGTCCCAACCGCAAACGAAACAGGACCCAATCAGGCAGTCATACAGGGACAAGTTGAAGAAACACGGCCTGTCCGAAAAGGAAACGACCGAAATCGTGGAAATACTCTACGCGGCCATGCAACTCCCCCAGAACGCACGCAAACTGGAGGCGTTCAACCAATTCCAAAAGAAATATGGATCCAAGAAAGGCCAAGAGAAATACAACGAACTAAAGACGCTAATAAAGACGATATCGACGTCGGGACCATTCCCGCCCGTACGAACGAACGACAATAAAAAAGAAAAGCTCATCACGCAGATCGTAAACCTATGCCCGGACCTGAAACCGAAGGAACAAAAGAAGATGAACAACATACTGAAATCCGCGCGCGCAAACAAGAAGGAAAAGAAGAAACAAGCGCAGTACAGGACGCAGCTGGAATCGTCCTTCGGCAAGGACAAGGCTGCCGTACTGTTCGAAAGGACGAAACACTTACTTTAGGAATCGAGGAATACGAAATGTTTGAAGTAGGCACGAAAGTCAGGATCCACCTGCTCGAAAAGGACTCCATCTTCCATGACCGGACGGGCACGGTAATCGAAAGCTCGCCCAACATAGAGCTCTACAAGGTCATGTTCGACAACCCGCCCAGGAACAAATCCGCGACACCTGTCGCAAGCAACTGGTTCGACGAGAAAAACATACGTCCGCTAGACCAACCGGTCTAGCTTTTCACCAAAGCCGAGACACACCAAACAAAAGCAAGGATGACAACCATGACGAAACTCACCCCGATGGAAAAGGAACAGCTGTCGATCCAAACGAAGAACCTGCATGTGTTCCTCGAGGACGTAGACCCCGACGCCTTCGAATATGTCATGCATATATGCATCGACATGCAGTCCTGCTCAATCCATTTCCAGAAGGACCTGGCCCTGGGGTTCATGCGGCAGTTCAACAACCGACGCAAGGCCCTGGAACAGGCACGACTCAGTGTCCAATACGACGCCGACCGCTACATCCGGCTCTACGCGTCCACCCTGCCCCAAAACTCGAGAACGTATGCCAACAACTTACGAAGGAACGGAGTGATAGAAAATGAAACTGTCCGTAATCTGCAAGGTCCCACGGGAACTGACGCTCGAACGCAAGTCCGAAGACAGGGAAACGATCGTGCTCGGGATGAGCGACGGTTCCCACTTCGAAATCGAGCACGTAACCAAGCCAGGCCAGCCCGACTTCTACAACGGCGCCTGGCTCCAACCGTCGAAATACAGAAATGCACCCGACGAGGTATGCGAGGCGTTTTCGACGCACGACAAAAACAAGTTGGAAGACTGGCTCTCGGACGTCATGTCCCGGATCCCCTGTCACCCGGTAAACGTATCATGAGCAAGAACAGGATATATATCAAGGAAGAAAGCCAATCCTTCAGGAGCTACTGGGCGGACGTGACGGAACGAGTCAAGGCTATCATCGGTCCGGACGTCAAGGCCGCATACATGAAGGTATTCGAGTGCGATCCGAAGGACGAGCCCGACGCCAAGGCGACGGCACGGCAAGAACTCGAACGATACCTTGACCGATACAAGGACATGGACAGCCTCAGCTGCGACGCTGCCACGATAACCGTCGTCATGAAGAACGGACACGTGTTCAGGTTCGTCAACTCGGAATGGGGCTATCTCGAGAAGACGGACCCACCGGAATTCGAATGAACGGGAAAAGTCCCCGCAAATAGCGGGGACTTTTCGCAGGAATCGGCACTAAACGACAGGATGTGGCCATAATGACCTTCAAGACACGCAAGGACGACATTTACGATGGCCTCCCGGGAACCGTGGACAGGATCATGGTTCCCAAGCACCATGTGAGCCCAATGCCGCATCAAGTTCGCCCCATCCGACGTACCGTCGGATGCCTCCGTCTGGCCGTCCCTCGCAGGCCTTCGGCCGACTCGAAACAGCCAGATGGCCCCCATGGGGCCAAAAAAACCATTGAAAGAAGTAGGAATAAGATGAACGAAGAAATCAAGCTCGAGAACGACACCACGTTCTACGTCACGGAACTCATAAAGCAACAGGCACCTGCACTACCAATCAAGGACCCGCACGAAGGCATCTTCGATACGGAAAAAATCAAGGACAAGGACGATGATAAGTAATGGCTCGCAAGAAGACCGAGGCCAGGATAAAATTGACGAACAACGAAAAACTGAACGTATACATCCAATGCAGGAACCTATGCGCCCACTGCGGCCGGCACCTCGAGTTCCACCACGACATGACGGTGGACCATGTCATACCGTTGAACAAAGGCGGCAAGAACGAACCAAGGAACTACGTGGCCCTATGCAAGGATTGCAACCAGGCCAAGTCCGACAACGTGGTATACCCCATCGACTACTACCCATACCTCCCGGAACCCAAGAAAAAGGAAGTCACGGAACTGTTCCATGACTACCTGCGGTCCACGGCATGGTTTGCGCACGACAACGTATTCATGCTCGACCAATTCAACCTGAAGACCGCGAGGGCCGTATACATGCCGAAACAGGGCATGTGTTACCCGGTACCGACGACCATGCGTGTCGAGAAGATAAGCCAGGATGACGCGTTCGAGTACCTTCAGTACTACATCGCGAGATTGACCCCCGAGGACAAGGGCCTGTTCGTGACCAGTCCTACGGAACTTGACACGCCCTATTACAAGATAACGGCTGGCAAGGAGACGATGATGGTCATATCGGCGTACGTCGACCAGGACCAGGGGTACAAGGACAGCGACGACGACCGGAACATCATACGAGTGGACTTCTTCCCCAACCCCGACGTCAAGTACAGGGAACACACGACGCACCTGACCCTCATGTACATTCTGCGCTGCCTGATAGCGCACGTCCATGATACCCTGATGCGCACCGCGCAAGGGACGACCATGGACCTGATGATGCTCACGCCGCAAAGCGACAGGCTCGCGAAGGGCGCGATAAACGAGTTCAAGCATGCCTTCGGCCCCATGTGCTCCGAATTCGAGAACCCAATCGACGACAAGGACATCCGCAACGGCGGCACGATTGGGATCCACATGACGTTGTTCCAGGGCACGAAGAAGGACATCATGAAACTCGCCGAGGATCACAACGTCAAGTCACTCAAGGAACTCGCGGCCGTCGCCGACACGAGGGCCCTGCAACAACCCCTTGACCAGGCTCTCACCGACTCCGAAAAAAGAAAGGAAAGCAAACCGAAGTACACGAGACACAAGAATGACGCCAAGAAGAAACACCGCAAGTCGAACAAGAAAAGACGTACATAAAGAAGACTTGAGGTGGTTTGGATTTTCAACGTAGGACAAAGAATCAAGATAAGAAACAAGGACCTGTACGGAGTCGTGACGCATGTTGATCCGGATCTGCCGTACGTATACATGGTAAGATTGGACGACCGAACGTACGACACGTTCACGGACAAACAATTGGAGGGCATGGAAAATGAAGACGCAGACGACGATGCCTGACGGCACCACCCGAACGAAAGAACTGTCGTACCTCGACCTGATAGCAGGCCTCACCGAGGACATCGAATCGGACGAATGTATGCCCGGGATTATCAAGGGCGTCGCATTGGAACTCGCGGACAAGCTCAGGACCCTAATCGAACCGTATTCCGCGTAGCATGGCACTTTGCTAAAGTGAACAAGATTGACGCGACACGGCCTCGACAATCTATTCATTGTGCTATTTCGACAAAACAAACATCGAAACATATTGCATTATTACCATAGTCATGTTATACTTATACAAGACTAAAGAAAGGAATTGGTGCAATATGTCTAAGTACAAGAGATGGTTCAGTTTGACCGCAGATGAAACGAAGGATGCGAAAGAGCACCAGGAACGTGCCCGGCGCACATTCGGCTTTCCGAGGCGCATGCCTCCCGCGACATTGGAACCCACCAGCTTCAACATGGTGTTCCGGCAATTCTGAAAGAAGGGCGTCGTCCATACGGACGGCGCCTTTTCTTTACGTAAACGCAAAGGAAAACAAAGATGGCCTTCATCATAGCTACCCACAAGAAAGACCCGCGACAGGAAGTATACCTGTCTCACGTCACGAACAAATCAAACGGGAACTATTGCTTCGACACAATTCGGTATGCCCGCATATTCGACTCAAAAGAAGATGCTGAAATGCTCCTGAAACTCTTCTCCGATAGAATCGACCGCCTTGGTGACTACGACGACATACGTATTGTTTGAAAATAGCCATTCCATGGCCGAACAAAACAAGCACACTTATCAATCCCGAAAAAAAGGGCTATCGCGAAACGACATCGCACGATGGCCCTTTCCCTTGCCATGAATGGCAGAAAGGAAAAAAAACATGGTGCCTGACTTATCGAAACTAATCAATCGCCAGAGAAACGTTGTTTGCTTCACGGGTCCGCGACCGAACCAGATGCACGGATATGTCCACGAACCGTACAAACCGATCGTCCAGTACCTGACCGACGTATTGAGGAACATAGCCGATCTCGGTGCTACGGACTTCATTTCGGGCGGGGCACAGGGATTCGACCAGCTCGCGTTCTGGTCGGTCGAGCACCTGAAACGGACAACGCATCCGAACGTAAATAACATCGTCTACGTACCGTTCAGGAACCAACCGTGCAGATGGAGCCTGAATGGGGCATTCAGCCAATCCGAATATGGCCTCATGCTATCCCATGCCGACAAGTACCATATACTGGACGACGACCCGGAACCGGACGACGTCCGTATGGCATCGCACCATATGCTGCAGCGCAACCACCTCATGGTCTGCGATTCGAACCTGGTCGTGGCCTTGTTGGCTGGACGCAGCCTTGACTGGAAACACGCGCCTGGAGGTACTTCCGAATGCGTGAGGTATGCAAGGATGATGCACAAGAAAGTACTCACCTTGGTATATCGTCCAGGAAGTCCAATCGAAATCGACCTGATCTGACGCAGCGCCACAAGCGGCGCCGACCAGGACCTGGCATAGGTGTTCGGTGTCGGCTGGACGACATCGGACGCGGACTGCCCTCCTTTCATAAAATAATAGCCGCGCATTCGCGCGGCTATTATTTTTTCGCACAGAGACCCAAGACTAACTGTCCATGACAGTCGGTTAACACGAAAACAAGAAAAGGAGTCAATCAAATGGAACATACGCTCAACGCAATAGACATCGGCAAATATATCGTCATGTATCTTGACGGCAAACACATAGGCATCAGCAACATGTGCCTGCAGCGAGTACTCTACGTCCTTCAGGTCGAGTTCCTGAAGAGATACGGCAAGCCCCTGTTCACGAATGCGATCAGTGCATGGGGCTTCGGTCCGTGCATCGACGACGTATATTATAAATACTGTGGCTCTGCCGGCTGCAAGATATGGGTTCTGCCTGGCGACAAGTCCCCCGACATCGAAGGCAACTACTCGGCCCAAGAACTCGCCCTCATCCGTGACGTAGCTGAAAAATTCGCACCATACCTGATCGACACGCAGGACACGGCCACATATGAAACGTACAGGCAGCTCTTCGGCGAACACAGCCTTTGGAAACGTATCCACAATGCTTTCATCGAAGAAACAAAAAAGCAGAAGGAAGAGAACCCGAGATACACGATTCCACACACCTACAATCCACCGATGCTTCTTGACGACATCAAGCAGAGCATCCTGGAAATCGGATGCTATCCCAAGGTCGAACTGTCAAAGGCCAAGACGAAGGACATCACGATCAATGTTGCGCCCCTGGTACGACAAATGATCGACATCCTCTCCGACAACGGCTTCGACTACAAAATGATGGGAGTCACGCGTTACCATACCATGTTCCAATGGACGGAACACCTCGGGAACAGCTATGACGTGAACGTGACCGTATCTACGCGCGACGAGAACGAACCGCTGCGGATAAGGATCGAACTCGCACTGGGCGGCGTTCCCGTCGTCAGCTTGTCTCCCGACGTGCTCCTCGGCGCCTACGTCCTCAGGAACAGGAACCTGACCGTGAAACTTACGATTCGATGACGCAGACATCCCCCGGGCCCCGCCCGGGGGAATTCTTTTCAATATATGTGACAAGTGTTTTCCAACACCGAAAAACACGCAAAAACACGAAGGAGAAGACGACATGAACGCCATATGGGACAAAATCGAAATGTTCGACGGACGGAAGGCCATGCGAACGAACATACAGGCTTACAGGATGATCCTCCACCGGACGTCCACCGACTCGTTCGAACTCACGATTAAAAGGACAATCAACGGCAACGAGGTCGTCGTGCATACCAGCACCATCTTTGAAAAAAAGGCATGGGATGCCCAGGACCGCGCATACGAAATCCTGAAATTGCGGCTCGTCGCTGAAAGGGACATCCTCATGAAGGCCACACGTGACCTGGAACAGGTCATGGCGGAACGGAACGTATGAGCGTAAGCGTAGGACGACGTCCTGGCTGGAAACGGAGATCCGGCGCGTACTCAGAAATCACGGACCACTTGTACACAGAATACATGCACGTGGTTATAAAGTTCGATCGCGACATCCAAGGAAAACAACGGCACTTGATAAAAGTCAAGCTCACCCCGAAAGGACGCAGCGAATGCGAATCTTCCGTGACCCTAATACGGACGGCCTACGTCACGGATGACCATAACGAGGCAAAAAAGATGGCACTGGAACGAGTCGACGCCCACATGGACATACTCAAGCAGGAAATCAGGCATGCACTCATGAACATGATCACTGAAAAAGGAGGCGACTGACCGATGCCGTTGAATCTCGACAACTGCAACTGGACACTGCACACTGGAATAGATCCCAATCACAGGGCATACGTAATGGAACTCCCCCATGCCATGCTCACAGTAAAGTTCGACGCGAACGAACCTTCGCCTCGTGACTACCACATAGAGGTCGCCCTCTCGCCCGCGAACGGCACGGACCTCGCGTGGCCCAGCAAGGTACTGGAGGCCACGAGCCCGGAAAAAACATTACGGGATGCCCAGATTAAGAGCCTTGAGCTGTTGAACCAGTATATTATAGAAATACAGACGGAAGTAAAGGAACACCTCAAGGCCACCATCACAGGGCCATGACGGCGAAATGGACGCCGTCGCAATCATTGGCTAACGGCTCGCTCAGGGAATCAACGCTTTATTCACGAAACGCAATGATAAAAATAACGTATTTCAAGGACGTACCGAAATACCGGATCAAGATACTCCTGGAGCCAGTAAAAAATACGCCGAACACGTGCCTGTTCAGCGTATTCGACGACTCGTACGAACTGGACAACCTTAAGATGGCCCAACAAAAAAGCCTCGAAATCCTGCAACAATACCTGGAAACCATACAAACCGAAATCAAGGAATACCTGACGAAAGCAATATGCCAACGAATTTGATGAAAACAAACTACCAATGGACAACCAGGCGACCAAAGGAAGACTGCATCATAAGCCACCTGGACATACCGAATGCCCATGTCCACCTCAAGTTCAACCCGCTCGTACGCCCCAGGACATGCAACGTACAGATAGCCATCAACCCCATTGATCTAGCCAACGGCTGCGAGCTGAACATCCTCGAAAAGACCATCACCGCGAGCGACCTCAAGGATGCGCAACGCGAGTCCGTCGCGATGCTCTTTGACTACGTGAACGCAATAAACATGGCCATCAAGGACATCCTGATTGGCACGATTGTGGCCAAATCGTGAATTATAACAAAAACCTTGAATTCTAACGTCACGTTTGGTACAATGGAATCAGAGGTGATACCGATGGACGGTTCAAACGAAAAGGCGCAAGGGAACGATAGTATCCTTGCGCCTTTTCCCAATCACCTTGAACGTCAAACAGGACTACGCATTTAAAAAAATGCCGGCTACTGTTCGATATTATGGAAAAGGATGTGACACACATATGTTCTACCTCATCGACGTGATATCTGACGTATGCCTTGCGGCATGCAAGACCCGCAACGACTTGCACATCGCATGGCTCAAGTACGTCCAGGACAAACGACGCTGGGATTTCACATACGACAGGCCTGAGATCGACTTCAGCCAATTCACCATGAACGGCAAGGATGTCGTCATCTATCACCGCACAAAGTTCTGTGGCTATGACGACGATGGCAACCCCATATACGAATTCATCACTGACAGCGTACTCCGGCGCTTCCGCGTACTCGACGAATACGGCCGCACCGTGGACATCCGCGAGTGGCCCGAGATGTACGAGGAACCGAAATGGCCCAAGTATGAACACTCATGGGCATACAGCACCGGCGCCAAGGACCACCGTCATCGCATGCGGGGCCCGGCATTCGGCAAACAGCAGAACATGGAGGTCATCCTCAACGAGGACGACGTACCCGGCAATATCGACGCCAGGAAACTCCAGCCTCGCCACAAAACGAAACACGACGGCTGGTGGGACGTATCCTACTACGACCGCAAGTCTGCCAAGAAATGGAACCAGAAGAACTGGAAGGACAACTGCAAGGCAAAGCACCAGTGGGCCAAGCACAAGAAGAAGGCCAAGGAATCCACGATCCGCACCATGCGGCCTTATTACCCTGAACTGGACATACTCGATACGATCGATGACAGTTGGCTCGAATCCGACCCCGCCGAATCCGACATGTCATGCACTTCCGCAACCGAACCGGATGATACCTGTGGCCTATACCCTATCGATATCGAACACAAGGCGCCGGTCGTAGTACTTACGCCTGAGCTCGTCACCGCGAGCTAAGAAAGAATCTCGGCAGCAATCCGCTGCCGAGATTTCTTCATATTACGAACCTGTCATCGTTTATCGTACGAGCCAACGCAAGGCAGATCCATCGACCGAAATCAATCCCGTACTTGGCCGAGAAGTTATTCAGCCATACAATCTTGACGTGCGAATTATCCCAATCGGAAAACATGGCCTGCAGCTCGAACACATCCATGGATATACCATGGTCATACAGGATTCCAAGGAGCTTCTCGTCCAGTACGACACGTATGACGTTTACCGATCGGAAAAAAGAAATCGATTCGTACAATTCCATGACGAAATTAAGTTCGTCCATTTTACAACACCTCTTCCCTATCCCAATCATACCACGAAACGAAAAACGAATCAATAAGTCCAAAAAGGACCCCCAAAGGCCCCCCAAAGGCCCCACAAGGCACTATTGGAGGTACCCCAAACAAACTACCCCAAGAAAAGAAACGCCCCTTACGGGCCGTCCTGGGCCATCTAACAAACGTCTGCACGAAAACCGACACACCCAACCACAACGGCTGGACCTCCAACTCGGGCCTACGGCCCTCGAAGGACGTCCGCCTTGAGGGGCTACCGCCCCTCATTGCAACGAAAGGAACAAAAAATGGAATATTTCTGGACAATCAACGTGACGCAGAGCGAGCATGACTGGATCGCAAAACACATGCCTGCCGTCATCCCTAAAATTGAACCGACCAACCACAGAACCATGAAACACTGGCAAAAACGACTAAACGCGTTCGAACACATCGAAGTCATGGTACTCATGAACGACAAGCAGGAAACATGGATTGACGTCCTGTTCTACGTAAACGATAACCTGGCCATCAGCCTTATAACGACCGACCTTGACGAAACCGTGGAATTCGACTTCGATGGCGACACGTATTACGTCAACATCAAGACACCTGAGGACTCATCGGTCGACGTGCTTCAACGTCCTGTAGACGTAGCATATCATTGCCCCACATGTGAATACGATGGCACGATCGATTATGATGCGTTCTGCGATGACCATGGCGAACCGCAGGACTGGAACACGTTCGAATGCGAAAACTGCGGACAGGCTATCCACATCGAAAGCCAGGAATGGTGCTAAGCGTTGGAAAACGCCGGTTAACAGAAAAACCGAAAAGGAGTACTTGCTATATGATCAAGACCGTAACATCCCAGCAGCTTCGCCATAACCCCGCCGACATCACCATCTCCAACAAGACCACCGGCGAGTACGGCGTCCTCGTGCCCAACGACGAACTGAAGGCCATGGAGACCAGGATGAAGGCAAAGAAGGCATGGGACGACGAGACATGCTACCATGACTACGTGGCCGCGTACATGCGCCAGCTTCGCGGCACGGAATGCCGCAAGGCCCTCAACAGCCTTTACAAGAAAAGCAAGGCCGGAAAGACCATCGTCCTGGCCAACCACAACATGGGCAACGAGCACTCCTGGAGCAATATCGTCCTGGGCCTCATGCAGGGCGCCAAGGCCGAATGCGAGTCCACCACGAACTATGCCCACTACTTCACCACGTACAAGCTTACGCCCCAGGCGTAACGGACAAGGGCCACGCCACATAAGCGGCGTGGCTTTTTTCTTTTCCATATTGACAAAACAGGTAAAATTAATATATAATGTCAGTACGAGGTGATTACTATGCCAACCACGACCACGAGCATCAAGCTCGACACAGAACTGAAGAAACAGGCCCAGTCCCTGTTCGACGAGCTCGGACTGAACCTGAGTTCCGCGATAACCATTTTCCTGCGACAAGCCGTACGCGAACGGGCCATCCCCTTCCGCATCGGTGCATACGCGGGGATACAAGGAGACGAAACGACATGAATGCAAAATGGCATGCCACTTTCATAAAGCAACCTACGCAGGACCAACTTGCCAAATACTACGGCGTCTACGACATGTTCGATCCATCCAGCGTGTTCGTCATACACCACCATGTCCATGGAAACGTCATTGCCGCGTTCGCGAACATACCGGATGCGTTGACGTGCTTCGGCGACCACAACGTGGAAAAGGGCCTGCCGAACGCCGCCAGGCTCGTGGATCTCGGCCTGGTAGGCCATCCAGTCATGCTACTGGAAAGCAAATTGTCACGTCGACTCATCCCGAGCGTTTGACAAATGCTCTTTCCAGAGCCGACCAACAAAAAACGAAAAACCGGGACGCCAAGCTCCCGGTTTTAATTCTATTATGGAAAAGAGGATCCCGATGTGGTACCACCTCATGACAGACCTGGAGAACAGGTTCGCCTCCCTGGAACAAGCGGAACGCTACGTAAGGAAACTGAACGAACATAAGCTCAAGGTACGCCCGTATATACCCAGGCACGTAATGCCCAAAGAGAACTCAACGATACCCAGGATATGCGTATCGCCCCATCCAGTCCTATGCGTGCAGTCCATAGGCGTCATCGGCATGTTCCGGCGATGCGTGGCGGGACACCCCGACTCCAAGTCGTACGCGACCAAGGGCAACGAAGTCTACCCCATTATAAAACTTACGTTCAACGACACGCCCCATGTCCTGTGGCCGGACAAAAATCTCGTACCGGACACGTACGACAGCCTGGAACACTGGCTCCTGAGCCCAACATACTGCAAGTCCGCCGAACTCGTATGGTTCCACATGTGGTCGATAGACGCATGCCCGGAGAACATAACGCTGGTCGACTCATTGGACTGCTATACTACCGACAAAATACGCAATAAGAACTTCGACCACCCATGGTTGAACGGCAAGGGCCATATCCTGGACTCGAGCGAGATGGAAGACTGCTAGAGCCACTTCATCTCGCGGGTCTGCAACTTATGGGTAACGATGGAGAACGTATAGATATATACGCCCCGCCGTATGCCTCGCCAGAACGCGTAATGATAGGACAAGGTACCGTTGCCGACGAACTGGCTGCTCGGTTCGCCCAGGAATCCGGCCAAGGCCTCCGCCGTGACGTCCTTTGATATCAAATCATAACCAAGCTTCAGCTTCTCGTACCTCATCTTGGTATTACAACGGATCGCTACCAAAACCAGGATGGCCACGGCGACGGCGAACGACACGATCAAGGTCGACGGCACGTTGACTACGCCATCGACCATATGCGAGAACACGAACATACAATCACTCTCCAAGGATCAAAAATCATACGAATCCATTATAACATGCAAAAGAAAGGAAGACAACCAAATGCTCAACAAAGACACGGCCGAACAGATAGAAAAAATTGCCGAGAACAGGTTCCGGTACATGACCGACGAACAGGTAGCCAAGGACACGGCCATCGACCTTACGACCATGCTCGACCGCACGCTCCGTCTGCCCTCGCTGAACATCCGGAACATCTCGAAGGACGATTACTTCGCGTACAGGACGGCACTTGCGAACGCGCTCGTCGGCCTGGAAACCCTTGCGATGGCCATGGCCACGAACGACATGGAACTGATGGACGAGCTCGACAAACTGTACCTTAAGGAGGACCAGAATGTTTAACTACGACTACGATGACGTAATTACCGACCTCAGGTACCACAAACGGCTGCCAGGCACGCATACGATAACATTCCGTTCCCCGTCATGCTCAATCCACAACATACTGAACGACATCCACAACCTGATGCAAGAAAAGTATCCGTCATACAAGGTCCTCGCGCACAGCATCGTACCAATGGCCAACGAGCCAAGCGCGACGACGTACTTGACGTTCAAGATTTGAGGTGAATGAACATGAAGATACTCGCGCACCTCCCGACGCTCGGCCTAGAGACGAACCCGACCGAGGACGAAATCGAAAAGGCCCTGCAGGCCATATTCGACGAACAGTACGGATCCGGGAACACCGTCAACGTATCCGTACAATGCTACATGCTGGGATATTTCCACGCCAAGCTGATCGAACATGTGGCAGAACACTGGAACGACGACATCAAAAAGAACTTCATCGATGCCGTACTCGACGTTCTTCCAGAAAAGCCGTTGTCCAAAATCGTTCCGGACGACATCAACGCGGACACCCTCGAAACGTTCAACCTCGAGCTTGCCATAAATTGCCTGAACAACACATGGGACCGCATGTCGCCGTACTGTACGATGTACGAAGTCGAAGGCCGCGTCCGTGTCGCTACCCTGCTCCCCGAGTCCAACGTCCCGGACATCGAGTCCAACTCCGGGGACTACGCCCTGATCACGATCGCCGCGACCGTCGCCTGAAAAAATATTCCCGTGACATGGAGACAAATCCCAGGAATCGTGCTATAATGATATAACACAATCTCACAAGAAGGTGATCCTATGTCACGGTACGTACTTACAATCAGGGAACAGATAAAGCTCCAACGAATCTGCAAGGCGTTCCGGGTACTGTACGTCTCGCTCTACACCTGCCCCAACAAGACCATGGAACAGACCGAACTCATGTACAAACTGACGGACGCCAAGGGTTTCTTCGAGGAATTCTGCGGCGAGAACACGAAAGCGTACAAGCCGAAGAACGACATACTGAGACAGATAAGCAAGCTCAATCACAAGATATCCGAGTTCAGGCTCAAGCTCCAAACGCTCGGCCGCGACCAGCGCTACGTCAACGACGAGCTCAGGAACATACAGAACGTTCTGCTCGATTACGTGCACGTAGTCCGGAACCAAGTACTGTAGCCGCTTGGAAGAGCCGTAGACTCGACCTTGCGCGTACCCCGAAAAGGAAAAAAAACGCATGTACCAAATTATCATAATAAAGAACAGACTGCTGACGAATATACACTCGAGTTGCA
>JAAUYS010000160.1 GCA_014804995.1 Clostridia bacterium
GAACCCGCCCATGTCCACGAAATACAAACCCATGTAACCGGTACTACCGAACATATAAACAGACGCCTTTGGAGAGCACTTCAGTTCCTGCCAATTCTGGTTCATGTCGGCACCCGTCAGGAAAACCTCGTACTCGTTCGGATCTACGGTAATATCCTTCAAGTCGTCGAACTTCAGGAGTACGAACGACTTCGTATTGTTATCGTCCCTGAAGACATTGACGACGGAACCCGTAGCCCCGGACAAACTGAACGTGAATTCAGTACTCCACTTGCTTTGGGTCAACAACAAGTTCTCGTTGAAATCGACCTGCGAAAAGCACGTCGATATGAAAACGATCACCAGGGAAACGAACAAGACACCGAACAGGACGCCGAACCGCTCTATCGTATGGTGCTTGTCCAGGAACAGCCTCTCGGACAATTTCAAATGACTCACCCCTTTATGGTAAAACAAAGGACCCCAGCCTCAGGATTAACCAAAGGCAGAGGCCCCTCGCCGCGATTCTCTTGTTACAGGCCCAAAATGGACAGCAGGTTATCAAGCATAATAACACCCGTACCAGTACTGCCGCCAAGTTCGGTCAAAGTCTGCTTACCGCCAGACGCAACGCCGGCCATAAAGCTGAAACCACCGATCATGAACACGCCGCCCATAATCAGCATGATGATGTTGACGGGCCAACTGATTTGCGTCTTGCCATGGCTGATAAGGCCGCGAGCAATCTGGACACAGGCCCACACGATCAGGATAACGCCGATCAGGATAATCAGCCACTTACCCCACTCCTGGAGCGTAGTAATGGAATTCTGCAGAAAATTACCGATACTCCAGTTGGTCTGTTCCGTCGGAACGGCAGGTGAACCATCCAACAGACCTGTAATCGTAGGCATTCCAGTTGCTAAGAGCCCTGTAGGACCTAAGACGGAATACAACATAGAAACCACCTCAAAAAATATATTTTTATCAGTTGCTAACTCTCATTATAGATGAAAGACATGGTATCGTCAAGACCTGCAACATCGAAAGCAGGCCTTGACTCAACCTCTCATTTCTTGCCCTTGTCGGGATTCATATACTTCTGGTTCGCCGGAGTCACGATCCGCACGCGCTTCGTAGGCTGCCTGCGACGCTTCTGCGCCTGCTTCTTCTCGGAAACGGACTTCTTAGTGGCCGGCGCACCCGTGCCACCCACGCGCTTAGAAGGAACCTTCTCCTTGGAAACAGGCTTCGCGACAGGCTTATCGGCCATCTTACCAGTCTGTCGTGAAATATCAGGCCTTTGCTTCCTGTCGTTCGTAGCCACGACGCGCTTGCTGTCCACTCCGTTCGTAACGCTTTCATCCCTGGTGACACGTGACTGGTCGACGCGCATGTCCTTGTTAACGTCGTCGGACCGGAACGCACTGCGGTCCATATTCGTGATCTGCTGATTGCTATTGCTCGAACCGCCATTGTTGATCACGGGCCCGCTCTGCTGCGTATGCTGCGCACGGACGTTCTGAACACGCGGCCCATTGCCGCCGTTTTGGCCGGACTGCGATTGGCCACCACTGGAAGAATGATCTGGCGTTATGCCTGACTCCCTCATGACTGAACTGTCCAAGGGCTTCGCACCAGGACCACCATTAACCGGAGCCTGAACCTGGCTTTGCGTCGCGTTCAATGACTTCGGCGCGGACGCCTCCTTGGTACCCAATGTCTTCTTGGCACTCGTATTGATTTCATGGCTTTCAGAACTATAATCCTTCTGCTCCTGCAACCTCTGGACCGCCTGGGCGTCCTGCCTCGCACGTTCCTCACCCGGTGCCTTTGCGTCCAACGCCAAGCCCTCGGTACCCTTGACGACATTTTTGACACCGTCCTTAGCCAAGCTGGCATCACCCGTAGCAGCAGCACCTGCGACCTCTGCAGCGCCCACGACGACTTGTGCGGTATCCTTTGCGGCCTGGGCCATAGCTTCCTTACGGGCTTGCGCGACCTGCTCGTCCATATGCTCGGATTCCATGGCGGAAATATCGCCATTGGCCTCGGCCATGAACCTGGCGTCCGCGTTCTCCTGCGCTTCCTTATGCTGCTCAAGAGACTCGCCGTTCAATATGGCATTACCCTCTTGCTGCTCGACCCGGGCATTGTTGTCCTTGAACGCAGTGTCGGTAATCTTGCCAGCGGCCTGGCCCATACCGGGCTCGCCACCCCCGGCCACTGCGGCATCCGCACCGGCCATATCGGCACCCATGCTCATGGAACCGCTCTCGGTCAAGCTGCTGCCACCCGGCAACGCCAACAGATCATGGCCCTCGAATGCACCCTGCTCGGACGTACCGTCCGACGTGACCCCTGACGGTACGTCCACGCCCTCGACGTCTATCATCTCGGGAGAGCCCTCGTCGGACCAACCGCCGCCGCTGCCGTTCATGGACTCATTATTGACCGTCTTCGTCCCCGGCGCCCCGGAACCGTTACCATTCATACGGTTCATACCCGAACTCATAGCACGGGCACCCATCGCGGCACCGGCACCCTGGGCCAAACCGGACTTAAACGGGCTCTGCTTCGGCTCCGGCGGGCTCGGCATCGCGTTCGTATCGAAGAACTTGTCAATGATACCGGACGCGGCCTCGTCGATGGACTTCACGAAACTTTTACGGAACCTCATCGCCATGACCAGCAGCCAAATCAGCAATATGATGCTCAGCAGCTGCATCAAAATGGTAAAGATAGGCATGAACGACAGAACCCGGATAATCGGTGCCAACGCGTTCCACAGGCCCTCTTCCATGACTGTCGAGAACGATATGATGATTTGAGCCACCAACGTATACACGAACATCGTACCGATGATCTCGATAATCATCATGACCGTATACGTGATGATACGGGCGCCGGCCTTGATACTACCCAACAGAGCGAAAGGCACGCTGGAAATGAACTTGAAACTGCGCTTCAGCACATTGATGAACATGCCGAACGCATAACATATGCCTACCACGGACAAGGACGCCAACATCAGCAACGCGTTGAACCAGTACAGAGCCGACATCAACCCATTACCGATCAGGTTCACGGAGAAATGCGACTGGCGCACGAAATCCGAGGACGAATCCGTGGAATACATCGTAACACTCGTACGCCCGAACTTGGAGTTCAGATAATTGTACATGGACATGGTAGACAGTCCTTTTTCGCCATTGGAACTGAAACTGTTGTTGGAAAACGACAGGCCACCATTGCCCCATATGTTCAGGTAAGCATTGTCCTCACTGAAATGATCTTCACCAAACTGGAAATCCTTGCCGTCCTGGAAATCGGACGGTTCGTCGGACGCCCCGAACAGCTTGTCCTTATCCTCAGTTTCGACGCCTGCCTTGTCGATAAGGCTCTTCGCATCCGACTCGAACATACTGGACGTATAGAAATCGGCACTCGAATAGCGTATCAACAAGTCAAAGATCTCGGCCACCTCGGACAGCTGCTCCTTCGACGTATCCGTAAGCGCACCGGTAACGCCGATAGCTGCTGCCGTAACACCGTTCGTCACGGCCCGGTTCCACGTCAAGCCGCTATTCTTGCCCGTCAAGTACATCGTCGTACCGTCAGCCTGCAGCATGCCTGTCGTAAGAATCGTCCCGTCATTCTTGAACTGTATGCTGTTTATCTTATACGCGATCTCGCGGATACGACTGGACGTGGCCGAAGACACGCCCGACGCCTCTGACGGAATCACGTCATCGGACGTGGAATCGTTGGCATCTATACTGAATGACAGATCCGGTGGCAAACCAAGCCGCGAGGTCTTGGCCCACTTCTCGAAATCGACGAAAGTAGACTTCACGATCATGCTCGACTGCGCGTAACCAATCTCGGTACTGTCCCCCATCTGCTCCAACACACTCGTATACACAGATCCGCAAATGGGCACGCACATGAATATTACGAACAAACGCAGCACGTACTTCTTTATGACGCTGCCCTTGCCGGCCTTCTTGCTCAACAGCAAGGTCAGGCACAAAATGACGAAGAACATGGGTATGACGATATACTCAGAAAAGGACTGGAACGCATTATACCAGTTCGTAATCGTCGCACCCAGGCCCTGCAGCGCAGCAGGAAGGCCATCGATGTCCGAAATGCCGCCCATCGTGGCATTGGCTCCCGTAAACGACGAAAAGTCTATGCCCGCGAAGAACTTAAACGGATTCAACGTCTGCAGCAAGTTCAGCACGAAACCGAACAGCATCGGTACGGCCATCGACAGGACGTACATCAACAGCATGCCCCATCCGGAAACGAATCGGATCAGGTGCATGCCCGACCCTCCGGTCTTGTCAAGGCCCAAATCATTCAAGAGATAGCCATACTGGCAATAGGCCCATACGCCGGATACATCCGACGAGGACGACTCGTCAGTACCTGTATCTATGCCGAACAGGCCCAGGACGAAACTCGTCACATTGGCCGCGAAACCGCTCAAGCCACGATTCACGCCGACACGGGAAATCGCGTCGTACGAAATCTGTGCCTCTGCGAATGACGTCTTGGTCTGCAACCAGCTCACGTTCTCGTTGTCCGTACTGAACCCGATGACACCGCCATAGTTGCCCACGGAACCGGCAGCATCACCGAAGTCGACGCTGGCGTCCGTATCATAGATGGCTTGCGCAAACGCGCTCGCCGCCGAACTGGCGAACGTCGAGAACGACTTGTCCTCGCCCTCCGCGAAAACAGGCACCGTGGCACTACTGGCACATATGGAAAACAACAAAACAACACACAGCAACAAACTAAGAACCTTACGCCACCGCATGGCCACCTACCCCCTTCGCTGGACTTTTTTTGGCAACCCCAGTTGCAACTTGCGCCGGAACACGACATTGTCGTATCCGCGACGTATATAAGACACATTGTCGCTCTTGGTCAGAATCAAACGGGCCAAATCGGCCGGTATGTCCTGACCTAGCGCCGTCTGGTACTGCTTGAGCAGCGTATCCGTCAGGCATCCGAAAATCGTGTAGTTCGACGTGTCGAACTGACAGAACTCGCGATCCTTCAACATCTTGTCCGTATGGTTATAGCAGAACGCCACGCGACCGCCCTTGTCGAACAGTCTATTGAACTGCGTCACGAGATAGGGCTTCACGCTGTCGTCGATGAGCTCGGTACCATGTATGACGAGCGTATCTCCCCTGTCCAGGTTGCCTACGGCGAAACCGACCACGTTCACGAGCTGGGCCATCGCGATACCGATGCCGCGCAGCATCAACTGCGAGAAATCATAAATCACCCGGCGTCCGGTCTTCGCATCGTCGATCGCCGAATTCGTAATCGTATTGAACAGGTCGCCGTTGTTCGACAACATGTTGCGGAACGTCGTCTGCAGTATGCTCAACGCATGCAGCTTTTCGTCGTCGCGTGCGACCCGGTTCGTCATGGACTTATATGCCGTGTCGAGATAGGAAACGAACACCTCGAGCTTCGGCACTTCGTTGTGCGGAATGCCCACGACACGGAGCTTGTTGATATTGGCCGCAGCGTTCTCATACCACATCCTCTGGCCAATGTAGAACTGAGTCGCTATCTCCTCGAGCGAACCACGGATAACGGAACGGTCGCTCTCGGTCGTCTCGTAAGCCTGCTCGCCCATGAGGATGAGCTTCTGCATCTGAGCAGGAAAGATACTCAACTGATCCCGACGCTCACCGAACATCTCGAACATGTTCACGTCGCCACGACTCATGTCGATCTTGAACGTCAGGTTCCTCAAGGGCGGCCCCACCTGTCTCATGTCCAATCCGTCCAATATCAGGTGCGCGACCTTATGGTTGTTGAGCAGACACGACTGGGAAATCTTCGACCCCCACAAATCGGACACGTGGACCCGGCCCAACTTGTCGTCATAGCCGTCGTCGGATATGACGACGTGGTGATCATACTTATTGGCATCGAACAGAATTGCCGACGTATTCACGTCGCCCGTCATGTCGCCCACGTACTCGCCCGTCGGGTCGTCAAGGCCATGGGTCACGAGGAAATGGGAACCTGCGTACTCCGTCGACGTAAAATAAAAGCCCTTGCCTTCCTTTTTATCGACCTTGGAAAAAAGCGTCGAAAGTTCTCTCCGCTGCTCACCAATATACGGGCTTGCCGTCAAAATGGAAAAACGATCGATATAGAGGCGCTCCAGCCATTGCACAGCGTCGTCGAGCTCACGCAGGCTCGGCGCGCGGACCAGGATACGGCTGTGCACGTTCAGGTAACTCGCGCCGTTGTTCAGCTCCTGCGCAATGACTTCCAGATCCATGCTCTTCTTGGACGCGTTGTTCCTGGAACTGTTGGAGCCGACCTTGCCCTGCTCGTTCTCGTTCATGCGGGCTACGCCCTCCGCCCTGTTCTGGTGCTCACGCAACCAATGCTCCGTCTGACGGCGCACCTGATCGAAAAGAATCACGTCGACTCCTCTCGGCAAGCCGGAAGGAATCTTGTTCACGCCCCAAAATGGACCGAAGTCGACAGCGGCCCCCTCGGGACGGAAGAACGACATTATCGTGGCATACTTGTCGTCCACGATAAAATAATCGCTGTGGAACACGTACTTCTCACGGGGCTTTACCGACATCAGGTACGGATACGCCTGGAACCCATGCTTCTTGGGGGCTGCCTGTTCGTCCTTCTTTTTCTTCTTGGCCATCATAACCCCCCGCTTCCATAAATCGACGCCAAGACGTCGACCACGTCATCATAATAAAGTGCCGTGCACTGCTTGATCATACGGCTGCTGTTCTCTACCTCCGCCTGCAGGACGTTCCGGGCATGGGTCAAGGCCTCCTTATTGTCGGCCTTCAACACCATGTACTGGTGTATCGCCTTGCTGTCTCCCCGCGACAGGGACTTCAGGGTCTGGAACTGCTCGTTGGCGAGCGCCAACAACTCCGCGTCGTCGCTGTCCAGGCGATCCACCCGTTTTTGCAGGTTCGCGGCCTGACGGTACACCTTCTGCGCGGACTTACACGTCAGGAATATCAGTTCGTAATCGGTTCCGATTTTCTGATAGAACGAATCCACGCGATCCAGAATGGCATTCTTGTCATCGTCGAACAGCAATATGGACGCGGAACCGACCACGCGGAACCACAGGCCGTAAGTGCCGTCTGTATACGTCACGATGCCGTTGTTCTGATTGATGTCCTCGATGCCGACGATACCATAGAAATCGTTTACCTTGCTCGTCACACGGGTCAGCACGTGCCTGCTGCTCTTGGGTATGTAGCCCAGCAACGTAGGTATCAGCTGTATCTGGAGCCGCTTCGTCCCGTCGAAGTGAGCGAACACGACAGTCAACGCCAACCACAGGATGACGAAAAGAGCGACCTGCCACCAGGCACCCGTAGACACGGGCGGACGCGTCGCGATATAGAACCCTGCCATGATGCCTGCCACGTACATGAGAATGACCTTGACCGGCAACGGCTTCAGGCCCACACCGTCGTTACCGGCCAAGGAAATCTCCATGTCCATGTGCGTGGCATCCAAACCTACAGGAATCCTGTACGTCTGCTTTGCCATCACAACCACCCCTTATTCAAAATGAGGCTCGATCACGATCTTGCCGTCCTTCTTCACGGCCTGCACCTTGCAGTTGAACTCCTTGCCCGTCTTCCTGGACACGAAACCCTCGCAATAGACCTCGCGTCCCTGCTTCAGCAGGGACAGCTCGTCCTCCGTGAACTTGCGGCCGCACCACTGCGCGGGCGGCTCGTCAGCCTTAGAAGGATCGGTTGCGAAACCAGTCCGCTCGAACCCTACGAACTTATGTCCATTGTACGTCTGGTTCGACAGCTTGCCGGTCACCCCGTACTCGGACCCCGTC
>JAAUYS010000161.1 GCA_014804995.1 Clostridia bacterium
ACAGCCTCCTTGATGGCATCCTGCAAGAGCTGGTTCGCGCTGGCATACTGCCCTATCAGAACCTGCGCATTAGACTCAATGCGTTCCATCGCCGGGTTCGCACTCATGGTCCTGCTCCTGCACATGCTTAGATTGCTTCGTCACTTCCTCAAACTGCTTGCACCACGAAGAGTCAGCTTTTTCTTGCGCCGCCGCTTCTTTCTGCTGCTCGCCCACAAGTGCGTTATACAGCCGCTGCGCCATGCTCCCACTGTCAGCCGTGCGCGGTTCAGCGATATAAAATACGCAGTCCTGCGGCTGAATCATGCGCGAGTCAGACACGGCGTAATCATAAGTGCGGAAAGCAATCAGTCTGCGCTCCCCGCTGATAGACCCACTGATAGTCTGCTGCGCCGGGAAAAGTATCTGAACCACGGACACAAACAAGGGCTTATCCCGCCCCGGAATCTGCACAGGGTCACAGGTCGTCCCCACAATCTGTGACCCACTGAGATTGGGCACAACCATCGTAGGACAACCGGGGCAGTACAGCAGATGCCATTTCACCCCTTCAAACTCAATCGTGTCAGGAAAAGCAGCGCCTACAGCCATCGCGCACCTCATGTGAAGCTCCCCGGAAGCGGGCTCCCGGGGAGGCTGATGTTATTTCTCGACCAACTGCAACAGGGCAGCCATCGTATGCACAAGTTCCTTGCGAATCTCCTTTGCAGGCTTCTTATCTTCAAGAGCTCGCATGAGCTCCTTGCCTTCCATCTTGGCAATACCCAGATAGTCCTTCTTGTGAAGATAGGCAACCCAAGTGGGCGGCGGAGATTTCAGCAGAGCGTCGGCGGATTCGAGCACACTCTCCATCGAAGGGTCGAGGGGCACAGCCTTACCCATCTCATGCGCCCCGTCCTTGAGCGGCTTCATACCACCGCGCATCTCAGTGGCATCGGTATGGAACGTATCGTACCCAATCTGGCGATTGCTCTCAGGCTCGTACTCACCGCGAGTTCTGCGACCCCGGCGCATTTCATTCTCATACTCGCCGTCACGGCGCATCTCATCCTCGTGCATACTGCGAGTACGCCGGCGCATCTCTTCAGGAGCATCCCAAGGCATCGCCATCTCATCATACTCACCTCGAGTACGACGGCCACGGCGCATCTCGGGGTCATCGCCCCAATGCCCTTCATGCTCACTACGGGAACCGCGCCGACGGCGAGATTCAGCAGGGTCGTCAGGATAATGATGGGACTCTGCCCGGCCACGCATGGCATCTTCCATGCCGCGCCTGTATCCTTCAGTGTACATGCGGTTCTCAGTCTCATGCTCGTGCTCGTGAGAGCCGCCCGCACGCATCATAACCTTCATATCAGGCTCCTATGAAAAACGCCCCCTGCGAACAGGGCGCAGAGGGCGTTCCATATTTTGGCTCCGCGCCGAATTAGGCAGCGGGCGTGGTGGTCGTCGTAGCCGGGCGCAGAGCGGCGATGATGTTCGCCTGCGTCTGCTGGGCCAACGTGGTGGCAAACTGCTGCTGAGTGAGGATAGCGTTGCCAGCCTCGGCAGTAGCCAGCCTGTCACGCAAAGCCTGAATCTCGTTCTGAGTAATCAGGCCGCGAGTGGCTTCGCCCTCGGCGTGAATGGCCTGACGGGTCGCGCAACCCTCGGCCTCGATGAGACGCTGAGTCTGGCAGCAACAATCCTTCTGCGAAGAGACAATTTGGAACGTATTGTCTTTTGCCGCAAGCTGGCCCTGATAGCCAACGGTCAGGGTAGCCGCTTCCTGACGGGCCGCCGCGAGAGCGGCAGCAGCGCCAACGCGCTCAACGGAGGCGTTCACAGTGCCAAAACCGGTGCACTGCTGGGCAAGATTGTTCGCGCTCTGAAGAAGCTGGTCACGGCTGATACCACCCACATCAGAACGCAGGCCGGAAAGGGAGTCCATAATCATTTCATTACCCCCGCAGCAGCCGCCATTGCCGCGACCACCCCAGCCGCCGCCCCAGCCATTGCCGAAAATGGAACCAACAAGAGCGCCAGCGAAAGCACCGCCAGCGCCGCCCCAACCGTAGCCGCCATTGTTTCCGTTCAGGTCCATCGTAGGAACAATGCCTTCCATAGTTTAGACTCCTATGGATTGAAGTTAACTACAGCAGGGATTATTCGTTGGTTTATTCGGGCTTCGTGGGCCACGGGGTCAGTTCACCGCCGCCATCCCACGGAGCGCCCTTCTGCTCGGGAAGATTACACAGCGCCGTAGCGTAGGCATCCCACGCATCGAGCTCGCTTTCCATATCTTCACCTTCACGAGCCCTGCGAGTAAGCTGCGCAATCTTCGTATCATACTCAGTGAGCTTGGCGTCGCGGGCGGAACGGAGCATCTGAAAACGCTCTTCCTCAGTGCCGGGGCTCGTCAGCCACTTCTCATGCGCTTCGGCAGCTTCTTCGGCCTTGATAGCCTTGTACTCATCCTCGGTGAGAAAACCCTCTGCACGCTTGCGCTCAACGTCTTTCTCGTTCCACACGGAGCCCTGAAGCGTCTTCGGGTCATAAAGATTGACAGACATAGCTACTCCCGTTCTGCTACAGCAGAGTCCCGAAATGGGAGGCGGGACCACCCCGCCTCCCCGGCACGAGTGCCGACCCTGCTGTAGGCGTGTTGAATGTATGTGATGCCTGCTCTGTTGTCAAGCATTTTCTTCGATAAAACCAAAATTATTTCGTAGACCCATTGGCCTTGGCGGGGTTCCAGAAGCGTAAACGGATAGCGCCTTGCTGACCGTCGCTGGCATACCTGTTAGCTTGTCTAGTCAGCCCAGCACCACCAGCACCAAAGAATCCAGAGAAGCCCGCATCGCTGCCTATTGACACCCAGCCAACCCCAAAACCGCCTCCAGCACCACTGAGGGACTTGTCTGCAAAACTGGAATAATCTGCTATATGTACCCCCAAAAAACAAGGCTTGTATCCATCCGGCACATTCAGTCCCGCAACTTCGAGCAGATTTATACCATCGGAGCTAGTCAGTGAGCCAAATGAGGTCATACCTCCAGCCCTACTTGCGTCACAAGAAAAGCCCCCAGTTGTGCCGGTGCAACCCAGCCCACCAGCGCCAATATTTACAGTAACTTTATCACCAGCACTAAGATAGACAAGAGCCTCATGTATAGAACCACTGGGGCCTCCTTGTGCTAGATAGTTTCCTGCAAGACCACCATCACCGCCGCCGATGAGCAGTATCTGTGCCCAGCCTGTGATTGGTGACTCCCACTCACCACTCTCAGTAATCCATATCTCATCATTCATCAGAAGGTTGCCGCCAATGACTGACAGCACCCCAGCAGGGTCAACTTTCGTAGTCACCCCATCGGGCTGGACAACACCGGGGACTTCAGAAGTGGCGACTTCCGCCCCAATACCGCGCAACGGGTCTGAGAGAATCTTCTGGCCGTTAGCATCATCATAGCGAACTTGGTAAGTAGCCATTATTCATTTCCTTTCTTGTTGGGGTCGTAATAGCGGAGACGGACTGCGCCGGGCGCACCTTTGCCGAGGCCTACATACTGCACGACAGCACCAGCGGCGACTTGTGCAGAAGCACTGCCGCCTGCTCCATAATCAGTACCGTCAGCTTCTGAAACATGGTAGTCAGCGTCAACCGAGCTCACTGGAGGCATATAGTTCTGCCCGCCACCTGCACCAGCCCCAACAAGCTGTGCTGACCCCACATTGTTATCGAACCGAGAATACCATACACTAGTACCCCCGAGGAATCCTTTGCCTGCTCGAGCAGTCAAATTGCCAAAAACTGTATCACCCCCGGCTCGGGCATCGCTATTACTAGTTTTAGTAGTCAGGCCTCCAGCACCTATGGTCACAGGGACTTTCTGCCCCTGCTCAAAGTGCAGCAATTTGCGAATTACCTCCCCAGAATTTCCAGAGGATACATACCCACTAGTAAACATCCCGCCGTTGCCGCCAGCGATGGCAGTAACATCGAACCAGCCCCTCACCGGCGCAGTCCACGTACCAGACTCCGTAATCCACACTTCCGTATTATACGGAGCAGGTGCGACTTTCGGTGCAGTGGGCTTATCGTCGGTTACATACGACCCGACAGGCATGTCAGCAATGATGGCCGAGGGGTCAGCGGGAACAGTGCCAGCGATGTACTTGCCCCAAGTCTCGTTGCCCCCAACAGGGACTTCAACCAGAGTCTTCTGGCCGTCCTGTTCAATTACTTGGAAGATAGCCATTAGTTATTCCCCTTTTTAGTAGGGTCGTAGTAGCGGAGACGGATTGCGCCTTGCTTACCGTCACCAGCGCCATAGTTCCCATCGGTATAGTAATACGCCGCGCCACCAGCGCCCCAGAACGCCCCATTCAGCCCAGACGGCCAAATCTTCCCGCCGCCAAAACCACCGCCGCCTACACCGTTATTGATAGATAAACTCAAAGCGACACTTGTAGTAGATGCCGAAAAACTCGCCGAATCATCTGCTGAAGACAACACGCCAAACTGTGTCGGACTACCATAATTCGTAGGATTATCCTTGATACCTGCTCCCCCGGCTCCTACTGTGACTGATACCTTCTGCCCAGACTCCAGACGTACTAACCGAGTTAGATAGCCACCGGACCCGCCTCCCGTACATGTGGATGCAGTAGAGTTCATACGCGCTGCACCGCCACTGCCTCCGCCAATCAACAACACCTCATACCACCCCGTCACAGGAGCAGTCCACTCCCCGGACTCGGTAATCCACACTTCCTGATTATACAGCCCGCGCTTCTTCACATCCGCCTGAAGAGCGGCAAGCTCCGCCCGCAGAGCCTCAATCGGACTGCCAGCGCCATCGTCGGGAGTCACGACCAATGCACCCTCAGGCATGTTGGCGGTAATCTCATCCGTATCCTCAGGGAGCTCGTCAACGCGCTTCGCCCAGACCGTGCCATCAACCGTAGCCACCTCGGTAGTGGAACCGTCAGGGAGCGTGACCTTGGGAGTATCGACAAACGTCTTGACCCCAGTGATAGTCTCATCACCTTCCTTATGAACAGCCCTGTCATCCACGTCCTTGACCGCAGCGGGAGTCGCAGCAATACCGGCCTGCACCGTGGCCCGACTGTCGCCAGTATCGGCGAGGCGGACATGGCCGTAATGGTCGAGGTCGCCAAGGCCATACTCAGGCGTGGTCGAGGCATGGTCAGCGAGGTGGAGCTTGTCGTTCTCAACCTTGAGGCCGCTGTTCTCTTCGATGAGGTCATCAGCAATGACACCGCTGATAGCGTCCTCATCGACAGAAATAACCCTGTCATCGGAGATGGTGATACCGCGCCCCGCCGTGTACACATCCTTGAGCACGTCCATGTTGGCGTAGAGCTTTATCTCCACGTCA
>JAAUYS010000162.1 GCA_014804995.1 Clostridia bacterium
ACCGTGTTTATGAACAGTGCCGTAAAGCAAGCCCAACATGAGGGCGCTACCGTAGAGGACATTTCCGCAGGTCTTTCTTCTTCGATAGTTAAAAACGCCATTTACAAAGTCATAAGGGCGCACAGCGCCGACGACTTGGGCGAGAACATAGTAGTGCAGGGCGGTACGTTCTTAAACGACGCCGTACTGCGTTCTTTCGAGCTTGAAACGGGCAGACAGGTAGTCCGCCCCGGTATTGCAGGACTTATGGGCGCATTCGGTTGTGCGCTTTACGCAATGGAAAACACTTCCGGCGAGAGTACGATTTCAACGCCTGAAGAGCTTGAAAGCTTTTCGTACACCTTACAATCTACAAATTGCAGGGGGTGTACCTCAAACTGCAACTTGAACGTAATACGTTTCAGCGACGGCAGAAAGTTTATCTCCGGCAACAAGTGCGAGCGCGGTGCAGGGCTTAAACCCGCGTTTGCAGACCTTGACATATACTCATACAAGCAGATAAGGCTTATCGACTGCGTAGAGGGGGTAAACGGACAGAACGGCATTTTGGGCAGGGTAGGGCTTCCTTTACAGCTCGGAATGTACGAACAGTTGCCTATCTGGGCGGGCTTTTTTGAAACGCTCGGCTTTGAAGTAATTCTTTCCGACAGGTCTACAAGGGACTTGTATTTCAAAGGTCAGCACACCGTTGCAAGCGATACGGCTTGTTACCCCGCAAAACTTATGCACGGGCATATTGAAAGCCTTTTGGATGCAGGCGTGGACTTTATATTCCTGCCCTGTGAAAGCTACAATTTAGACGAACACTGTTCCACAAACCACTATAACTGCCCCGTAGTCGCGTACTATCCCGAGCTTTTAAAAGCCAATAACGAAAGGCTTAACGAAAGCAATTTCTTAATGCCGTATGTTGATTTGAATATGAAGAAGAACACGGTAAAGAAGCTTCTTTCCCTGTTCCAAAAGTACGGTTTTAAAAAACGCGATATTGAAACAGCTTTGGAGGCAGGCTTTGCACGCCTTGACAAATACCGTGAAGATTTGCGCTCTAAGGCGGACGAAATTTTGTGGAAGGCGGAAATGCAGGGCAAGCAGGTAATTGTCATTGCGGGCAGACCGTACCACCTTGACGGTGAAATAAACCACAGCATAAACAAGCTTCTTACCTCCTTAGGTCTTGCCGTCCTTTCGGAGGACAGCATTTACGACAAGGGTGATAAGGTAAAAGTAGACGTTTTAAACCAGTGGACTTATCACGCCCGCCTGTACCGTGCGGCGGACTTTGTTTCAAAGCGTAAAAACGTAAA
Organism: Clostridia bacterium; assembly: GCA_014804995.1. Classification (GTDB taxonomy): domain Bacteria; phylum Bacillota; class Clostridia; order Christensenellales; family Borkfalkiaceae; genus Coproplasma. The sequence continues at coordinate 1,308 of JAAUYS010000162.1, forward strand.
CCTTGTTCAGCTCGTATCTTTCGGATGCGGTCTTGACGCAATCACCGCGGACGAGGTGCGCGCAATGCTTGAAAAGAACGGTAAGCTTTATACGCAGATTAAGATAGACGAAATCAACAACTTAGGCGTAGTAAAAATACGTTTGAGAAGTATGCTTGCAACGATAGAAGAGGGGGCTAAACGGTAATGGAAAAAGAAATCGGCTTTACCGACTACACCACCTCGTACCCCAAGTGGGACAAGTCTATGAAGCGTACGCATAAAATATTAATACCCGATATGCTCCCCTGGCACTTCTTGATACTTGAAAAGGTGTTCAAGCAGGAGGGCTACGATTTAGAGGTTTTAAAGAACGAAACCCGTTCTGCTATCGATGAAGGGCTGAAACACGTTCATAACGATACTTGTTATCCCTGCCTTTGCGTAGTCGGGCAGTATATAGACGCTTTAAAGAGCGGTATGTACGATTTAGACCGCACCGCCCTTATGATAACGCAGACGGGAGGTGGGTGCCGTGCTTCCAACTATATGGCGCTTATCCGCAAGGCTATAAGGACGGAGTTCCCCACCGTACCCGTAGTTTCAATAAACTTTTCGGGGCTGGAAAAGGAAAGCTCTTTCAATATAGGCTTAAAACTGTTTCTCAAAATGGCTTTTTCCGTAATCTACGGGGACACCATTATGTGGTGCTATAACCAAACCAAGCCGTACGAGGTGGAAAGCTGCGCAACCGACGGCGCGCGCGACGAAGCCGTTAAATTCGTCATAAGCAAGTTTGAAAAGCACAGCTTCTGGCAGTACAAAAAGATAAACAAGAAGATTATTGAAATCTTTAAATCAGTTCAAAGAAAGAACGCTAAAAAAGTAAAAGTGGGAATAGTCGGCGAAATCTACGTCAAGTATTCCTCTCTCGGCAACAACAATTTGGAAAGGTTTCTCTTAAACGAGGACTGTGAACCCGTAGTCCCCGCCCTTTTGGACTTCCTTCTGTATTGCGTTATCAACGTAGTAAACGACGCCGAGTTCTACGGACACAGCAAATTTAAGGCAAAAATTTATAACCTTGTATATAGGGCCGTCCACAGTATGCAGAAAAAGATTATAGAGCTTTTTAAAGAGGACGGAACTTTCGAGCCGTTGCACGACTTTGAAACTCTGCGTTCCTGCGCGGACAAGGTGTTAAATCAGGGCGTGAAGATGGGGGAGGGCTGGCTAATCCCCGCGGAAATGGCGGTGCTTGCCTCGTCGGGAGTACCCAACGTAGTTTGCGCCCAGCCGTTCGGGTGCCTTCCAAACCACATAGCTGGCAAGGGCGTTATAAGAACGGTTAAAGGACTCTATCCCGACGCAAACGTCGTTGCGGTAGACTACGACCCTTCGGCAACAAAAGTAAATCAGGAAAACAGAATTAAATTAATGCTTGCCACCGCAAGGGAAAATATAAAAAAATAGCGGGAGATATTATGAAAAAGAGATTTATCGCCGTTTTGCTTACGGCAGTCGTAGGTTGCACGTCAAGCGCGTTCGCAGGTTGTACAGTCGGTAACGATAACGACGGAACAAAACCCGAACACACCCATTCTTTTACTAATTATGTTTCTAATAACGACGCAAATTGTTACACCCAAGGCACAAAGACTGCCCAGTGCGACTACTGCTACGTTAAGGACACTATCCCCGACGAAACCACGGTCGGAGGACACGTCTTTTCCGACGGCGTATGCGTAAAGTGCCACAATCCGCTTTTGGAATACACCCTCGGCGAAGACGGCGAGTCTTACTCGGTCAACATAACGAAAACGGGTATCTGCTTTGAAAAGGAAATAACCGTACCCGCAGAATATAACGGCAAGCCCGTAACTACGATACCCGAACACGGTTTTTCCTCTCTTTTCCACACTGAAAAAATAACTCTTCCCGAGGGCTTGACTACAATAAACGATTACGCGTTTGCGTACAGTAAGGTGTTAAAAGAAGTTTCAATTCCGGACAGCGTTGAAAAAATAGGCTTTGACGCATTCGGCGGTTGCGAAAGCCTTCAATCGTTTACCTTCCCCCGCAATCTCACGGAAATAGAAACTTCGCTCTTTAACGATTGTAAATCCCTTACGGCTGTCAATATTCCGGAGTGGATAACAAGAATTAATTTAAACGCTTTCAACGGCTTATCAAGCCTTGAAGAAATAACCGTATCCGCCGACAACACGGCTTATAAAAGCGTAGACAACTGCCTTTTAACCAAGGACGGCAAAACTATGCTTTTAGGCTGTAAGAACAGCCGGATACCTGACGGGGTGGAAGTAATAGAGGACGCTTTCTACGGTTGCGTATCTTTAAAACAAATAACTCTTCCTCAAAGTCTGGTTGAGTTGGGCGGTTTCACTTTCTACGGGTGCGAAGCACTTGAAAGCATTGTTTTACCCACTAACTTAAAGGTAATTGCGCGCCACACGTTTGACGGTTGCACTTCTTTAAAACAAATTCACTTGCCCGCAAGCTTGCAGGAAATAGAGTACCGTCTGTTTGCCGACTGTGCTAACCTTGATAAAATAACGGTTGACCCGAATAACGCCAAGTTCAGAAGTATTGATAACTGCCTGCTGTCAAAGGACTGTAAAATTCTTTACGAGGGCAGTAACAAAAGCGTTATCCCTCACGTCGTTGAAGTTATCTCTGACCAAGCGTTTGCCGGTCGCAAGGGGCTTCAAAGCATAACGCTCCCTGCAAGTATAAAGCAAATCGGTAGCGGTGCTTTCTACGGGTGTGAAGCTCTTACAGAGGTTACTCTTCCCGACGGGCTTGAAAGGTTGGAAGGCGGAATATTTACAGAATGTCCTAATTTAAAATATAACGTCTACGGCAATATGAAATATTTGGGCAGTGCCACTAACCCTTACTTCGCGCTTATCAGTGAAGAGGACAGGTACGCTACCTCTTACGAAATCCACCAAGATACGAAAATTATATCGGGGCGTGCGTTCGAGTGGTGTAATAAGGTTGAAAGTTTGACCGTGCCTGACGGGGTAATTTACATCGGACTGTTTTCATTCAGTTGCGATTCTTTAAAGGAAATTTCTCTCGGCAAGTCTTTACAGTATATAGACGTGTTCGCGTTCTACGATAGTCCTTTGACAAAGTTTGAATTCCGTGGAACCGAAGAAGAGTGGAACCTCATTGAAAAGAGCCACCAGTGGAGCGACGGAATGCCCCAAAACCTTACGATAACTTTTAAAAACAATTAACCCAAAAATTAACGCCTACCGCATTTTTGCGGTAGGCGTTTTTTTTATTTTATTAATTTGTAGTTCTTTTCAAATTCCCGTCTGCGCTTTTCCCGTACGGGGTAACCGTCCGCGCAGTAACCGAGCGCAATGACAAGGGGGAAGTGCGTACCGTTCGGCAAACCTAAAAATTCTGCAATGCCTTTTTCGTCGCGCAGACCTATTATACAGGTTTGAACGCCCAAATCCTCGGCTGCGAGCGCTATATAGGCTGTAAGTATTCCTATATCGTTAGGAATAAACTCCTCGTTGGAAACTCTTCTCTCCCCGCGCATAATTGCGTGCGGTTCGCGTTGCTCAATCGCTATATATGCCTTAGCACCGTCCGCCCAGCCGTTCGCTCCGTCCTTTTGGACGTACTTAGTAAATTCCTTAGCCTTAGCTCCGTTTACGGCGTAAAGGTTCCAGGGCTGTGCGTTAATGGCGGAGGGGGCAAGCGTTGCAAGACGGCAGATTTTTTCAAGCGCTTCGTCGGGAACTTCTTTATCGGAAAACTCCCTCGTGGACTGCCTCTTTAAAAATAACTGTTCAAGGTTCATAATTATATTTTATTCGGTTAGGCGTTGTTTGCGTTTTCTATTGAAAGCTTTGCCTTTTCGGCAACGTTCTCTTTTGTGAAACCGAAGTATTTGAAAAGTTCCTTTGCAGGGCCTGAAGTACCGAAAGACTTCATTGCAATAACTTCACCGCAGTCGCCACAATACTTGTACCAGGCAAAGTGCGAACCCGCTTCAACGCATACGCGCGCCTTTACGGACTTAGGTAAAACGTGTTCCTTATATTCCGCGGTCTGTTCTTCAAACTTTTCAAGGCTGGGCATTGAAACGACCCTCGCCTTAATTCCTTCTTCCTCCAAAAGCTCCTTCGCGCCTGCGCAGATATCCACTTCCGAACCCGTTCCGATGAGAATTACGTCGGGAGTGCCGTTGCAGTCTTCAAGAATGTATCCGCCGGTCAATGCCTTTATGCCGGATTCCTTATACTGGTTAAGGTTTTGCCTTGAAAGCACCAAAACGGTGGGGGACTGTTCGGTGAAAGCCGAAATGTAAGCGGCAATAGTTTCCTTTCCGTCGCAGGGGCGGAACACCTTCATATTGGGTATGGACCTTAACGCAATAAGCTGTTCCATAGGCTGGTGGGTGGGTCCGTCCTCGCCCACGCCGATAGAGTCGTGCGTCATAACGTATATGACGGGTACGTTCAAAAGCGCGCTTATTCTCATACCGCCTTTCATATAGTCGGAGAATGAGAAGAACGTAGAGCAAAGAATTCTCAGTCCGCCGTGAAGCTGTATGCCGTTGCAGATAGCCGACATTGCGTGTTCACGTATGCCGAACTGAATATTGCGCCCCGACCTGTTTTCGGGCGAGAAAGTACCCGAGCATTTAAGCCCCGTCATAGTTGAGGGAGCAAGGTCTGCAGAACCGGATAAAAGGTTGGGCATAAGGTTTGCTATTTCGTTTAAAATTTTTCCGCTTGAAGCTCTAGTTGCTTCGGGGGAGGAGAAGTCGAATTTATTGAACAGCGCGTCGAAGTCGATTTCGTAGCCGTCCATATAGTTGCGGTATTTTTGGGCAAGCTCGGGGTAAACCTTTGCGTAGCGGTCGAACAGTCTGTTCCAGCTCTCTTCAACAATAAGCTTGCTCTCGGCAACGTCCATACAGTGCTGTTTAACGTCCTCGGGAACTTCAAAAGGCTCTTCAGACCAGCCAAGCGCTTCCTTGGTTAATTTAAGGTTTTCCTCACCCATAGGTGCGCCGTGAACCTTTTCGCTACCCTCCAAGGGTGAGCCGTGTCCGATTTTGGTGTTGCAAATTATGATAGAGGGGCGGTATAAATCGCTCTTAGCTTTCTCAATGGCTGTTTTAAGAACGTTCATATTAGTTGCGTCGGGAACTCTCAATACCTGCCAACCCTGCGCGCAGAAGCGTGTAGCTATGTCTTCGCCGAAAGTAGTATTGATATCGCCCTCTATGGTGATATTGTTCTTATCGTAAAGGAGAATGAGCTTGCCAAGCTTCTGCGTACCCGCAAAAGAACAAGCCTCGTAGCCGATGCCCTCTTCAAGACAGCCCTCACCGCACAAAACGTAGGTGTAGTGGTCAACTACGGGATAGCCGGGTCTGTTGAAAACCGAAGCAAGGTGAGCTTCCGCAAGCGCAAAACCTACTGCATTGCCCAAGCCCTGACCGAGAGGACCCGTGGAAGTTTCCACACCGTCGGTCTTGCCGTATTCGGGGTGGCCGGGGGTGCGTGAACCGAGCTGACGGAAGTTCATTAAATCTTCCTTAGTCAAATCGTAACCGAAAAGGTGCAGTAAAGAGTAGAGGAGCATTGAGCCGTGTCCCGCAGAAAGAACGAACCTGTCGCGGTTGTCCCACTTAGGGTTTTTATAGCTGAAATTCAAAAAATCTTCAAACAGCTCGTAGCCGATAGGTGCGGCGCCGAGGCAAATGCCGGGGTGTCCCGATTTTGCTTTCTGTATAGCTTCCGCTGACAGCACTCTTACGGTGTTTACGCATTTGTTCTTTATTGACATCGGTAAATTTTCTCCTTAAACTGTAAATTTTTTTAAGTTTGTAATTTCAAGGAAGGGATAAGCCTCTAAAATCTCCAAAAGCTTTTTGGCAAAAACCTTATTTCCGCCAACGTAGTTACTTTCAAAGTTTATCGGCATAACGGGGTCGTGAACGCTCATTCTCACAAGTAGCCAGCCACCGCCACTTTCCTTAAAGTTTATTCTAACGCCCTCGTAATTTACGGGCGATAAAATCATATCGTCGCGCTTTGTTGCAATGCGCTTTAAATCTTCTATAACGCCTGCGCCCTCGCTTTTAAAGTCTTTGCTTGAAGAATTAAAGGTAATACGCACTTCGTTCTCTTCAACGGGTCGCTTTAAAGAAGATATTAAAGAGGTAAGGCTTTTCCCCTCTTTTGCCTGCAAGGCAAGGCTTATTAAAACTTTCGTTATAAGGTACGCGCCGTCGTCAAGGTAATAATTTTCCTTAAACGCCGCGTGTCCGGAAGTCTCTATCGCAAGGGGAGAGTATTCCCCGCTTGCGTTCAGCTCCTTGCACTTGTCTATAACGTTTTTATATCCGCGCTTAAAGCGTACGTGCTTTCCGCCCAAACCTTCAATAAACTCGGTTAAGCCGTCGCTCGTAACGCTGTCTGTAACAATAGTTCCGCTCTTGTCTTTTAATAGTATTGCGGAAATAAGCGCGATAAGCGCGTTTCTGTTAATCTCTCCGCCAAGGTTGTCAACACAACCCGCCCTGTCTACGTCGGTATCAAAGATTATTCCAAGGTTAGCCTTTTCTTTAACGACCGCGCGGGAGATGCTTTCAATAGCATCTCTGTCCTCGGGGTTGGGTATGTGGTTGGGGAAGTTCCCGTCAGGCTCCAAAAACTGGCTTCCGTCGGTGTTAGCACCCAAGGGCTTTAAAACCTTTTCGGCAAAGAACCCGCCTGCGCCGTTGCCAGCGTCAACTATAATCTTTTTACCCTGTAAGGGTAACTTTCCGCAAGCGCGCTCTACGGTGGTAACAAGAATTTGCGAATATTCGTCCATAAAGGACTTTTCGCTGTAACTTCCTTTACCGCATAAAAATTCGCCCTTGACCGCAAGGGCTAAAATTTCATCTATATCTTTTCCGTCAAGCCCGCCTTCGGGGGTGAAGAACTTCAACCCGTTCCTGTCGTAAGGCATATGGGAGGCGGTTACCATAATGGAAGCGTCTGCGCTCCAGCCCTCCGTCTTTAAAAGTATGAACATAGAGGGGGTTGAAGAAAGCCCAGTATAAACTGCGTTGCAACCGCTACTTTTTATAGCTTCAACAGCGCATTTAACTATGCGCCCTGCGGAAATACGGGAGTCGTTGCCTATCGCAATATTAAAACTCTGTTTGCCGTATTTTAAAGAAAGCCATTTAATAAAAGCCTTTACGGTAAGTTCAACGGCTTCGTTTGTAAGGTTTACGGGCAGGTTGCCTTCTACGGCAACTCCGCGCACGTCTGTTCCGCTTTTAAGTTTTTTCAATTCCGCTATCTGCATACGCCCTTATTATATAATATTTGCCTTTTTATTACAAGTATTTGACGGCGGTAAGCGTCAAATTTTTTGTTTCTCAATAATGGCATTATTTTGTAAAAATCCTTTATTTTTGCGTAACTATATGGTATAATATTTTGCAGAATTTCAAAAAAAGAGGTAGTTTTCGTGGCAAAAGAAAATTTCGTAGAACAAATTGCCGATATTGAAAAGGATTTTCCCCAATGGTATACGGACGTAGTAATTAAGACCAAACTCGTAGACTACGGCCCAGTAAAGGGTACTATGGTAATCCGCCCTTACGGTTACGCCGTGTGGGAGAATATTCAAAGGGAGCTTGACACCCGCTTTAAAGCGACGGGACACGAAAACGCTTATTTTCCGCTTTTAATCCCTATGAGCTTCTTCACAAAAGAAGCCGAACACGTGGAGGGCTTTGCCCCCGAGGTAGCCGTCGTTACCCACGCGGGCGGGGAAGAGCTTTCAGAGCCTTTGGCAGTCCGCCCCACGTCGGAAACGATTTTCGGCAGTATGTATTCCAAATGGTTACAGTCTTACCGCGATTTGCCCATAAAAATCAACCAGTGGGCAAACGTTATGCGTTGGGAAAAGACGACGAGGCCCTTTTTAAGGACTTCCGAATTTTTATGGCAGGAAGGTCATACCGCCCACGCCACCGAAGAAGAAGCTATGGAAGAGACTATGCAGATGCTCGGCGTGTATAAGGAGTTTGCCGAAAACTGCCTTGCAATTCCCGTAATAACGGGAAGAAAGACCGAAAAAGAAAAGTTTGCAGGTGCCGTCGCAACCTTCGGAATGGAAGCAATGATGAAGGACGGCAAAAGCTTGCAGGCAGGTACTTCGCACTATTTAGGTCAAAACTTTGCTAAATCTTTCGATATAAAGTTTTTGAATAAGGACGGCGCGCAGAAGTACGCGTACACTTCAAGCTGGGGCGTTTCCACAAGGCTTATAGGTGCGCTTATAATGGCGCACGGCGACCAAAGGGGACTTGTATTCCCGCCCGTAGTCGCTCCCGTGCAAGTCGTAATTGTTCCCATCGCGTCAAAGAAGCCCGGCGTTTTGGAAACCTGCGCCGAACTTAAAGAAAAGCTACAAAAGGCAGGCGTCCGCGTTCAGCTTGACGATACGGACAACTCCCCCGGCTGGAAGTTCAACGAGTGGGAAATGAAAGGCGTGCCTTTAAGAATAGAATTAGGCCCCCGCGACATAGAAGAGGGTAAGGCGCTTATCTTCCGCCGGGATACACTTGAAAAGAACGCGTACTCTTTAAACGGAATAGTTGAAGAGGTTAACAGCCTTTTAACTACCGTTCAGAAAGATATGCTTGAATCCGCAAGGGTAAGAAGAGACGAAAGAATTACCTACGCCGACGATTTGGACGGAATTTTAAAGGGCGTTGAAGCAGGTAAATTCGTAAAAGCGGGCTGGTGCGGTTGCCGTGAGTGCGAGGATAAGGTTAAGACCTACGCGCAGGCAACGGCAAGAGTTTTTGCCGAGGGCGAAACCAAGGAAAAATGCGCAATCTGCGGTAAACCTTCAAAACACGTCATAATCTTCGCAAGAGCTTATTAATAAAATAAAGCACCGCCCGCCGAAATCTCGGCGGGCGGGTTTTTTAATATTTACAAATATTTCTTTAAATCGTTGACTTTTGAAAGTCTTTCCCACGGCAAGCCGTCTTTCCCGAAATGCCCGTAAGAGGAAGTCTTGGAAAATATCGGCTTTCTCAAATCAAGCGTTTCAATTATGGCGTAGGGGCGCAAATCGAATTCTTTAATTACTATATCCGCAATTTCTCCGTCGCTAAGCTTGCCCGTGCCGAACGTATCAACAAAAACCGATACAGGGCGGGCTACGCCGATAGCGTACGCAACCTGCAACTCAACCTCGTCGCAAAGTCCCGAGGCAACCAAATTCTTGCACACGAACCTTGCCATATAGGTAGCCGAGCGGTCAACCTTCGTAGCGTCCTTTCCGGAAAAAGCTCCGCCACCGTGCGCGCATCTTCCGCCGTAGGTGTCAACTATAATCTTTCTGCCCGTAAGTCCGCTGTCGCCCTCGGGTCCGCCTATTTCAAACCTGCCGGTGGGGTTAATAAAGTATTTCGTGTTTCCGTCAACAAGCTCCTTAGGGATAACGCTTGCAACGTGTTCCAAAATATCCTTTTTTAACTGCTCCTGCGTTACCTTGGAATTGTGCTGTGCGGAAATAACCACGGTATCGACTCTTATTGGAGTTTTGCCGTCGTACTCAACTGTAACCTGCGTTTTGCCGTCGGGGCGAAGGTATGAAAGAAGTCCCGTCTTTCTTACCTCTGCAAGCCTTAAAGAAAGCTTGTGCGAGAGTGAGATAGGGAGTGGCATAAGTTCTTCCGTCTCACGGCAGGCATAACCGAACATCATTCCTTGGTCGCCCGCGCCGAAGCTGTCCTTTACGTCTTTTTCGTCCGTCCTGTCAACGCCCATAGCGATGTCGGGGCTTTGGCGGTGAACGGCGACGTCTATTCTGCACTTGTCGTACGCAAAAGAACCGTGCTTGTAACCTATTTTTTCTATGGTCTTGCGGGCTATCGCCTCGTAATCTATTTCAGCAAAGGTAGTTACTTCGCCCATTATTAAAAGTCTGTCGTAACCCGCGCAACACTCAATGGCGCACCTTGCATTTTCGTCCTTTTTCAAAATTTCGTCAAGGCAGGCGTCGGAAATCTGGTCGCACAGCTTGTCGGGGTGTCCTTCCGTAACGCTCTCGCTTGTAAAAAACTTTTTCATCTTTAACCTCGTAAAAAAACTCCCTATCTTGCGATAAGGAGCGTAATTTCTTATTGTCCCCATCGGTTCGGCGTTAGCACCTTGCTTTGCAGGTTGCTGAGTGGTCGCAGGGCCGTTCCCTCGCACACTCTTTATAGGTTTGAAATTATTATAGCCTTTAATAAAGGCGATGTCAAACAATTTGCTTTTAATAAATATTTATTTTATAATGCTTATATGGAATGTACGCAATGCCCCGTCGCCTGCGGTGTTGACAGAACGCTTTCAAAAGGCGCGTGCGGTGTAAAAGAAATTAAAATAGCAAAGTACTATTTGCACCCGTTTGAAGAACCGCCCGTATCTTTCAAAAACGGAAGCGGTTGCGTCTTTTTTTGCGGGTGTTCTTTAAAGTGCGCATTCTGCCAGAACTTCGAACTCTCCCGCGTAACCCGTGGAAAAGTCATTGACAAATACGGGCTTGCAGACATTTTTAAACAGCTTGAAGATACGGGTGCGGAGAATATAAATTTAGTCAATCCAACCCATTATTTAAATGATATTATGGGGGCAATTGAAATTTACAAGCCCAAAATTCCCATAGTTTACAACACCCACGGCTATGAAAGAGAGGACGCTTTGCGCCTTGCCGACAGCTTCGTGGATATTTGGCTTACAGACTTAAAATTTATGGACAACGCGCTATCCAAGCGTTATACGGCAAGGGGGGACTATGCGGATTACGCTCTGCCGGCAGTTAAATTTATGGCGCAAAAACAGCTAAAACTTACAGAGGACGGCAAAATGCTTTCGGGGTGCATAGTCCGTCATTTAATACTTCCGCTTGCCACATACGACAGTATAAACGTCGTAAAATTCGTTTCAACCTTGCCAAAAGACGTATATTTCAGCTTAATGAGTCAGTACACTCCCTACGGCGATATTGAAAATTTAAAGGAATTGAACCGCAAAATCACCAAAAGGGAGTATGACAGAGTAGTTACCGCTGTGCGTGAAAACGGGCTAAAAAACGTATTTTTACAGGATTTTGACAGCGCAAACACCGATTTTATACCCCATTGGGACTTTTAACTATGCTAATTACAGTTGATAACGCCGAATTTTCTTACGGCGACAACTTAATATTTTCAAGCGTATCATTTGCCGTAAACGAGGGCGAAAGAGTGGGCCTTATCGGCGCAAACGGAGAGGGTAAGACCACGCTTATAAAGCTTATTACGGGCGAGAACCTGCCCGACGGCGGAGCTGTAATAAAAAAGAACGGCATACGCATAGGCTATCTTGAACAGAACGGCGGTTATTCAAGCGGTAACACTGTCTACGACGAAATGTTGAAGGTATTCGGCGAAGAGCTTTCCGCCGTAGAAAAGTTACAAAAACTATCTGAAAAATTATCGCAAATTGACGCGTACACCCCCGAATATGCCACACTTTCGGCACAAATTGAGAGTTTGAACGCCTTTATTTCCTCACGCGACGCGTACAACGTAGAAGTCAAAATCAAGACCGTTTTAAACGGTATGGGCTTTATGGGCAGGTACGACGCAATCGTAGATACAATGTCCGGCGGGGAGAAGACAAGGCTTAAACTTGCAAGGCTTTTATTGGAACAGCCCGACCTTTTAATACTTGACGAACCTACCAACCACCTTGACATTTCAACACTTTTCTGGCTTGAAGAATATCTTTCGGGTTTTAAGGGCGCAATTCTCGTCGTTTCCCACGACAGGTACTTTTTAGACAAGATTACAACTAAAATTTTAGAGATTGAGAACAAAAAACTCGTATCTTTTACGGGAAACTACTCAAAATACAAAATTTTAAAGGCGGAAAGGCAGGCAAGGCTTCAAAAAGAGTACGAGGCCCAGCAGGAAGAGCGCGCTAAGCTTCAAGACTACGTTGACAGAAATATCGTCCGCGCAACCACGGCTAAATCGGCTTTAAGTAGGGTAAACAAACTTGAAAGAATGGAAATTTTAGAAAAGCCTTACACTCCTCCCAAAGCCCCGACATATAAATTTACTTATGAAAACCAACCTTACGAAAACGTTTTGCGCCTAAACGGTTTAAACCTTGAAATAGGCGGTAAACGGCTCATATGTGGGGGGCAATTGCTAATAAGGCGGGGTGAAAAGGTTGCCTTGGTCGGTGAAAACGGTACGGGCAAGTCCACACTTTTAAAGGCTATTATGAAAAACGCCGACACCGCAATAGAGCGTGGCAGGTTTACAAGCTACGCACTGTACGACCAGGAGGGCGCAAACCTTAACGGCGAAAACACGGTTCTTGCAGAGCTGTGGGAAAGGCACGTCGGGCTAACCCAAACGGAAGTGAGAAGCGCGCTTGCAAGGTGCGGACTTTTTGAAGAGGATATGACAAAGTCCGTGAAATCGCTCTCGGGCGGGGAACGCGCAAAGCTTGCCCTCTGCATTTTAGAGTGCGAACACGGCAACGTGTTGCTTCTTGACGAACCTACCAACCACTTAGATTTACCAGCCCACGAAAGCCTTGAAAAGGCTTTAAAGGAATTTGACGGAACTTTAGTGTTCGTTTCCCACGACAGATATTTCATTTCCGCCATAGCCCAAAGGATAGTGGAAATTGAGGACTGCACCTTAAACGCCTACGACGGCGACTACTCTTTCTACACCGAGCAAAAGCGTAAAAAAGCCGAAGCCCTAAAGAAAGAGGAAGACGCAAAAAAGCTTATTCAGAGAGAAGAAGAGAAAAAATCCTCTTACCGCTCCAAAAAAGAGCGCGCCGAAGAGGAAAAAAGAAAGCTTACCGTAAAGAAGCTGGAAAACGATATTTGCCTTCTTGAAGAAGAGGAAAAAGAGCTTACGGACAGCCTTTCAGACCCCGAAGTACTTCAGGATTACAAGCGGGTAAACGAAATTTCCGCTAAACTTCAAGCCATAAAATTACAGCTTGACGCACTTTACAAAGAATACGAAGCTGTGATATAATAATTATAAGCACAAATAAAAAAGGTTACCAAATGGATAAAAAACAGCCCGAAGAGGTACAGGAAGAACAAGTTAATATCCGCCATACGATAACCGCAGAGGAGACTTTCACCCTTGCAAAGGACGTATTCGACTTGCGTTGTTTTATTAAAAACGTCTACGCAAACCGCGCCGTCATTGCAAGGAGATTAAACATTTTAACCCTCACCGTAAGCACCGTGTTTATGCTTTTGTACTCGGCTTACGTTCTGATTACGGGGCTTACCCGCAAGCTGGGGTTAGAGTTTAAAATCGTCCTCTACGTCTTACTCGGCGCGTACGTTCTTTTGTTTATCGCGCTTATCGTAATATCGCTATGCGGTGCAAGGGCAGGAACGAAGGGAGTAATACGCGTTAAAAGAACGCTTGCCGTATTCAAGCTTTTGGTAAGGCTTCTTTCTATCGCAATCTCAATTACTGCTATCGTACTTTCAAAGTCCTCGCCGGACGCGTCGGCTTCAAGCATCGCCGTAGATATTTTAATAATAATTTTCTCGGTCATAACTATAATCGTTCAGCTTCTGCCCCTTTTGTTCGGTGGAATGGGCAAACTCGTAAGGTGGTTACTTTCACCCGTTAAAATCAAGCACCGCTTTTCAAAGGTTATTTTAGAGTGGTACGAACTCGCCGTGTCAGGCACTGCAAAGGGTGGCGCGGTTAAAAAAGTTTCCAGCAAGTATTTTGAAGAAATCGGAACTTTAATAGACACCTACTTAATACCCGCCCTCGGCAAAAAGTATATAAATTCCATAAAGCCCGCACTCTTACTAAACGTAGTTGACAGGGCAAAGGAACAGGACAGACCCGTTCTGGAAGGAATTTTAAATAACGTATTCTCTTACGCAACAGAGTGCGGTTACGTCGCATTCGACCCCTGTAAAGACTTGAATTTTGAAGGCACGGTTGAGGTAGAAGAAAAGCCCCCTAAGCCAACGCTTAAAGGCAGGCTCTTCAAATTCGGCACTAAAATAGGCAAAAATATGCTCGATAAATACATAGCGGGAAGCGTAGAAGAAGCCCAAAAGCAAGAAAAAAAGTAACCCCGAAAAAAGGCAAGAATAAATGAACAAGTACGAAAAAGACGAAATAAATTCACTGCCCTATAAATACCGTCCTATGACTTTGGGCAGTTACATAGGCTACGGCATACTCTTTTCAATACCCGTAGTGGGGCTTATCTGCATATTGATATTCTCGTTCAACAGCGGAAGCATCAACAGGCGCAGTTACGCCCGCTACTGGCTCTTTTTGACGCTACTCTTAATTGTTATTATCGGTGCAATTATAGCCGTCATCTATTTCACGGGCTATTGGGATTTGGTTATGGACTACATAACGGACTTTATAAACGAGTATATTCCCAACTTCGGTAATTAAAAAAAACAACGCCCCGAACTGCAGGAAGCAGTTCGGGGCTATTTCTATTTTCAACTAAAACTCTAAGCTCTTTTCAATGTAGCTTTCAAGCTCGTCTATTTTAAGCCTTATCTGTTGCATACTGTCGCGGTCGCGCACGGTTACGGTGTCGTCGTTCAAGGTGTCAAAGTCAACGGTTATGCAGTAGGGGGTACCTATTTCGTCCTGTCTACGGTAACGCTTACCGATTGAACCCGTTACGTCGTAGGTTACTGAGAACTTTTTGGCAAGCTTTTTGTAAACCTCGTCAGCCTTGTCGGAAAGTCCCTTCTGCAAGGGCAGAACGCACGCTTTATAAGGCGCAAGGAAGGGGTGCAGGCGAAGTACCGTTCTTACGTCGTTCTTTTCCGCGTCTAAAACTTCCTCGTCGTAAGCGTCGGTTAAAAGCGCAAGCACGCACCTTTCAACGCCCAAAGAAGGCTCAATTACGTAAGGCACGTATTTTTCGTTGGTAACGGGGTCGGTGTATTCCATATTCTCACCGCTTTCGCCCTGATGCTGTTTCAAGTCGTAGTCCGTTCTGTCGGCAATGCCCCAAAGCTCGCCCCAGCCGAAAGCAAAGTTGTACTCAAAGTCCGTCGTTGCTTTTGAATAGAAGCAAAGCTCTTCGGGGGAGTGGTCTCTAAGCTTCAAGTTTTCTTCCTTCATTCCGAGGGAGAGGAGGAAGTTCTTGCAATACTCCTTCCAGTAACCAAACCACTCTAAGTCCGTGCCGGGCTTGCAGAAGAATTCAAGCTCCATCTGCTCGAACTCTCTCACGCGGAATATAAAGTTACCGGGGGTAATCTCGTTACGGAACGATTTACCTATCTGACCTATACCGAAGGGTACGCGCATACGGGTTGAACGCTGTACGTTCTTAAAATTTACGAAAATGCCCTGCGCCGTTTCGGGGCGGAGGTAAACGGTGTTTACGCTGTCCTCCGTAACGCCCTGAAAGGTCTTGAACATAAGGTTAAACTTTCTTATAGGCGTAAAGTCGCTTTTACCGCAGACGGGGCAAGCGATTTTCTTCTCCTGCACAAACTTTTCAAGCTCGTCGTTGTCCATACTTTCAACTTTTATGTCAAGCTTGTGTTTTTTGCAGTAATCTTCAATAAGGTTGTCCGCGCGGTGTCTTGCTTTACAGCTTCTGCAATCCATAAGGGGGTCAGAGAACCCGCCAAGGTGTCCGGACGCCTTCCAGGTGCGCGTATTCATTAAAATTGCGCAGTCAAGCCCGGTGTTTAAGGTGCTTTCCTGTACGAACTTTTTCCACCAGGCCTTTTTTACGTTATTTTTAAACTCTACTCCGAGAGGACCGAAGTCCCAGGTATTGGCAAGTCCGCCGTATATTTCACTGCCGGGGAAAATAAAACCCCTGTTCTTGCAAAGCGCAACCAGCTTTTCTTGCGTTACCGCTCTCTTTTTATCCATAATAAAAACTCCTTTTCCGCACTTGGCAATAATGCGTAAATCAATAAAATAATTTTAAGTTATTTGCCTTTTTAAGTCAAGTAAATAAGGGGGAATTAGTTTTCGGGCTTCTGCGAAACGACAACACAAATTTCAAGAATATCCCCGTCGCAGTCAGTCGCAAGTTTTTCATCAACGTAAGACTGTATTTCGTTTAAAAGTTTTTTAAACTTTTCGTCAGTATGCGCTACCCGGAAATTTGATATTGATTCCAAATAATTGCTTATAATATGCCAGTGTAATTCTTGTTTTGTTTTAATCGTTTTAGTTTTCATAATTACATTATATTGCACGCAATGCGTGCAAGTCAAGTAAATTGCACCCATTGCGTGCTATAATTTTTATGGAGGCATTTATGATAACTCTTGATAATATTAGAGCAAAATTGGCTGAGGCAATAAAGAGTAGTGAGCTATCTCAGTCAGAAATAGCACGCAGATTAGGGATAGCCCATCAACAGGTATCTGGTTACGTGTGTGGTAAGCAAATGCCCGCATTAGATACTCTTGCAAATCTTTGCGTTATTCTTGATTTAGACGCAAACGAAATTCTTTGCGTTAAATAAAAAATTTAATTTACAACCCATAGTTAATTGTGTTACAATTAATCGGTAAAAAAATTTTAAGAGGTACATAATGCTTAGCGATATTGAAATTGCTGAAAGTTGCAGACTTCACGACGTACGCAAAATTGCCAAAAAGCTCCGTTTAAAGGAAGAGAATTTAGAGCTTTACGGCAAATACAAAGCAAAAATTAATCTTGAAGAAGTCAACCCCCAGTCCAAACTCATATTAGTTACGGCAATAAACCCCACTGCAAGCGGAGAGGGTAAGACCACCGTCTCTATAGGTTTAGCGGACGGAATGTCCCGCCTCGGCAAAAGGGTGTGCCTTGCTTTAAGAGAACCCTCTTTAGGTCCCGTATTCGGTATAAAGGGCGGTGCGGCCGGTGGCGGTTACGCGCAGGTCGTGCCTATGGCGGACATAAATTTGCACTTTACGGGTGACTTGCACGCAATAACTTCGGCAAACAACCTGTTGTGCGCTATGATTGATAATCACATCTTACGCGGTAACGCCTTGGGCATAAAGGAAGTTTACTTCCGCCGTTGTATGGATATGAACGATAGGGCGCTCCGCGACATAACTTTAAGAAACCCCGCGGGCAATATGAAAGGTTGCGTAAGCTACGACAGGGTAGAAGGCTTTGAAATCACCGCCGCAAGCGAGGTTATGGCAATACTTTGCCTTGCAACCGATTTAAAAGATTTAAAAATGCGCATCGGCAATATAGTCGTTGGTATAGATAACGACGGTAAATTCGTCCGCGCCCGCCAGTTAAAGGCGGAAGGCGCTATGGCAACCCTTTTAAAGGACGCCATAAAGCCCAACCTCGTTCAGACCCTTGAAGGCACTCCCGCAATAGTTCACGGCGGACCTTTTGCAAACATCGCCCACGGCTGTAACTCCGTCCGCGCAACGTACACCGCAATGACCCTTGCAGACTACACCGTAACGGAGGCGGGCTTCGGCGCAGACCTCGGCGCGGAAAAGTTCCTCGACACCAAGTGCAGGGTTGCGGGCATTCAGCCCGACTGCGTAGTGGTAGTTGCAACGGTAAAGGCTTTAAAACTCCACGGCGGAGCGGATAAAGCAAACCTTTCGGAAGAGAATTTAACTGCTTTAAAGGCGGGGCTTCCCAACCTCTTAAAGCACGTTGAAAATATTAAAAAAGTCTACAATAAACCCGCGGTCGTTGCAATGAACAGGTTTGCAACCGACACCAAGGCGGAAATTGAAGCCGTTTTATCGGCTTGTGCGGAAGCGGGTGCAAAGGCAGTGTTTACAGACGTATTCTTAAAGGGCGGTGCAGGCGGTGAAGAGCTTGCAAAAACCGTCATAGCAGAGTGCGACAAACCCTCCGAACTTCATTTCGCTTACGACTTGAACGACAATATCTGCAAGAAGGTAGAGGACGTCGTCAAAAACGTTTACGGCGGAGACGGCGCAGAGTTCTCACCCGAGGCTTTAAAGAAGATAGAACAGATTGAAAAGGCGGGTATACACGGTTTGCCCGTAATAATAGCAAAAACCCAGTATTCCCTTTCGGACGATGCAAAACGCCTTGCGCGCCCCACGGGCTTTAAAATCAAGGTCAGGGACGTCATTTACAAGGGCGGTGCAAACTTTATAGTTGCCGTCGCCGGTGAAATTATGTTAATGCCCGGGCTTTCCAAAACCCCCAGCGCAGAACATATTGACGTAGACGACAAAGGCAATATTGTAGGTTTATCATAAAGCGTAAATTCAGGTATCAATTATGAAACTTCCCGAAGCTACAAACTTCATTGAACAAATTATTAACGAAGAGCTTGAAGCAGGCAAGTTCGAGGCAGTCGGCAATAAAATTGCCGTGCGCTTTCCGCCCGAACCCAACGGCTATCTGCACATAGGACACGTAAAGGCTATGTGCATAAACTTCGGCGTTAAAGAGCGTTACAACGGCACTTTAAACCTCAGAATGGACGACACCAACCCCGCCAAAGAGGACTACGAATACGTAAACTCCATAGTGGAGGCGGTAAAGTGGTTGGGTTTTGAGTACGATAAACTCGTGTTCGCTTCAGACTACTACGACAGACTTTACGAAATTGCCGAAAAGTATATTCTTGACGGCAACGCCTACGTCTGCGATTTGACTGCGGAAGAGATAACCGCAACGCGCGGAACGCTTACGGAGGCGGGTCAACCTTCCCCGTACCGTGGTAGAAGCGTGGAAGAAAATTTAAAGCTTTTCCGCGAAATGAAAGCGGGCAAGTACCCTGACGGAGCTAAAACCTTAAGGGCAAAAATAGATATGTCGTCGCCCAACTTAAATATGCGCGACCCCATAATTTACCGCATTGCGCACGTACCGCATTACCGCACGGGCGACAAGTGGTGCATCTATCCTATGTACGACTTCGCGCACCCCGTATCCGACGCGATAGAGGGAATAACGCACTCTTTATGTTCTCTTGAATTTGAAAACCACCGCCCCTTATACAACTGGTTCGTTGAAAAGGCGGGCTTCCCCGCGCCCAGACCCAGACAGATAGAATTTGCAAGGCTCAACATAACTAATATGCTGATGTCCAAACGCTATCTTAAAAAGTTAGTTGACGAGGGCTTTGTGCGCGGTTGGGACGACCCAAGAATGCCCACCATAATGGGTCTTAAAACGCGCGGTGTCCCCCCCGAGGCTTTAAAGAAGTTCTGTGCCGACGTCGGCGTTGCAAAGGCATACTCTATCGTAAATCAGGCTCAGTTAAACAGCTGTATCCGCGACGAGCTGAACCTCACCGCAGAGCGTGCAATGGCTGTCATTAACCCCGTAAAGCTTACCATTACAAATTACGAGGGAGAAGAAGAGCTTGACTTTGAAATCAATCCCACTAATGAAAACGGCGGAGTACGCCCCGTCAAGTTTACAGGTAGCGTGTATATTGACAGGGACGACTTCTCTTTAAACCCTCCCCCCAAGTATAAGAGGTTGCAAAAGGGCGGAACGGTTCGCTTAAAGGGCGCGTACATCGTCCGTTGCGACGACGTTAAACTTGACAAGAACGGAGAGGTAGAGGAAATCTTATGCACCTACTTCCCCGAAACGAAGAGCGGAAGCACCGTCGTATCGGAAGTAAAGGCGAAGGGCGTCGTTCAGTGGGTTGACTGCAAGTACGGTGTTGACGCCGAATTCAGACAGTACGAACCCCTTTTAACCGATGAGCAGTACCCCGACCAGGACTACGCCGAAAGATTAAATAAAAACAGCGAGAAAAAGTTCTACGGCAAAGCAGAGCCTTACCTTGCAACCAGCCCCGAAGATAAGCCCTTCCAGCTTATGCGTACGGGTTACTACAAAAAGTTTACAGCAGGCGGTTTAGTCCTCTCGGAAATAGTTTCCTTAAAGGACAGCTTTAATAAGTAATTAAAATGGCACAATTCTCAGATAATAAATTCTGCTTGCACGATACGGAAGTTAGTGCAATCGAATGTTTAAATAACAAAATTAATTTAATTTTTAACGACGGCATATATGTTTTAAATGACAAAGGCAAAGAAGCCGAAAAAACATTAAAATGCGCTATGTCGTTAGAAATTCGTGAATTTAATCCTGATACCGCTTGGGAACATATCACTGTTTATAAGTTTAAAGGGAAAAAATTCAAGGAAATATCTTTTAATAATTTTTGTGAACTTGTTAAAGAAAACGGTTTTAAAGTTTATCTTGA
>JAAUYS010000163.1 GCA_014804995.1 Clostridia bacterium
ACCGTTTTATCCTGCAATAAGGGAGGAGCTTCCGTTCAAGCAGTAAAAACGCTTGAAGACTGCGGATTTAAAGTGGCTGTTGAAAAGGCAGTTGAAGCCTGCACTTTGCGTGCAAATGAGCTAAAAAAGTAATGAAAAAGGTTATTTTGTACACTGACGGAGCTTGCTCCGGCAACCCCGGCGTTGGCGGTTGGGGTGCTGTTTTGATGTTTAAGGGCTTTGAAAAGCGCATTTCCGGCGCAGAAGAAGCCACAACTAATAACAGAATGGAGCTTAATGCGGTAATTCAGGGGTTAAAATGCTTAAAAGAGCCTTGCGAAGTGGAGGTTTACAGCGATTCAGCGTACACCGTTAACGGTTTTGTCAACGGTTGGATTTACGTCTGGGAGAAGTCGGGATTTATTAAATCTGATAATAAACCCGTTTTAAACGAAGATTTATGGCGCGAGCTTTTAGCGTTGACGCGCATTCATAAAGTAACTTTTATAAAGGTAAAGGGACATTCTGATAACGAATATAACAATATCTGCGATAAACTTGCGACTGACGCTATTAAAAATTTTAAAAGCTAATTATAAATTTGCGGTAAAAACTATATAATAATAGTATCAATGAACCGCGTGCAAGTTTTAAAACACTGTGTCAATATTTTGGCGGTTGTGCTTATGGGTGCAAGCGCCTTTCTTTTTGTCGCCTACGGACTTTTATATAAGAACGTAGAGTTTATTATCGTGCATTTTGACCTTTTATTTTGGTTGGCTTTCGGCATATTTTCGGCATTAACGCTTGCGGGAATACTTTTTTACGTATTCAATATGACTTCACTTTACCGACTTACCGTGTGTTCGTATATATTTATTGACATATGTGCAGTCGTGTTTTTTGCACTGTGTGCAAGCGGTTTAATAAGTAAAATCAACAGTGTAGAAGCGCTTAGAGAGTACATTGAGGGCGCGGGCAGTCTTGCAAGCATAATTTATATAGTTTTCAGCTTTTTACAGGTAGTACTTCTGCCGATACCTGGGTCAGTTGCAGTAGCAGTCGGCGTGGCGATGTTCGGTCCGTTAAAGTGTGCAGTTTTTAGCTTTATCGGAATAGTTTTAGGGTCTGTAACTGCGTTTGCAATAGGACGGTGGATTGGTTACAAAGCCGTTTGCTGGATTGTCGGCAAAGAAAGCCTTGATAAGTGGCTTAAAAAACTTAAGGGAAAGGACTATTTAATACTTTCTTTGATGTTTTTGCTTCCGCTGTTTCCCGACGATATTTTGTGCTTCGTTGCGGGGCTTTCGTCTATGACCTGGCCGTTTTTCCTTGTAATGATTACCGTAACCCGCGCAATTTCGGTATTTTCAACCGCGTATTCGTTCGAACTTATACCGTTTACGACCTGGTGGGGAATACTAATCTGGGCGGTAATTCTTGCGCTAATAGTGCTTTCTTTTTATCTTGTTTGCAAGCATTACGAAAAGATAGATAAATTCATAAAAGACAAACTGAAAATTCAAAGAAAGTAAGGACGGCGGTCTGCCGTCTTTTTCTTTACAAAATATTTAAAGTTTTGATAAACAATTATCAAATTTTTGTTTGCATTTGCTTTTTAATGTGATAAAATGTATTAGTAGGAATTTGTAATTTTCGGAGAATTTTATGGATAAAATCAGCTTATTGCAAAAGCGTAAAAAGCAACTTCTTGACGCGGGCAAGAGCATAAGAGGGGAAATTAACGGGCTAATCGATACTGACAGCTTTGTTGAACTTTCTTCTTTCAGTTTCTCAAAAAACGACTTTTACGGAGATACCGCAGAAGGTGAAGGCGTAGTAACCGGTTTTGCTACTGTTAACGACGCGCCTTTTTATATCGTTGCGCAAAATTTTGCCGTGCTTTCGGGCGGTGTAAGCGAAGCTAATTGCGAAAAAATAGAAAAGTGCTTAAACCAAGCCGAAAAGACGAGAACGCCCGTTATTTGGCTTCTTTCGTCGCTCGGAGTACAAATCGGCGAGGGGGTAAGCGTTCTTGAAGGGCTTGCCGGGCTTTTCTTAAAGGCTTCACAGTTAAAGGGATACGTCAATCAATACTTGATTGTAAACGGCGAAGTTTACGGACAGATAGCTCTTCTTGCAGGAATTTGCGATTTTACCTACTTTATAGATAAAAAGAGTGCGCTTTGCACCAACAGTCCGCTTGTTCTGTCGGCAAAATCAGGTGAAAACCTTTCAAAATTAGCCGTAGGCGGTGAACTAGGCTTAAAGAACGCGCAACTTGCTACGTTTACAGTAAAGAACCTTGAAGAAGTAAAAAAATCAATAATTTCTTTAAACGAGCTTCTTTCAGTACCTGTAACCGACGGCGAAGATATGAATACGGCGTTGCCAGCGCTCGATAAAAAGCCCGACGGCAAAAATATTTTAACCGTATTTGACAAGGGAACGGTTATCGAGTTAGGTGCAACGTACTGCCCCGAAGTTAAGTGTATTTTGGCACGGGTCGGCGGTATAGCTATCTCCGCGGTTATCTTTGACGGAGAGAACGGGGTTGAACTTACTGCTGAAAACGTAAGAAAGATAAGTGATTTTGCGTTGTTTGCAAGAAACGCGAGGCTTCCTTACGTTACGTTTGTTAATACTCTGGGAATTAAGGGCGACCTTAAAACCAATGACAGCTTGGTAATTAAAGAGCTTTCCAGATATATAAGCATTCTTGACGATAACGAATCGCCTAAAATTTCCGTAGTGTACGGTAAGGCGATAGGGCTTGGCTATACGGTATTTACGGCTAAGTCAATGGGCTACGATTACAGCTACGCGTTTGCTAACGCTAAAATAGCCTTGTTTGACAGCGTTCAGGGCGCTGAAATAGAGTTTTCCGGCTTAAAGAATACCGACAGCGCAAAAATAGCTACGAAGTATGCGGATGAAAACTCCGACCCTATAAATTCTGCTCAAGGCGGATATATTGACAACATAATTCAACCTTCGTTTGTAAAGCAGTATTTAACGGCTTCTTTACAGATGCTTTTGATGTGAGGAAAATATGTTAGGTAATTTATTATCTTTGATAAACCAGGAGGGGAGCCTTGAACTCGGGGAGGCGTGTATTTACGCGCTTATCGGTTATGCGATAGTGTTCTTAGGCATCGTCTTAATAATAGTAATTATTTGGCTTATCGGTCTTATAATGAGAAAGACGAACAACCTTGCCTTTCTTTCTAATATAAAGTTTAAAAGAAAGAAGAAAGAGAAAGAGGTTGCCGAAGCAATAACGACGGCTGACGGCGACGATATCCCCGAAGAAGTGAAAGTAGCAATAATTACTGCGGTAATGGCTTATTGCAGTCAGGAAAACCCTAAATGCGAATTTAAAGTAAAGAGAATTAAGAGAATTTAAGGAGAATGAATATATGCGCAATTTTGTTGTAACCATTGATGGAAAAAGTTATTCCGTAGGCGTTGAAGAAGTAGGCGAAAGCGTAGGCGAGCAGGTTTACGCACCCGCGCCCTCAGTTGAAGCGCCTAAACCTGCTACTCAGAAGGCAGTAACGGCTAACGGTGAAAAAGTTCTTTCACCCTTCCCCGGACTTATTAAAAATATACTCGTTGCTGACGGCGCTTCCGTAAAGAAGGACCAGCCGATTATCGTTCTTGAAGCGATGAAAATGGACAATGAAATTACCGCACCTTGCGACGGAAAAGTAACTTTAAACGTTGCAAAGGGCGCAAACGTAGAAACTAACGCGGTGCTTGCGGTTATAGGCTGACGGAGGAAGTATGCAGGATAGTTTACTTGCGGTAGACTTCGGCAATATTTTCGGCAATCTGTACGAATCAATGGGGTTCGTACAAGGAAACTGGCAAAACTACGTTATGCTCTTGATTTCCTTCGTGCTGATTTATCTTGCCGTAGTCAAAAAGTTTGAGCCGATGTTGCTTCTTCCGATAGCTTTCGGTATGTTTTTAATCAACATACCGGGCGCGGAAAAGGTGCTTTGGGGTGAATATTTGCCCGATACCGCTCATAAATACGAAGACGTCAACCCCGATACCCGCGGACTTTTGTGGTATTTATACTTCGGTGTTGAACACGTTATATACCCGCCTTTGATTTTCTTAGGAATAGGCGCGATGACTGACTTCGGTCCGCTTATTGCAAACCCCAAGAGTATGCTTATCGGCGCGGGCGCACAGTTAGGTATATTTGTTGCCTTTATTTTGGCTTCGGTTTTGGGCTTTTCGGCGGCCGCGGCGGCTTCAATCGCAATAATAGGCGGTGCGGACGGACCTACGGCGATAATGGTAACATCTAAGCTTTCGTCCGACCTGATACCGGCAATTGCAATCGCGGCGTATTCGTATATGGCGTTAATACCTATAATTCAAAAGCCTTTAATGCGACTTTTGACTACAAAGAAAGAGCGTCAGATTAGAATGAAACCGCTCCGTCAGGTCAGCAAGCTTGAAAAAATTCTATTCCCCATAATAGTTACGCTTGTAGTAGGTATTATTCTTCCGGACAGTATAACGCTTTTGGGAATGTTAATGCTCGGTAACCTCTTCAAGGAATCGGGCGTTGTAGACAGACTTTCAACACAGGCACAGAACGGACTTATGAATACGATTACGATATTCTTAGGTATTGCCGTAGGCTGTAAGGCGAAGGGCGAACTGTTTTTAAGCCCCAGCACGCTGGCAATTATAGTAATTGGCTTGTTTGCTTTCATTTTGGGAACTATTGGCGGTTTGCTCGTTGCAAAGATTATGTGCCACGTTACAAAAGGTAAAATTAATCCGCTAATCGGCTCAGCCGGCGTTTCTGCCGTACCTATGGCGGCGAGAATATCAGAAGACGTAGGGCGTGAGTACGACCCGCAGAACCATTTGCTTATGCACGCGATGGGTCCTAACGTTGCGGGCGTAATAGGCTCGGCAATAGCGGCAGGCGTTCTGTTGGCCTGCTTCGGATAATTAAGAGGTAAATTCTTATGGAAAATAAAAAAGTTTTAATTACCGATACAATTTTGCGCGACGCGCACCAGTCGCACGCGGCAACTCGTATGAAATTTGAAGAAATGGAGCCTATGCTTCCGCTTTTGGACGATATAGGTTACTATTCTTTGGAAGCGTGGGGCGGTGCAACCTTTGACAGTTGCCTCAGATTTTTAAACGAAGACCCGTGGGATAGACTAAGAAATTTAAAGAAATACTTAAAAAAGACGCCTATTCAAATGCTTTTGCGCGGTCAGAACCTTTTGGGTTACCGCCATTACGCTGACGACGTCGTAGAGAAATTTATTGAAAAATCTATAGAAAACGGCGTGGGAGTGGTAAGGCTTTTCGACGCCTTAAACGACCCTAGAAACCTTGAAGCAAGCGTTAAAGCAATTAAAAAACACGGTAAAGGCGGAAAATGCGTCTGTGAATGCGCAATTTCTTATACTACAAGCCCCGTTCATACAACCGAATACTTTGTAAAACTTGCAAAGCAGTTTGAAGATATGGGCGCCGACAATATCTGTATAAAAGATATGGCAAACTTATTGCTTCCTTTTACCGCATACGAGCTTGTAAAGGAACTTAAAGCTGAGCTTCGTCCTGAAACTAAGGTTCACCTGCATACCCATAACACTACGGGTACGGGTGATATGATTTATCTTATG
>JAAUYS010000164.1 GCA_014804995.1 Clostridia bacterium
CTCTGCTCGTCGCTTTGCTGTGCAGGGGCAGGAGCGGGGGTAACGGGTTGAACGGGAGTGGCAGGTTGTTCCGATATTTCCGTAACCGTATTTTGCACAATAACAGGTTGTACCGCCTGTTGTAACTTATCTACAACCTGCTGGGTAATCTGCTGAACCACTTCGTCAATCAAAACGCTATCGCTTTGAATTTGCGCAGGCTGGGGAGCAACCGGCGCTTCGCTGACAACCGTTTCCGTAGTTGTCGCCTGTGTGTTTACAATGACCGGTGCTTCTTCAACAGCTTCCTTAGGCTCGGGTTCAGTCTTTTCTTCCTCGTACTTGACTTCGCGTACTTCTTTAACTTCGTCTTCTTCGTCGTCCTTGACATTGGGGACGCGAGAGGTGGAAGTCTTTAAAATTTTAAAGTCAACGGGGGTAGGGGCAGGCTGTGAAAAGTCGAAGTTTCTGTCAGAAATAAGACTGTCGATTACCGTTCTCGAATATTCCCATTCAGCCTGGTTCTTTTCGGTAATTTCCCGCCCGCTGTCGGTCAAAGTGTAATACTTTCTTCTGCCACCGTTAGAGATTTCGTCAGTCTTCCAATATGCAGTTATGTAGCCCTGGCTTTCAAGGCGCTTTAACGCGCTGTAAAGAGTGGGTTGTTTTAAAGAATACTGGCCGTGGCTCTTTGCTTCGATTTCTTCGATTATTTCGTATCCGTATTTATCCCTTTCGTAAAGGGTGCGGAGAATAATAGTATTGATATGACCGCGAATAAGGTCTGCGCTTATCGCGCTTTTATTTTCTTCTTCGGTTTCTTCGTTATTTTTCAATTCTTCGTCCAAGGTTTTATCCTCCGTAATTTCAAGGTTAAACAATTTAACCTATGCTATATTTTACCATAAAATGCCCTGCAAGTCAACGCTTTGAAAAAGATAAGTAGTACTATGTCAGGCATAATTACCACAAAATATCGTATTTTATTAGACTTTTATCAAATTTATTGATAAAATTACATACGGACTTGATGAGGTATAGTATATGTACATACATAAGAAGATTTACGAAATAAGATATACGGATATTGACGCATACGACAATTTAAAGCCCTCTGCACTTTTATCTTTTTTAGAAGAGTCGGCTTGTCTTTCCGCTGACGAATTAGGCTTCGGCTACGAAGATATAGCACCTAAAAATATAGGCTTTATCGTCGTCAACTGGTATATTGAATTAAACCGCCCTATAAAAATAGGTGATAAGCTTGAAATTCACACCTGGCCCTTAAAGCCTAAATACCTCATATTTTTCAGAGATTTTGAGCTTTTTGTCAACGGTGAAAAGGTCGGTGTCGGCACTGCCCGCTGGTGTATGATAGATACGGTAAACTACACAATGCTACCCGTAAGCGCTTATTTTAGAGAGGGCGATTTCGATAACTACAATACTGAACGCAGTATTGACTTTAAGGCTTGGAAAATTCCTGCAATTGAGGGCGGTAAAAGTACATATAAAAAGCTTATTACATATTCTGACTACGACCATTATTTCCACGTAAACAACACCAAATATGCAGATTATTTAATGGACGTCTTTTCAGTGGAAGAAATGAAGAGTAAAAGAATAAAGAGTTTGCAGGTAACCTACGTTAAACAATGTAAAATCGGCGAAGTAATTGAAATGGTCCGTTTTAACGCGGAAAATTATTGCCTTGCAGAAGGCAGAGTGGACGGAGAAACGCGCGTACAGTTCAAGGTTGAATTTGATGAAGTTTGACTACGAAATAGTTTATTCAAAGCGCAGAAGTGTAGGGATTTCGGTAACTTCCGAAAATAAAGTCATTCTCCGCTGTCCGATAGGAATGCCAAAAGCACGCGCGGAAAGATTTCTTTACGAAAAGCAGGGCTGGGTTGAGCGTGCGCTAAACAAAAACGCAGTAAAACTTGACGCTTATTCAGACGTAATTGCTTTTGAGTGCGCATTGGTAAAGGGTGTAAAGGTGCCTTTGATTATCGGTTCAAAGAAAGCAGAGATTACGGAAAACGGAGTTTTTGTTAAAGATATAAAGTATATTAAAAGGCTGTATTTAAAAGTTTTTGAACAAGATTTTATAAAAAGAGTGGAAAATATAGCCAAAACCTGCGGTTTTAATTACGGCGGTTTGACGGTTAAAAACTATAAAAGCCGTTGGGGCTGTTGCGACAGTAAGAATAACCTTTCATTTAATTACAAGCTTTTTATGCTTCCGCAATATGTCTCAGATTACGTCATTATTCACGAGCTTTGCCACACTGTTCACCATAATCATTCCAAAGAGTTTTGGCGTTTGGTCGCGAAATTCGTTCCAGACTATTCTTTAATAAAAAAAGATTTAAAAGGTTACGATTTTCTTACCACCCTGTATTGATATTTACTTGACTTAAAATTAGTATTGTTATATAATTTTTAAGGTTACGGAATTGAAAGATGAAGACGATAATTAAAAGTACTAATTTTTTTGAATACGGAGAGCATCTTTTCAACGGCGGATTGAATTTACCCGCCGAAAATAACCGTTTTAATAATTTTGATTTTATAGTTGACTGATTTATTTTTTAAATCAGTCTTTCTTTTAGATTAAAGCAAAAAAGGAAGGACAGATGAAAAACCGCAAAGCTTATTTAACGCTTCAAAACGGAAAACAGTTTGTTGGCACAAGATTTGGCGCCGACGGCGAAATGGTAGGTGAACTCGTTTTTACCACGGGTATGACGGGCTATATAGAAACCCTTACCGACCCCAGCTATTACGGGCAGATAGTAACCCAAACTTTCCCGCTTATCGGCAACTACGGTATGATTAAGCCCGATTGCGAAAGCAAAAAACCTTGGGTTTCTGCGTATATCGTGCGGGAAAAGTGCGACGAGCCTTCCAACTTCAGAAGTGAAGGTCAGCTTGACGAATACCTTAAAGAAAATAATATAATAGGGCTTTACGGCATCGACACGCGTGAGCTTACCAAGATAGTAAGGGAAACGGGCGTTATGAACGCGTCTATAACTTCCAAACCTTTACAGGACTTTGAAAAGGTAAAAAGCTATACAATCAAGGACGCAGTTAAAAGCGTAACCTGCGACGAGGTTATATATAGTGGTAACCCCGACGGAATAAAAGTGGTTGTTTGGGACTTCGGTGCAAAGGATAACATCTCACGCGAGCTTGTAAAACGCGGTTGCTACTGTATAAAAGTTCCGTCGTATTACACGGCTGAGCAAATTCTTGCGCTTAACCCGCAGGGATTAATGCTGACGAACGGTCCCGGCGACCCTGCCGAAAACGTTGAAATAATTAAAAACATCAAAAAGCTTGCCGGCAAATTGCCCATCTTCGGAATTTGTCTCGGACATCAGCTGTTTGCGCTTGCAATGGGCGGTAAGACCCAAAAAATGAAGTACGGACACCGCGGTGCAAACCAGCCCGTTAAAAACCTTGCAACCGGCAGGGTGTATATTTCCAGTCAGAACCACGGCTATGAAGTAATTTCAGAAAGCTTAAAAGATAAGGGCGTTTTAAGCTATATAAACGCTAACGACAATACTTGCGAGGGCTTCGACTATCCCGCGCTGAACGCGTACACCGTTCAATTCCACCCCGAAGCGTGCGGTGGACCGCAGGACGCGTCCTTCCTTTTCGATAAATTTATAAAGAATATTAAGGAGGGTAAATTCAATGCCTAAGAGAGAAGACATTAAAAAGGTACTCGTTATAGGTTCGGGTCCCATAGTGATAGGTCAGGCGGCGGAGTTCGACTACGCTGGCGCACAGGCTTGCCGTGTTCTTAAAGACGCGGGTGTAAACGTTGTTTTATGCAATTCCAACCCCGCAACGATAATGACGGACAAGGCTCTTGCAGACGAAATTTACCTTGAACCCCTTACTGTAGATACCTTAAAAAGAATTATTATTAAAGAAAAACCCGACAGCTTGCTTGCCTCGTTGGGCGGACAAACGGGGCTTACGCTCGGCTGTCAGCTTGCAAAGAGCGGTTTTTTGGACGAACACGGCGTTAAACTTATCGGCGTAAACCTTGACTCTATCGACAGGGCGGAGGACAGGGAACTTTTTAAAGAGACGATGCAGAAGATTAACCAGCCCGTCGTGCCCTCAGACATTGCTTATACTGTTGAAGAGTGCCTTAATATTGCAGATAAAATCGGTTATCCGGTAATTGTACGCCCCGCGTATACCCTTGGCGGTGCTGGCGGTGGCGTTGCGCACGACGAAGAGGAGTTGAAGCTCATTTCTCATAACGGCTTGATGCTCTCACCCATAACGCAGGTTTTAATTGAAAAGTATATTGGCGGTTGGAAAGAGATTGAGTTTGAAGTTCTTCGCGACGGCGCGGGCAACGTTCTTACGGTCTGCTCAATGGAAAACTTTGACCCCGTCGGCGTGCATACTGGCGATTCTATCGTTATAGCTCCCGCTGTAACCCTTTCCGATAAAGAATACCAGATGCTGAGGACTGCGTCTCTTGACATAATTTCCGAACTTAAAATAGAAGGCGGTTGCAACTGCCAGTTTGCGCTGAATCCTAATTCTTTTGAATATTCCGTAATAGAGGTCAACCCCAGGGTTTCGCGTTCTTCCGCACTTGCATCAAAGGCAACGGGTTACCCCATAGCAAAGGTTGCAACTAAAATTGCCCTCGGCTATACTCTTGACGAAATCAAAAACGACGTTACGGGCAAAACTTACGCTTGTTTTGAACCTACGCTTGACTACGTCGTAGTCAAGCTCCCTAAATGGCCGTTTGATAAATTCTTATACGCACAGAGAAACCTCGGCACGCGTATGAAGGCTACCGG
The DNA here is from genome assembly GCA_014804995.1 of Clostridia bacterium. Lineage (GTDB taxonomy): Bacteria > Bacillota > Clostridia > Christensenellales > Borkfalkiaceae > Coproplasma. The sequence goes on from JAAUYS010000164.1 coordinate 4,827, forward strand.
AGAAGTAATGGCTATCGGCACAAGCTTTGAAATGGCTATTATGAAGGCGGTCAGGGGCGCTGAAATTTCAATAGATACGCTCAATATGCCCAAAATGGCAATACTTTCCGACGATGAAATAGTTGCAAAACTGCACGATTTAACGGACGAAAGGCTGTTTGTCGTATATCAGGCAATCAAACGCGGGGGTTCAGTTGACGAAATATTTAACATAACCAAAATTGACAGGTGGTTCTTAAATAAGCTTAAAAACCTTGCCGACTATGAGGGGGAGATTTCTGACAGCACAATATCGCGCGAACAGTATTTGCGCGGTAAAAAGCTCGGCTATCCCGATAAAGCGCTTGAAAGGCTTTCCGGCAACAAACTGCCCGCGCACAGAAACGCAGTATTTAAAATGGTTGATACCTGCGGTGCGGAGTTCTCGGCGCAAACGCCTTATTTCTATTCGACTTACGATGAAAAAGAACACGACGAGGCTAAACCTTTCGTATTAAACAGCAAAAAGAAGAGAATTATTGTTATAGGTTCAGGGCCTATAAGAATAGGACAGGGAATAGAATTCGATTATTCTTCCGTTCACTGCGTATGGGCTTTAAAACGCCTCGGTTACGAAGTAATTATTATCAACAACAATCCTGAAACCGTTTCAACCGACTTCGATACGGCGGACAGGCTTTACTTTGAAGCGCTAACGCCCGAGGACGTTCAGAATGTAATCGATATTGAAAAGCCTTACGGCGTAGTAATAACTTTCGGCGGACAGACGGCTATAAAGCTTTGCGGATATTTAGATAAAAAAGGTATCCGCATACTCGGTACGCCCGCAGACAGTGTAGACTTAGCCGAGGACAGAGAACGTTTTGACGAGCTTTTGGAGCAGTTTGGCATAGCCCGTCCCAAGGGGCTTACCGTAATGAGCAAGGAAGAGGCGGTTTCCGCCGCCGAAAAGCTTGGCTACCCCGTGCTTTTAAGACCTTCCTACGTAATAGGCGGTCAGAATATGACCATAGCCTTTACCCAGAACGACATCGAACGGTATATGGACGTAATCTTGGCGCAAAAGATTGAGAACCCCGTTCTTTGCGACAAATACTTGATGGGTACGGAGCTTGAAGTAGACGCCATTTCCGACGGCGTAGACGTGC
>JAAUYS010000165.1 GCA_014804995.1 Clostridia bacterium
CCCGTCCGAACGCAATATCAGGCAAGGAGTCATACCGTAAGGCTCCAAGTCTACTATCTTTGCCCCCTCGCTCTCTTTTAATAAGTTCTTTTCAATAAGCTCGTCTATTACGGGTTGCATTTTATCGGTATAAAAGCGTTCGCCCGCGTAACTGTCGAAAGTTACGTTTAACTTATCGTAAATCTTTTTAACGTAGTTTAAGGTGAGGGATTTAAACCACTCGAAAAGGTCGTTAGCCTCTTTATCACCGCTTTCGATAAGGCGGAAATACTTGCGGGCTTCTTCCTGCATTTTATCGTCGGCTTCCTCGTTAAAGCGGACGTACAAATCGTTAATGGCGTGAATACCGCCCTTTTCGACTTCATCCCTGTTGCCCCATTTTTTATAGGCGCAAATGAGCTTGCCGAACTGCGTTCCGTAGTCGCCGAGGTGGTTTATGCCCACGACGTTATATCCTAAGAATTTGTATATTTTATAGAGCGCACCGCCGATTACGGTAGTTGAAAGATGACCTATGTGGAAAGGCTTTGCGATATTTACGGAAGAATAGTCTATGCATACCGTCTTGCCGTTGCCCTCGGTAGAAGAACCGTACCTTTCGCCTGCGGATAAAACTTCGTTTAAAACCTCGCCCGTCAAGCCTGATTTGTTAAGCTTAAAGTTAAGATATCCGTTTAATGCGGATACTTCGCTTATGACCTCGTCGCAAACGAAAGAGTTTTTAAGGTCCTCAGCAATCTGCACGGGGCTTTTCCTTAAAATTTTTGCAAGCTTAAAGCAGGGCAAAGCGTAATCGCCCATTTCCGTATTAGGGGGTAAGGTTATAGAGGCGTAAATTTCTTCCTGACTTACTCCCTCTATCTTTAAATTTTCAGCAATGCGTTGACGATAGTCCATATCCGTTTCCTTTATTTTAGAATATTTTACCATACGGGCAAAATTTTAGCAACTTTACCGCCTAATTGTTTTGATTATTTTTGCCGTTTATACTATAATTTAACTAAACTGATTTAAGGAATTTGTTTTTATGAAATTAGGTGTTGTGGGACTTCCCAACGTGGGCAAGTCTACCCTGTTTAACGCAATAACCCACGCAGGTGCAGAAGCGCAGAACTACCCTTTCTGCACGATTGAACCAAACGTGGGCGTTGTCGCCGTTCCCGACGAAAGGCTTGACAAGCTTGCTAACCTTTACGCAAGTAAAAAGATAACCCCCGCTATCGTAGAATTCGTAGACATTGCGGGGCTTGTCAAAGGAGCTTCCAAGGGCGAAGGCCTTGGCAATAAATTCTTATCCCACGTAAGGGAGTGCGACGCGATAGTTCACGTAGTTCGTTGCTTCGAGGACGAGAACATAACCCACGTAAACAATAAAATTGACCCCATTGCCGATATACAAACTATAACTTTGGAGCTTATTCTTGCCGATATAGAGGCTGTAAACAAGCGTCAGGACAGAATAAGAAACGTTGCAAGGGGCGGGTCTAATAAAGAGGCGGCTTTCGAATACGCGTTTTTAGAGAAGCTTGAAAAGTTTTTATCCGAGGAAAAGCCCGCAAGACTTTTAGAATGTAGCGACGAAGAAAAACCTCTTTTGGACAACCTCTTCTTACTCACGGCAAAGCCTATAATTTACGCTTCTAATATATCAGAATTTGATATGGGCAAGAAGGACGAAGAAATTCCCCTTGTCTGCAAAGTCAAAGAATACGCGCAAAAAGAGGGCAGTGAAGTCTTGGTCATTTGCGCCAAGACCGAAGAAGAGCTTTCTTTAATGGAACCCGAAGAGAGCGAGATGTTCTTACAGGAACTCGGCTTGGAAGAGAGCGGTTTAAACAGGCTTATTAAAAAGAGTTACGCTTTGCTGGGGCTTATTTCATACCTTACCGCCGGCGAAAAGGAAACCCGCGCCTGGACCATTGTCAAGGGAACGAAAGCCCCTCAGGCGGCAGGCAAAATTCACACCGACTTCGAGAGAGGTTTTATCCGCGCAGAAGTCGTCGAATGGCAAACACTTTTGGACTGTGGCGGTTATAACGGCGCGCGTGAAAAAGGTAAAGTCCGCTCTGAAGGCAAGGACTACGTCATAAAGGACGGCGACGTGGTACTCTTCCGCTTTAACGTTTAACATCCCTCCCCGCTTCTTGCGGGGAATTTTTTTAAAAAGAAAAGCCCGACGGAAACCGTCGGGCTTAAATTCTGTTTTTAATTAGTTCAATTCAGCGAAGTACTTAATAGTTCTTACCATCTGGGAAGTGTAAGAATTTTCGTTATCGTACCAGCTTACAACCTTAACGAGGGTCGTGCCGTCGCCAAGAGGCATACACTTGGTCTGCGTAGCGTCGAAGAGTGAACCGTAGGTCATACCGATAACGTCGGAAGAAACAAGCTCTTCTTCGGTGTAGCCGTAAGATGCGGAAGAAGCAGCCTTCATTGCGTCGTTTACAGCCTTAGCGTCTACTTCGCCCTCGCAAACTGCGATAAGCTGGGTAAGCGAACCGGTGGGTACGGGAACGCGCTGTGCGCAACCGTCAAGAACGCCGTTGAGTTCGGGAATAACAAGACCTATCGCCTTAGCAGCGCCCGTTGAGTTGGGAACGATATTGCAAGCGGCAGCTCTTGCTCTTCTTAAATCGCCCTTTCTGTGAGGACCGTCAAGAAGCATCTGGTCGCCGGTGTATGCGTGGATAGTCGTCATATAGCCCTTCTTGATTTTGCAGAGCTTATTGAGACTGTCAGCCATAGGAGCGAGGCAGTTGGTTGTACAACTTGCAGCGGAAATAACGGTATCGCTTGCCTTCAACGTGTCTTCGTTAACGCTGAATACGATTGTAGGAAGGTCGTTGCCTGCGGGAGCGGAAATTACGCACTTCTTAGCGCCAGCTTTGATGTGTGCGGAAGCCTTTTCCTTCGAGCAATAGAAGCCCGTGCATTCCAATACAACGTCAACGTCGTGTTTCTTCCAAGGAAGGTTCACTGCGTCTTTTTCTGCGTAAATCTTAATAATTTTGCCGTTGACGGTGATAGAATCTTCGCCCGCAACTACGGTGTCGGCATACTTATACTTGCCCTGAGCCGAATCGTACTTCAAAAGATGTGCAAGCATTTTGGGGCTTGTCAAATCGTTGATAGCTACGATTTCATAACCGTCCGCGTCAAACATCTGTCTGAATGCAAGACGGCCGATACGACCGAAACCGTTGATTGCAACTTTTACATTTGCCATAAAATAAATTCCTCCGAATTATAATGTTTTGCTTATTTATTTTGATTTAAAACAAAGCAATTATAACAAAACGCTTCATTTTAGTCAACAGAATTTAATAAACGCAAAGTGCTTGCGCTACCTCGTCCCCCGCATAATATTATACAGCAAACTTTTATTAAAGGCAATATTTTTAACATATTTTTTCAAAAATTTTCCTCTACCACTTGAAATTTGATTATTAATGAATTATACTTTAATAAGGTAATAATTTATCTTTAAAAACGTTAATCTCCGGAGGTTTTTTATGGCGTTGGTATCAGCAAAAGAAATGCTGGAAAAGGCAAGAAAAGGCAAATATGCCGTTGGTCAGTTCAACATTAACAATCTTGAATGGACTAAATCTATTTTACAGACTGCGGAAGAGCTTAAATCCCCCGTTATACTCGGCGTGTCTGAAGGCGCGGGTAAGTATATGACGGGCTTTAAGACGGTTGCGGATATGGTTAAAGCAATGATTGAATGTCTTAACATAACCGTTCCCGTAGCTCTTCATCTTGACCACGGTACTTACGAGGGCTGTTATAAATGTATTGAAGCGGGTTTCTCTTCCATTATGTTTGACGGTTCCCACTTCCCTATTGACGAAAACGTTGCAAAGACCACCGAGCTTGTTGAAGTTTGTAAAAAGAAAGGTTTAAGCCTTGAAGCCGAAGTCGGCGCAATCGGCGGTGAAGAAGACGGCGTTATCGGCAAGGGCGAATGCGCAGACCCCGACGAATGCAAAAAGATTGCTGATTTAGGCGTAACTATGCTTGCGGCCGGCATCGGCAACATTCACGGCAAATATCCTGCGGACTGGGCAGGACTCTCCTTTGAAACCCTTGCTAAGGTTAAAGAAAAGGTCGGCGATATGCCCCTTGTCCTCCACGGCGGTACGGGTATTCCCGTAGATATGATTAAAAAGGCTATCTCCCTCGGCGTTGCAAAAATCAACGTAAATACCGAGTGCCAGCTTGCGTTCCAGGAAGCTACGAGAAAGTACATAGAAGAAGGCAAAGACTTAGTAGGTAAGGGCTTCGACCCCCGCAAGCTCCTTGCCCCCGGTTGCGAAGCAATTAAAGCTACCGTAAGAGAAAAGATGGAAATCTTCGGAAGCATCGGCAAAGCGTAAAAATAAAAATATGACCTCCCCTATCCGGGGAGGTTTATTTTTTGCGGTTTTACACATACTGCCGTGTATGAAAAAGAATATTAAAATTATATCCCTTATCCTGTGTTTAATAGCAGTTCTTGCACTGTTCCCCGCCTGCTCTTCCGTTGCAAGCGCGGATAACTCCTCTTTAAAGAGCATCACAAAACCGTACATCGGCGAATACGAGTGCGTTGAAGCAAGGCTTGGGGATAAAAACCTTTTGGAAAAGTACGAATTTATTAAAATAACCCTTGTTGACAACGAGAATATGGAAGTCAGCTACAAGCCAAAAAACGGTAAAAAGAAGACTTACGAGGGTGCATATTCGGTTGACCCCAATACCAGAGAGTTTACCGGGGAAATATGGGTAGTAGGCATAAAATTTAGGGAAAAGACCAAGATTGAAAACGGTAAATTCGTTTTGACCAAAAACCTTTTTACTACTCCCCTTATTATGAAGTTTGAAATGAAATAAAATTAAAGAGCGCGTACATTTACGCGCTCTTTTTTATTCGGGCTTATAATTGCCGACTATCTCTTCTATACCGTCAGTATCAACCGACTGGAATACGGCGTTATCAAACGAAGGCACTGCGGCGGGGTCAATATCGTGAAAAGACATCTGTCCGTTACTCAACGGAAGTTCGTTTATCAGCTTCTCCGTCTCTTCGTCGTAGGCCACGAAATCGTATTCCATTTTTACGAGGTTCTTGTCCGCATACATCTGTTCAAGACGCTGGCGCTGTAAAGAATCCAACTTCTTTCTTCTTGCCGAAAGAATTACAAATATCAAGAACAGCAACAGAAAAAGCGAACCCGCAACTATTGCCACTATATATTTAACGTCCATATTTTTATTATACTTCTATTATTAATTTATGTCAAGTTTATTTGATTTAATCAACAAAAGGTTGTATAATCGTATATATAGTCGAAAGAGGAAGAAATGGACAAAAGAGTTATACGAACTAAAAACAGTATAAAGACGGCGTATATGCAACTTACCCTTGCAAACGAACCCGGTAAGCTGACAGTTTCCGACGTCGCACAAAAAGCGGGGATTAACCGCTCTACCTTTTATCTGCACTATGCGGATATAGCGTCCATAGAAGAAGATATAGATAAAGAGTTTGCCGAAGTTATAGAAAAGTGCGTTGAAGACTTTGACATAACTGACGTTTACAAGTCAATTTACAACGTTTTTTCTTTTTTGACCTCTGCCCTTGACAGAGAAGCGGTAAAGAAAAATTACATTATAAGCTCTACCGAAAGCAAGAACGTTTTGCTTAAATTAAAACGCACGATAGTAGAAAAGGCTATGCAGGCAATAACTTCCGCTTTTCCCGATTCAGACGCAAGCGGGCTTGAAATTCCCCTTACCTATGCTTCTGCCGGAATAGTAGACAGCTACGCGCAGTGGTCTAAGACAAGCGGAAATACCGTTTCTTTAGAAACGCTTATACGCCAAGTTAGCGCGATAACGGAATACATAATTGAAGACATAACGGTTAAAAGACGGGTTTGAAGCCCGTCTTTTTTACATAATTTAAGGCAATAATAAATAATATATTATTGTTATGAAGAAAATTATGTTTTGCGGAGGCGGAAGCGCCGGACACGTAATACCGAACATCGCCGTTATTGAAGAGCTTAAAGGCGTTTATGAAACCTGTTATATGGGTACGGACGGAATTGAAAAGAGTATTTGCCGTCAGAACGGCGTGGAATACCACGAGTGTTCCGCCGTAAAGCTTGTAAGGGGAAAGTTTTGGCAAAACCTTGCCCTCCCCTTTAAGCTTTTTAAAAGCGTTAAGGAAGCGGGGAAAATTTTGGACGAGGTTAAACCCGACCTTGTTTTCTGTAAGGGCGGTTACGCCTGCGTACCCCCTGCGCTTGCCTCTAAAAAACGCCGTATTCCCGTAATCACGCACGAGTCGGACGTAAGCGCCGGACTTGCGAATAAATTTATTGCAAGAAGATGCGAGAAGGTGTTGACCTCTTTCCCCTCCACCGCAAAACAGTTTGACAGGGGCATATGCACGGGTACGCCTATGAGGGGTTGCCTTTTCGGTAAAAACCGCATAGAGTCCCGCTCTGCCTTCGGTTTGGATATGCGCCCCACCCTCGTCGTTCTCGGCGGGGGAAGCGGTTCAAAAATAATAAACGAACGGATAAGAAGCATTGCACCCAAGCTGTGTAAAGATTTCAACGTTCTGCATATTTGCGGAAAGGGCAACGCCGTTGACTGCAATATTTACGGCTACAAGCAAGTTGAATTTACCAACGATATGGGGCTTGTGTACGCCTGCGCGGACGGGGCTATTTCAAGGTGCGGTTCAAATACCGCAAACGAGCTTATCTCTTTAAAAATACCCACGCTGTTTATCCCCCTTGAAAACAGGGCGAGCCGTGGCGACCAGGTAAAGAACGCCGAATATTTTTACGGGTTGGGACTTTGCAGGGTTTTGCGGGAAAAAGATTTATCGGACAAGAAGCTTTTAGAGGGCGTTTACGCGCTGTTAAACGACGGCAAGTTAAAAAAATCACTTGACGGATGTTCCGTCAAGTGTGGAAACGAAAGAATTATAAAAGAAATTACAGCAATCCTTCGATAAGAATTTTAAGTCCTATGCCGATAAGCACTACACCGCCGACGATTTCCGCAACGCTTGCCCTTTTACGGAACAGCTGACCTACCGTTACGCCGATTACTAAACCGATTAAAGAAATTACGAAAGTAATTACGCCTATTATCGCTACGCTTATCCAAGCCCAAGCCTGCACGTCGGAAACGCCTTCAAGCATAGAGTGTAAGCTGAAACCCACGAAAAGCGCGTCTATACTGGTTGCGACGCCCTGAACTAAAACTTCAGGGAACGAGTAGCGTTTGGGCTTTAACTCTTCTTCTTGGGAACGGAGTTCTTTTGCGCCGTCAAAAATCATCTTTCCGCCGATAAACGCTAAAAGTATAAAAGCTATCCAGTGGTCGAATGTGTCGAAGGCGTCAATTTGGTTGAACGCCATTCCGATATAAAAACCTATAATGGGCATTACCGCCTGGAATACGCCAAAGGTTAACGGAATGGTTACCGCCTTGCCCTTAGACATACCCCTGTACACCATACCGTCGCAAATAGAAACGGCAAAAGCGTCCATAGCGAGCGATACGCCCGATAATATTACGGATAAAATTACACCCCACAACATACGCGTATTATATCATACGCTAATACCGCGTGTAAAATAATAATTATTATAAAATAGCAATTTTAAAATTTTTTGTAAAAGCACAAAAAACAGTTGCTTTTTTTTATGTTTTCAGTATAATAAATATGCTGTCAGTTGAATTATTTATTGAGGCGTAGCGCAGTTTGGTAGCGCGTCTGGTTAGGGACCAGAAGGTCGTGGGTTCAAGTCCCGTCGCCTCAACCAACGCCAGCCGACGGTATAGTCGGCTGGCGCATTTTTATAAACTATAAGTGTTAACTTAATATGCAGGTGTCGCCTAATGGTGCGCCGTAACTTCACAAAGTTGTTTCGCGGGTCCGTGCATTGCCACCGTGTGCAACACGGTACTACCGTCACCACGGGAGTGTTTAACTTAATATGCAGGTGTCGCCTAGCGGTATGGCGTCAGCTTCCCAAGCTGATTTCGGCGGGTCCGACTCCCGTCACCTGCTCCACTTGGCGTCGTGCATTCGGCGCTTTTTTATTAATTATTCGAAGGAGGACCCGCAGGGTTCGCGCGAGCGTAGCGATGCTTTGCCAACGGCAAACTCCCGTCACCTGCTCCAACTTTAAAAAGTTGCGTAATTTGCGCGACTTTTATTTTTTACGGTTAAAAATTTTCTTTAAGGGCAAAAACTTCTTCGGAGGACTTTATGAACCCTATAAAAGAAAAAAGCAAATCACTTGAAAACAACTTTTTACCCTTGAAAAAGATGTACCCCAAAAGCTACAATAAGGCTAAGACTTCCCCCTACACAAAAACGCGCGTAATATTAATGAACGGCACGGAGTTTGAGTCGCAATGGTTTATGCACCAGTTTGCAAGGCACTGCGACGAGCCTGAAATTCTTTCCGCACTTGCGGTAGTACGCAGACAGGAACAGCAACAGCAAAAGCGCATAAGCTGTTTAAAGCCCATTAACGAAAGCATTCTTGAAACTACCGTAGCATACGAACAGCTTGCAATTGACCTTACCGCTATTCTTGCAAAGCACGACACTGACGAAACTAATATAAAGGCTTTGAACTTTGCGCTTTTAGAGGACTTTGACCACCTTTACCGCTTTTCTAACCTTCTTAAAATGGATAAGGGCGAGAACGCCGACGTTCTTGTAGGAAAATATACCGAAATTATGCCCGGCAGACCTACGGTTGCAGAACACCGCTATCCTTCCGACGACATTAAAAAGCATATGGTTGCGGAAAAGGCTGACCTTTACTCTAAGTTGGTTGCAAGCACAATTACCGCGGCGGAACAGCAGACGATGAATTACTATATGAATATCGCGCAGTGGTATAAAAACGACTTGGGCAGAAAGCTGTACGCGGAAATTGCTATGATTGAAGAAGCGCACGTTTCCCAATACGAAAGCCTTAAAGACCCCAATCTTTCCTGGCTGGAACAGTGGGTTATGCACGAGTACACCGAGTGCTGGCTGTACTATTCCGCTATGCAGGACGAACGCGACGAGAATATAAAGAAGATTTGGACCGAACACTTTAAAATGGAAGTAACTCACCTTAAAACGGCGGTTAAAATGCTTAAAAAGTTTGAAAACAAGACTTTTGAAAGCGTGTGCGGTTCGGGCGAGTTCCCCCAGCTTTTGAAGCTTGGCGGTAACAAGGAATATATAAGAAAGGTGCTTGCCGACACAGTAAACCTTACCGCAGACAACACCAAGGTACTTGACGACTATAAAGATATTAAGAAAATACCAGACAGCCACAGGTACTTTGACTATCAGAAGTATATGTCCGGCGACCCCGAGAAAAACCCCTCTCACCTCGTTATCCAAAAGGCTATTGAAAGGCTTGGCGAGGACTACCGCTATCAGGATAAGGAACATCCCGTAAAGGAACTTAGAAACCGCAAACAAGACAACGTAAAAATTGCCAGAACGAAGTAAAAACAAAACTAAGCCCCCGCATAATTGCGGGGGCTTTTAATTACTTATTATCTTTGACGTATTTTCTTAGTTCTTTAAAGGTTTGCTTTTCGCCGTTTTCTTTGAGCATTGTTAGAAAGTACTCTAATCTTTCAGCGGTTTTTGGGTTCATTCCGTCTTTATCGGTGCGGTTGATAAAATATTCTAACGGAGACGCGTCAGTGTACTTTTCTTTTAAATAGATTTTTGAAGCCGAAACCCTGTCGCAGACCATTTCCGCAAAATACTTCGCGGGCATATCTACGTATACTCTTTTACCGTTAGCGTAGTCCGTCCAGTACTCAAAGTGGTGTTTGTTCCTGCCCTTATGGTGAAGCCAAGCCTTGGAATAACCGCAAACCTCCCTCTCCTTAACCTGAGGACTTTTATCGCCCTGATAATATTTAGCGCCTGCCCAGAACTCCGACGGGCTGTACTTTGACATATCGTGGAAAAGTCCTTGACGGATAAGCCCGCATTTAAAGCAGAGCTTTCTTACTACTCTTCTGTGGCGGGAAACCGTTCTTAAATGTTTGAAAATATGCATAATTAAAAGTAAACAGGGCGAAATTTCGCCCTGAATTAAATTTCGTATATTACGGTTACAGGCCCGTCGTTATACTGCTCTATTTTCATATCCGCGCCAAAAACACCGCACTTTACGGTTACGCCGTGTTCCCTTAAAAGTTCCGCCGTGCGCTCGTATAAGGGTTTAGCCTTTTCGGGGCGTTCCGCCTCAATAAAACTCGGGCGGTTGCCGTGAGAGCAGTCGCCTAAAAGAGTAAACTGGGAAATGAGTAAAATTTCACCGTTTACTTCCTTTACGGACTTGTTCATTTTGCCGTTCTCGTCCTCGAAAATTCTAAGCTGGGCGACCTTTTTTGCGGTTGCCCTTGCCTGTTCTTCGGTATCGCCGACCTTTACCCCAAGGTACACTGCTAGCCCGAAAGGAATTTCCGATATTAATTTACCGTCAACGGAAAGCGACGTTCTACCTACCCGCTGAATGACGGAGAGCATTATTTTCCTACTCTCGACATATACTCGCCGGTGCGGGTATCGATACGGATGATTTCGCCCTCTTCAACAAACATAGGCACCTGTACGGTTGCGCCCGTTTCAACTACCGCGTTCTTCATTGCGTTGGTTGCGGTGTTGCCCTTAACGCCGGGTTCGCACTCGGTAATTTTAAGCTCTACAAAGTTTTCGGGTTCAACCGAGAAAGCCGTTCCGTTAAGAGATTTTACGGTTACGACGTCGTTCTCTTTGATGTACTTCAACGCTTCTTCTACCTGAGAAAGGTTGAGAGTAATCATATCGAAGGTATCGGGGTCCATAAAGTAATAGAACTCTCCGTCGGTATAAGAATATGTCATCTTCTTGGTTTCAACCTGAGCCGTTTCAAGCTTTGCCGTGGGGTTGAAGGTTATATCCGAAAGAACCTGTCCCGTTACGACGTTTTTAAGGGTTGCCCTTACGAAGGCTGCGCCCTTGCCGGGTTTAACGTGCTGGAACTCGGTTACGGTGTAAACGCCCTTGCCGTTATACTCGAAAGTAGAACCCTTTCTGATGTCGCCTGCTAAAATTGATGCCATAATTTTAAACTCCTTGTAAATTGACTGAATTTATAAAATAATTAAATTTTTATCTGAATTTGTGAGGCTTATAACCTTTCCTTCGGAAAGAGTTATAGTGTCCTCTATTCTTATTCCGAAGTCGCCCTCAAAATATACCCCGGGTTCGTCGGAAAAGACCATTCCGTCCTTTAAAACGTCCAAGCTCTTGGGTGAAAGCATAGGGTGTTCGTGTACGTTTATGCCTATTCCGTGTCCTAACGAGTGGGTAAAGAATTTATCTAAGCCGTAAGTTCTGAGATAGTCGCGGGCAAAACCGTCCGCCTCTCTTCCCGTAATGCCGTCTGTAACGTTTTCTTTTACAAGCATATGCGCCTTTAAAACGTGCGCGTAGGCTTTTTTAAATTCATCGTGCTTTTTATCGTCACCGAAGAGGAAGGTCCTGGTACAGTCGGAACAGTAACCGCCGACTTTACATCCGTAATCGATTAATACGATATCGCCGAATTTTAGCCTGTCCTCCCCCGTTTCGTGGTGGGGAATACTAGAATTTTTACCGAATGCTACTATCGTTGAAAAGCTTGTACCGCTTGCGCCGTATTTGCGCATAAGGTATTCAAGCTCGCTTGCGACGGTGTTCTCGGTCATACCCTCTTTTATACGGGGCAAAAGCTCTTTAAACGCTCTGTCCGTAATTTCGCAAGCCTTTTTGATGTTGTCAATTTCATATGACTGTTTAACAGCCATTGCCTCTTTGAACGCCTTGTCGCTGTCAACGAC